>NZ_LR215042.1:322086-644173 GCF_900660695.1 Mycoplasmopsis meleagridis | reverse complement strand
AGTAAATTAATATTAATATATGAGTTTATAAACTTCAAGTGTAATGGAATATTTTATTTTTTAAAGAATAATATCCACAATATTATCAACAATTTTATACTTTGTTTTTAAGCTAAAAAGTGTTTATTAACAATATTATTTACATAAGAATTTTTATAAACATTAGTATGTTGATAATATTGTGCAATTTGTTTAATAATTGTTAGTGAAAAAATTGCTTATATAATTAGACTATGGATGAAGAGAATCAATTAAAAATAGAAGGCGAAATTATAAAAATTCTTTTCGAAAAAAAAGGATTTATTCTTTATTTATTTGTAGAAGATAAAACTAAAAAAAATTATAAAGTTATTTCTAAAACGTCAAATCTTTTAAAAAGAAAGAAGTATATTTTATTTTTAAATAAGTACAATAAAAAATATGATTCTTATGAAATATATGAGATAAGTGAACCAAAATATTCAAGGAACGAAATAAAAAAAATTTTAATTTTTAATATTAAAAATTTTGGGCCGGCAAAAGCAAAAAAAATAGAAGAATTTTGTGGCACAAATAATTGAGAAACAATATTGTCTTCATTTACTAAAAATAACTATTTTATAGATATTTTAGGAAAACAAATTGCTGATTCTTTAAAACAATTTCTTGAAGATTCGGTAGGGAAATATTTTCTAAATAATAATCTTTACTTTTTATTTAATGAATTGAGAAAAGAAACAGATATGTCTTCTTTTTTTGACGACATTATGAAGGAAAGTATTTACAATTTTTATTTTAAATTTTCCATTTCTCCTTTGAAATTATTAAAGTTAGAAGATTCTTTAAAGTTAAATCAAATTAATTATTTAGATGATTTTTCATTAAAAAATGAAGTTTTTATTTTATATTATTTTGGCTATTTTTGTGAGAAAAATAATAGCACTTTAATACCTTATGATTTATTTAAAATTGCATCTTTTATCAATGAATTTTATCATATAGAAAACAAAGATTTAGAAGATAAAATAGCTGATTTGTTAAGTAAAAAGAAACTTATTTTTTCTGAAGATTGTCTTAAAATCACGACTGAATCAATAAGAAAAAAAGAGCAAGATATTTTAAAAAATATATACAAAATTATGCAGAGTTATATTTTTATTGAGAATAATCATTCAAGTTATGAATTAAGTTCTAAACAACAGCAAGCATTTATTAAAGCTATAGATTATCCAGTTTCTATTATTACAGGCCCACCAGGAACAGGTAAATCTTATGTAGTAAAAGAAATTTATAATAATTTTTTAAATAGTAATATTAAAAAAAATGAAATTCAAATTTTGGCCCCTACTGGAAGAGCAGCCGCTAATTTAATTCAAAAAGGATTAGATAATGTTAGAACTATTCATAGTTTTTTAAAAATCCCTAAGGAAGAAAAATTTAAAAATATTGGTGAAATTAATAATGATTTAAAAATACTTATAATAGATGAATTTTCAATGGTTAATATTGATATTTTTGATTTTTTATTAAAAAAGTGTCCTATGATTAAAAAATTAGTAATAATAGGTGATAATAATCAAATTCCATGCATTGGAGCAGGTAATATTTTAGGAGATTTAATAGAATCAAAAAAAATACCTTTCACAGAACTCGATGAATTCTATAGAACTGATAATTTAGATTTAATAAATCATTTTTATAAAATAAAAAATAATATTTTTGAAATATCAAATTCATCAAGAGTGAATTTTTATGATTTTAGTAAAAATGATTTTTACAATAACTTGTATAAAATATGAACTAATAACATTAATAAGTATGGAGAAGACAACGTTATTTTTTTAGCTCCAACAAATGAATTAGTTAATGAAATAAATAAAAAAATTCAAAAATATAGAATTGAATCCATTCCTAATGCTATTTCTTTCGATGTTTTATCTAATTCTGAGCCTTTATATTTAGGAGATAGAGTTATACAAATAGTAAATGATTATGATTTAGATGTTTTTAATGGCGAAATAGGAAAAGTAGTAGAAATAAGTGACAATTTACTTATAGTAGATTTTGAATATAAAAAAATTGTTTACTCAAAGGAAATAATTAAGGAAAATTTGAAATTAGCTTATGCTACAACAGTCCATAAATTTCAAGGATCCGAAACAAATTGTGTAAATTTCTTAGTTTTTAGTGATTTTAGCCATATGTTAAAAAATAAATTAATTTATACAGCAATATCAAGAGCAAAAGAAGAAATTAATGTGATAGGTGATATTAGTTTATATGCTTCTAAAATTAGAGATAGAAAAAATAATGAAGTAATTTATACTTCTATGCAAGAAATTTTAAAGAAGGAGAAGTGATGAAATTAATAGTAGGTTTAGGAAACCCAGGAGAAAGTTATAAACTAACAAGGCATAATATTGGTTTTTTAGTAATTGATAGAATATTAAAAAAATTAAATATTTCGTTTGATAAATCTAAATTCGAGGGTAAATATGCAATTATTGATGATTTGATTATTGCGAAACCTGATACCTACATGAATAATTCTGGTCAATTTGTTGCTGCAATTAGTAGGTTTTATAAGATTCAACCTTCTGATATTTTAGTAATTCATGATGAAAAAGATTTTGAAATTGGCCAAGCACAAATTAAAATCGGAGGCTCTTCTGCAGGACATAATGGCGTAGAAAATGTCAGAGTGCAGTTAAATAGCAACGAATTTAAAAAATTAAGAATAGGAATAGGTAAAGATCCTGTTATACCTTTAAAAGAGTATGTACTGTCAAAATTTGAAATAAGAGAATTAGAAATTTTAGAAAATGTAATTGAAATTAGTGCAGAAGCTTCATTATCCTTTGCTTATAATGATATTAAAGTAGTTATGGAAAAATTTAATGTCAATAAAAAGAAAAAAAATAATATTAGCAGTTAGCGGTGGACCAGATTCGATGTTTTTGCTTAATTGAGCATTAAAAAGAAATAAAAGAGCTAATTTAATTGTTTGTTCAGTTAATTATAACTATAGAGAAAATTCAAATCACGATATTACTTTAGTTAAAAACTTTTGTTTAAAAAACAATTTAATTTTAAAAATTAAAAATATTGATTTTCAAAATGATAATAACTATAAAAAAAACAATTTTGAAAATCAAGCAAGAAATGACAGATATGCCTTTTTTAAAGAACAATATGACAAATTTAATGCAAAAAAAATACTAACAGCTCATCATAAGGATGATTTTATAGAAACTGCTTTAATGCAAGAAAAAACAAAAAGAAAATTATTTTTTTATGGAATTAAAAAGAAAAATTTTATTAACAATATGAACATATTTAGACCCTTCGTTAATAAATATTATAAAGACCAAATAATTAAAAAATGCAAAAGGAAAAATATTGTATTTGCTTTGGATTATTCTAATTATTTAGAATCGTATACAAGAAACGCTATTAGAAACGATTTGTTAGTTTTAAATATAAAAGAAAAAGAAAAACTTTTCAAAAAGTTTTTAAAAATGAATAGAGATAACAAAAAGAATGAAAAAAATGTAGAAAACGAATTAGAAATTTGGAAGAAAAATAATTTTTCGCAAGATATTTTTGTTAAATTAACTGATAAAATAGGTATTTTATATAAGTTTTTGTATACTAAATTTCCTGGGGTGAAATTAAATAGCAGAAAGATTAATAGCATAATAGATTTTATTGTTTCAAGTAATAGAACATCGAAATATAAACTTAATGATCATCAATATTTAGTAAAAAATAAAGGCAATATAATGTAAGTTATATTGTTTTACTTATATAATAATTAATACTTGATATTAGGAAGGAGACAGATGCAAAATAATAAAAAGAAAAGCTCACTAATGTGAACTTTAATTCTTTTAATAATTATTATTGGAATAATTATTTATTTGATTGTCAACAGATTTTCTCAACAAACTACTGTTACTAGATGACAATTTGATCAAGATTTTTACAAAGCTTTGACCAATAAAGATGTATTTTTCAAAGATGTTTATGTAGATTGATATATTGGAACAATTAAATATGTTTTTCATGATAATACAGGAGCTGTTGAAATACAAAAAGTAGCTAATGTCGGCAACTGATTTGCTAATCAAATAGTTTCAAATAATGAAATTGGCAATTTAACTTTATTAGGACAAAAAGCATCTATAGCATCTCAATTAAATATTCCTGCAACAACAAATTACATTGAATTACTTAATATTGCTACTAACGCAGGAAAAATTGATATTTCTCAATTGCCATTTAAAGAAACATCAGTTTGACAAAGTCTATTACTTTCGATATTACCAACATTGATTTTCGTTCTTTTAATGTACTTTCTATATAGAAGTATGATGAAAAAAAGCATGAATATGATGGGAGGAGTTATTGGAGAAGAAAAGAATCCTGCCCAAAAGATCAAAAGTGATAAAACTTTTAAAGATATAGCAGGTAATAAAGAAGCAATAGAAGAAATTTCTGAAATAGTTGATTATCTTAAAGATCCTTCTAAATATCAACAAGCAGGGGCAAGAATGCCTCACGGTGTTTTATTAGGCGGCCCGCCAGGGACTGGAAAAACATTATTAGCCAAAGCAACAGCTGGAGAAGCAAATGTCCCTTTCTATTTTATTTCTGCTTCAAATTTTGTTGAAATGTTTGTAGGTTTAGGAGCAAAAAGAGTTAGAAGTGTTGTCGAAGAAGCTAGAAAAAATGCTCCAGCAATTATTTTTATTGACGAATTGGATGCTATAGGGAGAACTAGGGGAGCAGGATTAGGTGGAGGACACGACGAACGTGAACAAACCCTAAATCAATTACTTGTTGAAATGGATGGAATGAAAGAAAATAATGGAATTCTATTCTTTGCAGCGACAAATAGAACTGATGTTCTTGATCCTGCACTTACTCGTCCTGGTCGTTTTGATAGATCTATTACTGTTGGTTTGCCAGATGTAAAAGAAAGAGAAGAAATTTTAGAACTTCATGCAAAAGGAAAAAGAATAAGTCCTAGTGTTTCTTTAACCAAAGTTGCAAAAAGAACTCCTGGTTTTTCAGGAGCTCAATTAGAAAATGTCATTAATGAAGCTTCATTATTAGCTGTTCGTAGTAATAAAAAGGTCATAGAATTAGGTGATATTGACGAAGCAATTGATAGAGTTATGTCTGGACCAGCAAAGAAAAATAGAGTCATTACTAAAGAAGAATTGACAATGGTGGCTTATCATGAAGCAGGGCATGCAGTTGTTGGTATTAAAGTACCTGGCGGTAATAAAGTTCAAAAAATAACTATTATTCCTCGTGGACAAGCAGGAGGCTATAATCTGATGACTCCTGAAGATGAAAAATACAATATGTCCAAAACAGAACTTATCGCTATGATCACAAGCTTTATGGGTGGAAGAGCAGCAGAGAGAATTATTTATGGTGATGAAAATGTTTCTACAGGAGCAAGCGATGATATTTCTAAAGCAACTAAAATTGCTAGAAAAATGGTAACAGAATGAGGAATGTCATCATTGGGGCCTATTCAATATGAAAAAGAAGAAGGTTCACCTTTTCTTGGTAGAGATTATTTAAAATCTGCTGGTTTTTCTAACCAAATAGGACATGAAATAGATGTAGAAGTAAGAAAAATAATGTTAGAAGCCGAAAATAATGCTGTTAATGTTATTAAGGAAAATGTTCAATTATTAGAATTGATTAAAACTGCTTTATTAGAAAAAGAAACAATTGTTGCAGAAGAAATAGAATATATAGCTAAAAATTTAAAACTTCCTCCAAAAGAAGAAAAATTAGAATCCCATGTTAATTACACTTTAGATGAACTTTTACAAGAAAATAATAATGAACAAATTGAAAAAGAAATCAAAGAGGCAAAAGAGGAAGAAAAAACCGAAATTAACGAAGAAAAGAACTAAAAAATAAATTGGTTCTTTTTTATTTTTTATAGCAAAAATAAACATTTTCATACTATAGCAAAGTCAAAATAAAAAGCGTAAAATAAAGAAAAAGAATAAAAGGAGATAGCAAATGAATAAATATTCTAAATTATTGTTTGTATTAGGTGGTCTATCATCTATTTCTTTACCAATGATTGCAATTTCATGTAACAAAGAAAGTAGCAACATTAATAATGACATTAAAAAAGATGAAGAAATCGCTAAATTAACTCAACAATTGAAAGATACTCAAAGTAAATTAAACACTGCTGCTTTAGCTTCTTCAAATACATGAAATAGTGTTTCAGCTGAAAAACAAGTTATGGGTAGACAAGTTTATAAACAAGCAACAGAAGCATTTGATGCTATTATAAAACAACCTAATGTTTCATTAAGTAGTGTAAAAACAACTGGAGATACTATAACAGTCACAGCTCCTACAAATAATCAATTTATTCCCGTAGTATTTATGGATTTAGATGAAACAGTTTTAAATAATTTTGGTTACCAAAATTGATTAGTTGCTAATGATAAAACGTTTTCTTCAGAAACATGACATGATTTTGTATCTCAAGCAATATCTAAAGAAATTCCAGGCGCAATAGATTTCATTAAACATGTTTGATCTAAGGGTGGAGTTGTAATGTTTAATTCAAATAGAAATCAATTAACTGAATTAGAAGCTTCAAAAACTAATTTAACTAAATTAGGTTTAGAAGCTAAATATATGCCTGATTGAATTTGATGAATGCAAGGGACTGATAAAGCCACTGATCAAATGCCTTATAATCAAACTAATAGAAATGTAAAAGTTTCAAAAGAAGAAAGAATGCATTATATTAATACTCATAAACTAACAATAAATAATGTTCAAGCACAATTTAAAGTAGTAATGAGAATAGGTGATGATATTTCTGATTTCAATGACAATTTTTCAAAACAAAACGGAATTACTTCACAACAAGTTCGTGATGCTTTATCGAACAAAGATAATGGTTATGGCATTTTATTTGGAAACACAGATTTAAGTAATAAATCAGTCTATTACAATTTATCTACTAACAAGTGAGAAAAAGAAGATTTCGCAGCAACTTATATTTTAATTCCTGGAAACACTTCATATGGAAGTTGAGTAAAACAAGCTTTGGGTTCTAGCGCATTTAATGTAGATAAAGCAAATAATTTACTTAAAGCAACAGGATGAATTTATACTCCAAGTAAATAATAAAAAAACTAAAACTTATATCTAACTAACTATAAGTTTTAGTTTTTTTATCAAGAAATTGTTTTAAATTTATTCAAATATGGGTTAGACAAGAGAGAAGGTTTTATTTCTCTTCATAAATTTTTATGAAGTTCTGAAGAAATATATTTTTCATAGCTTTCTTCGGTACTTCATCTTTCGATAATAAGAAAATGATTTTGATCTTTTCACATTCCATCTATTGATAAATTAAGTTCTTGTTTTTTAGTAGCAATTATTCAGGCATTAATTTTTTCTAAGAAATTAGCTTTCATTTCTTTTTTTATTTTTAATTCTTTAGAAATAATAAAAATCATCATTCTCCTATTTTATTCTGTTAAATAATAAGTATTTGTCTGCAGTTTTTTTGCCATCAAATTTATTAAGATTAGAAAGTTGATTTTTCTCGAAACTATCAATATTTAAAACTGATGCAACTTCTTGCATTTTTTTTGGCAAACAAATTTGTAA
Organism: Mycoplasmopsis meleagridis; assembly: GCF_900660695.1. Classification (GTDB taxonomy): domain Bacteria; phylum Bacillota_I; class Bacilli_A; order Mycoplasmatales; family Metamycoplasmataceae; genus Mycoplasmopsis; species Mycoplasmopsis meleagridis. The sequence continues at coordinate 636,520 of NZ_LR215042.1, read as the reverse complement.
TGCATATGAAACTGTGTATATACCATTTAAAAGTCTAATTAAAATTTGTTCTAATTTTTCTAAATTATTAGTTAATTTTCAAGGCTGTGTCAAATCGATATATTTATTTAATTTATCACTTAGATTTATAGCTTCTTTTAAGCCTTTGTCAATTTTAAATTCATTCATTAATAAAGAATATTTTTTATCAAAATTTAATATTTCTTCTTCTATATTTTTATCAATTTGATCACTTGCTTGTTTATAAAATAAGCCATTTGAAAAATTATTATTTATCATTTTTAAAGTTCTAGAAATTAAATTTCCAAAATTATTAACTAAGTCAGAATTAATAGTATTTTTCAAATGCTCTTCACTAAAATTACCGTCTTCTCCAAAAATGATTTGACTTGCAAAATAATATTTGATCATTTCGTCATGATAATTGTTTAATAATTCTTCAGGAGCAATAACATTATTGAGAGATTTAGACATTTTTCTTCCATCTTTATCTCTTAATAACCCATGACTAATAATATGTGTTGGTTGTTTTATGCCAATAGAATGAATAAAAATCGGTCAATAAATGAAATGAAATCTAGCTATTTCTTTACCTAAAACATGTACTATTTCATCGCCATTTTTTCAATATTTTAAATAATCTGAAGAATTTTCATCATTAATATTGTACCCAAGCGCTGTTATGTAATTAAATAAGGCATCTAGTCAAACATAAATTGTATGTTCGTTATCTTCTCTTATAGGAATTGCTCATGGAACATTGTTTCTAGTTACTGATAAGTCTTCTAAACCATGTGAAACAAAGTTGTTAATTAGTTCATTTACTGTTTTATTAGGGAGTAAAAAAGAAGGATGATTTTTTATATATTCTTCTCATCATTTTTGCATTTTGCTAATAGAAAAAAAATAACTTTCTTCACTCATTTTGATTAATTTATGTCCTGAAGAAGGATGAAAATATTCATTATTTTTTTCTATTGCTTGGTTTTTAGTTAAATATTCTTCATCTTCGACTGAATAAAGACCCTCATATTTGCCCTTATAAATAAGTTTTTTATTTAGAAAAAATGAAAAAATATCTTTTATAGTTTCTTCATGAAAAGGATTTGTTGTTCTACTGAAATAATCAAAATCAATATTTCAATCTTTTCACATTTCTTTGTATGAGTTAATTAACTTATCAACAAATTCTTTTGGGTTTAAGTTATTAATTTTTGCTTTGTTGGCAATTTTTTGTCCATGCTCATCACTGCCGGTTAAAAACTTTACATCATATCCCTGACTTTTTTTGTAATTTTTAATAATTCAAGTCATAATAGTGCAGTAAAGATGGCCAATATGTAAATTACCAGAAGCATAATAAATAGGAGTTGTAATGAAAAATGTTGGTTTAGTTTTCATTTTGTTATTTTTCCTTCTTTCTAATTGGTTTGTAAAGTTTTTTAACCTCTTCTCTATAGATGTGAATATGCTTATTTTCAGAATCATGCAAGTAAATATTAGGTAAAAAATGTACTCCTCAACCAGCTTGATATCTAGCTTCTACTAGAACTAGTTTAGGTTTATCGTAAATTCTAGGAATAATAAATTTAACTCTTTTTGGTTCAAATTTATATTTTCTTAACAAGAAAAAACAATCTACCAATCTTTCTACTGGAATAACCATAGTCAAATATCCCTTTTGTTCGATTATTTTTGCTGAACCTTCGATAATATTTTCTAAAGTAAGTTTAACTTCATGAGTAGCAATGAGCATTTCTTTTGTAAGCTTTTTACTTTGCTTAGTATTTTTAATTGGGAAAAAAGGAGGGTTGCAAACAATAGAGTCATATTTCATTTGTGATGTTTTAATCTTCTCTTTTCAAAAATCATTAAAATCTGCATTAATAAGCGAAATTTGAGAATTCTTCTCATTATAATCGACATTCATTTTTGCAATTTTAAAGGCTTTTTCTTGTATTTCTAGAGCGTCAATTTTTAATTTTTCATCTCTTTCTGCTAAAAAGATAGATAAAGCAGCATTATTAGTGCCAATTTCAAGAATATTTTTTATTTTTTGATTTATAAAAACAAAATTAGCTAATAAAATCGTATCTACTGAATAGTTGAACATTGTTTTGTCTTGATAAATATATAAATTAGAGTCATAACCAAGAGAATTTTTAACTATATTAGGATTGTTATTTTTTGTCATTTAGGCCTTTTTTATCGAAATTTTGAGAAATAAAGCATTCATATAAAATAGCATCAACTTTACCTGTTTTTTCATCTGCACCAGAAATAATTACATCTACATTATCACCGATTTTAATAACTCTATTTTGACTTTTAAATTCAGTTTTTAAATCATTAATTTCGTATTCATTATCACACATATTAGTTTTGTGAACCATTGCTTCAGTATGATTTTCAAATTGTACAAAGAGACCAAAAGGCATGATTGACAATACTTGTCCTGTAACTTTTTCGCCTATTTTAGATTTTCAATATTCAGCAAATTTTAAATCATTTGTACTTCTTTCATTTAATAAAGCAAGTGCTTCGGATTCAGTATTTTGTTTTGCAATATTTTCTAAAATTTGATTATAGTAAGATACTTTACTTTTGTCTTTATTTAATACTAAATCTCTTATGATTCTATGTATTATAAGATCTGGATATCTTCTAATTGGACTCGTAAAATGGCAATAATTATTGCTTGCTAAACCAAAATGACCTATGTTATTAGAAGAATAAATTGCTTTTGACATTGTTCTAAGAAAAAGCATCTTAGTGTATTCATCATCTCTTTGTAATTTGATTTTTTCAATAGTTTCTCTAAAAGATTTGGGTGTAATATTATTCATGTCTATTTCAACATTAATGTTAAGTTCATTCAAAATTTCTTTAAACATGATCAATTTTTCTTCACTTGGTTTTTCATGAATTCTATACATTGCAGGGAATTTATGTTTAGCAAGATATAAAGCAACTTCTTCATTTGCTCTCATCATGAAATCTTCAATTAAATTTTCAGCAAAGCCAGTTTCTTTAACAATGATGTCTAAAACTTCACCTTTATCATTAGTCTTTACATATGGTTCTTTAATTTCAAAATCAATATAACCTTGATCATTTTTATATTTTCTTATTATTTTTGCTAATTCGACTGCTTTATCGAGCATTTCGTTTAATTTATTGTCATCAAATAATTTATTTTCATTAATAAATTGATTAACTCTGTCATAAGTAAGTCTATATTTAGAACGAATTATAGTAGGTTTAATTTCACATTTTAAGGTATTACCATTTTTGTCTATTGTAATTATTGTGCTTAAAGTAAAACGATCAACATTGGGATTTAAAGAACATATTCCATTCGAAAGTTTTTCTGGTAGCATGGGAATAACTTTATTTACTAAATAAATTGATGTTCCTCTTTTTAAAGCTTCTTTGTCTATTTCTGAATTTTCTTTTACATAATAGGAAACATCAGCAATATGAACACCTAATTCATAAGTATTGTCTGAATTTATTTTTACGCTAATTGCATCGTCAAAATCTTTTGTATCGTTTCCGTCAATAGTAACAATTGTTTCATTTCTTAAATCTAGTCTATTTATTATTCCGCTTTTATCTATTTCATTGGGAAGTTTTAAAGCTTCTGCAAGAACTTTTTTAGAAAAATTACTAGAAACGTTATTGTCAACAAGATATGAGTTAACAAAAACCATGGGATCATTTAAATCGCCTATTTTGTTAATTATTGATATTTCACAAAAATTATTTCTTGATTTTTTTAAAATTTCTGCCGAAACAACAATTTCATTTTCAAGGACTATACTACTATCTATTATTGTGAAGAAGAAATTTTTAAAATTTTTATTAATCGGTTCAAAAAAGAAACGATTATTTTTAAATTTAATTATTCCACTAATTGTTTTTATTTTAGATTCCAAAATTTCAGTTACTTTACCAAAATCTTTTGAATCACCATTTAAATATCTTAGTACATTTACTTTAACAATATCACCATTAAATGCACCATTAAATTCGTTTTTTGGAATAAAAATGCTTTTGTTTTTTTCTGAATTTTCTTCTACATTTACAAAAGCAAATTTGCCTTCACTAGCATATTCTATTTTTCCTTCAACGGATTCAACTAAACTTACAGGAGAATATGTATGATCTTTGTTTTCAGTAATTTTATTATTGTTTTTTAATTTTTTCAAAATAGAGGTTAATTCACTATTTTGATGTTTTTTAATGTTTGCTTTCCTCGCAAGAGTTAAATAATCAATTGGTGCATATTTGATTAGTATTTTGTATATTTCTAATTCTTTAACCATTTTTATTTAATTAAAATTCTTAGAATTATAGCTAAGAGGATAATGACAATTCCCCCTACTAACATAGTGTATTTAAGAATTTTTTTATACCCCCTTTCTTTTGAGTTTTTAAATAATTCTAGATCGCTTGAGCCAACTAATGCACCCGAAAAGCCATTTGAATCAGGAGACATTAATAGTGAAACAACGATAATAACAAAAGCAATAATTACTAAAAAAACTATTGCTACTATCATCTCTCTCCTTTCTTACAAATGTAAACATCAAAATAAATTATTATGAATTATATTAAAAAAAAGTAAAATCACTAATCATAGACTAATTTGCCTATAAAATAGGGCTTTTTGTCAATAATAAAACTGTTAAGATATACGTTTAATTTAATCATTCGTAGTAGTATCAATAACCAATTTTGGTAGTTAACTTTTAATATTAATATTATAATATTAAAAATATTTAGCAAATTTGGAATTTATTAGGAGAATTATGGAAAATAGAAAATTAAAGCCCATTGTAATTTTTACAGGTCCATCAGGAGTTGGTAAAGGAACAATTGAAAAATTTTTATTTGCTTATGACAATTTAAAATTAGCATTTTCAGTTTCAGTAACTACTAGAGCACCACGTCAAGGAGAAATAAATGGAGTTAATTATTTTTTTGTTACGAAAGAAGATTTTAAAAACAAAATAGCAAATGACGAGCTTTTGGAATATAACTTTCATTTTGACAATTACTATGGAACTCTATATAAAGAAATTGAAAAAATACATGCAGAAGGAAATATTCCTTTCTTAGAAATAGAAACTCAAGGGGCAAAAAAGATTTTAAGTATTCCCAACATAAGAAATAAATTCAACATAATTACTTTTTTTGTTTTACCTCCATCTTTTGCTGAATTAGAAAAAAGAATGCTTAATAGAAATACAGAAGATGACGAAGCGATCAAATTACGTTTAATAAAAGCCAAAGAAGAATTAAAAGAAAAAGATATCTTTGACTACCATATTGTTAATGATATTCCTGAAGAAGCAGCAAACGAAATTAAAAACATTATTCTTAAAGAAATTAATTAAATGAAAATAGCAAAGAGAACAGATATAGGCATAAAAAGGCTAGAAAATCAAGATAAAGTTGACATTTTTCAAAAAGAAGATTTTACATTACTTATTTTATGCGATGGTATGGGCGGCCATTTCGGGGGTTCACTAGCTTCAACTATTACAATTAATGTTTTTAGAGATTCATTTGAAAAATTTTTACCTTTAGTACATAATCTCGAATCTTTTGTAAATTGATTTAAAGAAACAATTGCTAAAGTTAAAAATGAAATGAAAATTATTGCTAATAAAGACGAAGCTAAACTTGATATGGGAACCACTTTGGCGGCATGTCTAGTAAATGAAAAAGAAAATATTATGTATGTTTTTAATATTGGCGATTCGAGAATTTATGTAGTAAATAAATATGACGATTTAAAACAAATAACTGTAGATCATAATGTTCTAAATAGATTAATAAATGAAGAAAATTATCGTTTTGAAGATGCTAAATTATTTCCTAAATGACAAGCATTAACGTCTGCTTTAGGCCCTAATAAAAGGACCAAAATAGAAGTATTTGACTTAAGCAAAAATCTTGATCAGATTAAAAAAATAGTAGCCACATCTGATGGAGTTCATGCTTTTATAGAACATATTACTTTTTCTAATTTATTAACTCTTAAAATAGATTTAAAAGATATGTGTAAGAGAATTATAGAAGAAGCTATTTTAAGTCATTCAACAGATAATTTATCAATTGGAATAATAGATTTGGAGCGTAATTAAGTGATGAGTATTATTGAAAATAGCAAAATTTATGAAAAATATAAAATTATTTCAAACATAGGTTCTGGAGGCTTTGCCAAAGTTTTTAAAGTTCAAGAAATAAACGACACTAGTAATACATTTTATGCTTTGAAATATTTTGTTAGTCCAAAAAATAGTGACGAAGAAATAAGTAAAAAAAGATTTTCACAAGAAATAAAAGTTTTATCTAAGGTTAATTCTAAATATGTTGCTAAATTTATAGATGCATATATTGGCGACAATGAACAATATATTATTATGGAATATGTTGACGGTATTAATTTAAAAGATAAATTAAGTGAAGGAAAACTTAATATTAAAACTGTTCAAAATTATGCTCTACAAATAGCAGATGGGTTAGAAGAATTGCATGCTTCAGGTATTATTCATAGAGATATAAAAAGCAATAATATTATGATAACAAGTGAAAGAACTGTAAAAATAATAGATTTTGGTCTTGCGCTTGATGATGAAAGTCAAAGACATACACAAGTTACTAAAATTGTTGGCTCTCTCTATTATCTTGCCCCTGAATTATGTAAAACGAACAATAAACCAACAATTAAAACTGATATTTATGCTTTAGGTATTTTAATTTATGAAATGTTAACAGGAGAATATCCTTTCAAAGGTGCTGACGCAATGCAAACAATCAAAAAACAAGAAGATTCTCCATTGCCAGATTTAGTAAAAATTGCTGATGTTCCTCAAGCTTTTGCCAATGTAGTAATTAAAGCAACAGCAAAGGATCCTGATAAGCGTTATGATTCTGTTTATTCTCTAAAAACAGATTTAAAAACAGTTTTAAATCCTGAAAGAAGTTTAGAAAAACCTTTGGATGTTAAAACTATTAAGATCAAAAAAACTTTTGTTGATTTTATAAATAATAAATTGACTTTATATATTGGTTTAGGAGCAATCGCTTTGCTTATAGTAATTATCATTATCATAGCGGTTTTGGTCTAATGAAAGGAAGAATTTATTCAATTATAGCTGGCAAGTTTAATGTTAAAGCCGACAATAAATTTTATGAATTAAATGCTAAAGGAAGTTTTAGATATAACGATATAAATCCATTAGTTGGTGATTATGTAGAATTTGATTTAGATGGATTTATCAAAAAAATTTATGAAAGAAAAAATTATTTTATAAGACCAAAAGTAGCAAATATTGATCATATTATTGTAGTTATGTCAGTTAAAAACCCTGATTTTCAATCATTTTTAGTTGATAAATATTTAGCATTGATAGAAAGCAAGAATATTGTTCCTATTATTTTGGTAACAAAGAATGATTTAGGATCATCTAACGAAATAGAAATGTATAAAGAAATGAATTATAAAATATACCAAATAGACTATAAAAAAGATGATTTAGTAGAATTATTTACTCCAATATTCAATCATAATACATGTTCTTTTATGGGGCAAAGCGGGGTAGGAAAAACTACAATAATTAATAAGTTGCTAAATTTGAATTTAGAAACAAAAGAGATTTCAAAAAATGCTAATAGAGGTAAGCATACAACAAGAATTACAAAAATTTATGATTTTAAAAATGGCTCATTAATTGATACTCCTGGATTTTCTTCTTTAGATATTCAAATGAATAAAAATGAATTATCTAAATCTTTTAAAATTTTTAGAGAATTAAGTAAATTATGTAAATTTAAATGATGTTTACATGAAAATGAACCGGAAGAATTTTGCAATGTTAAACTTAATATAGGCAAAAAAATACCAGAAAAAAGATATTTAAATTATTTAAAGTTATTAAAAGAGGCAAAAAATGAAAAGTAAAAATGTTACTCCTTCTATTTTAAATGTTCCAGTTGAAGAAAGATTGAATATGGTTATTAACCTACTTAATGAAGGAATAAAATGAGTACATTATGATGTGATGGATGGAGTTTTTGTATCTAACACAGCTATTGAGTTTCATGAAATTAAAAATATTAATGATAACGCTCCTAAACATTTCAAAGATATTCACCTAATGGTTGAAGATCCATTTGAAATAATTGAACTTTACAAAGAAGTGGGTGACATTTTAACTTTCCATTATGAAGCTGTTAAAAATAAAGAAGAAATATTAAATTTTTTAATAAAAAATCAACATAATTTGAATTTAGGAATGGCCATAAAACCAAAAACTTCAGTAAATGAAATCATTGATTATTTACCCTATTTAAGATTAGTATTAGTTATGTCTGTTGAACCAGGTGCGGGAGGGCAAAAATTTATAGAAACTTCTATAGATAAAATAAAAAAACTTAAAGAATATAGATTGAAAAAAGAATTAAACTATTTAATCCAAGTCGATGGAGGAATAAATAACATTACTGGACCTGCGTGTTTTAAAGCAGGAGCAGATGCATGTGTTGCAGGAACTTTCTTAATTAAAGAACCAACAAGAGAGAGAATTAATTCTATTTTGAACGGAGATAAATAAAAATCAACATTTGGTTGATTTTTATTTATCTATATTTTTTAGAAGTTTAAATTCGAAAAATACTGTAATTTTTCTTCCTACTGATTCCATTTCTACTTCAGCTTCTCTCTTTTGATTATTCAAGTTAATGATTTTGCCAGTTTCTCCTTTAAAAGGTCCACTTAAAATTTCGACAATATCACCTTCAAAAAATTCATCTTCAAATATTCCCATTTTGAAGTCATACATGTATTTATCTTCTTTTTCAAAACTTTTTCTAATTTGTTTAATTGAAATTGGAGTAGGTTTAGCTCCTTTTCCTGAAGATCCTATTAATCCCGTAACATATTGAGTATTACGTATAACAAATCATGCTTTATCTGTCATATCCATGTGTATAAAAATATATCCGTTATATATATTTATATATTTAACTTTATATGGATCGCCATTTTCTCTCTTTTTAAGTTCGGTTTTAGAAATTGTAGGTTTTTTGAAAATTTTAAAAGGACCATTTTCAGTTGCGTTCATGTCAAAACAATCTTCAACTTGTTCACTTACAATTCTATTTTTTAATGATTCAACGACTTTATCTTCTTTACCACTGACGGTACTTATCATATATCATGAAAATTTCTTATCTTCCATATTTCCCCTAACTAACACCTGTTTTTCCTCATAAAAGGGAGAATAATGTAGCTATTAAGATAACAATAGCAACAAAAATAGCAGAAAATATTATTACTTGGAAAAAAGACACTCAACTTTTTCTACCCGAAGGCCATCTAACACGTTTTATTTCTTTAATAAATTTACGAAAATAAAACTTTTTTTCTTTTTTGATTTTAAATTTCGTAATTTTCATTATTTTTCCTCTTTGTGAATAGTATGAATCTTGCATTTTTTGCAAAATTTTTTGATTATTATTCTTTCTTGATTGATATTACCCTTATTTGTAGTGTAATTATGAGAATAACAAAGTGAACAGCCAAGTGTGATTTTTCTTTTTTCCATATAAAAAATTATAACCTTAATGCTTCAAAAAAAGACCTAGAGGCCTTTTTCATATTATAAATTAATAATTAAAAAAATTATTTACTTTTTTAATAAATGAACATTTATAAAAGTTTATTTTTTGTGTAGTCATGTATTTTAATTTTTTATCATTAGTTTCGATTGCTTTAATGAAATTTTTTTCATTTTTATTTAGACTATTATAAAAATTTTCTAAGTCATTATCAGATAATATTTCATTCATTAATTTATGAGCATTTTTATCCTCAAGAAAATGAAAATCTTGTATTTCCATATTTACTAATTGAATATTACGTTTTTTTGCATTTCAATATTTAATCTTATTTATAGTATATAAATTAACTACTTTTTCTAGATATGTTTTAAAACTAGTTTTTCTTAGATTGGGTAAATATTTACGTAAAAAGTAAGGAAGATCACTTAGAAATAAATTATAAATATCATCTACTTCAAGAATTGAACTTTTATATCTAAGAAGAGAAAAATTAATATATTTTTTTATATCTTTGCAAAAGATGGAATTTATTATGTATATCAATGAGTTATTACTGATTTTATTTATGAATTCAATAAATTCCCCATTATTTTTTGATTTTTCTATTTCTAAAAATTTTCAAGTATTTAAAGCATTCATATTATTTAACAAATTCATATAAAAGTATTCCTGTTGCTACAGAAACATTCAATGATTGAACGCTACCAAATTGTTCTATATGTATAATTTGATCAGCCATTTTTAATGCTGATTTAGAAACACCATAATTTTCATTACCAACAATTAATGCTGAAGGAGAATTGAATTTTATTTTATTAAGAGAGATTGATTTTTCTTCTAAAGCGCTAGCATAAATTCAGTAACCATTTTTATTTAATTTGTGGATAGTTGCTGAAATACTATTTACTTTAACTATTTTTATTCCTATAAATCCTCCAGAAGATATTTTTAAAACAGAGTTAGTAATATCGGCTGATCTTTCTTTTGAAATTATTATGAATTTTATTCCAAAAGCATTAGCAGTTCTTATTATAGCCCCTAAATTATGAGGATCCTGAATATGATCAAGAATTAATACTTTGTTAGGTTTTTCATTTAGTAAATAATTTAAGTCATAAATAGGAAAATCTTTTAATACAGCAATTATTCCTTGGTGATTTTCGGTAGTAATTTTTTCTATATCTTTTTTTGTAACTATTTCAATAGCAACATTATATTTTTTTATTTTTAGTGAAAGATTATTGCTTTCTTTCGCAATAAATATTTTTTCAATTGGAAAATTATTTTTAAGAGCATCAAAAACACTATTTCTTCCACACAATAATAATTTTTCCATATTAAAATCCTTAAATTTCCTTGTTTTTTCCACTGTTAAATTAATTTATTTTCAATTAAAACTGCTCTCAATTTATCGGCTTTAGAGTAATCTTTTTTACTTATTAAATAGTTTCATTTGTCAAAAACATCTAGAAAGAACTTATATTCTTTTTTTAATGTTATTTTAGGGTGTATAACAGATAAAATTTTGAATATAACGTTTGCTATTTCTTCATCATTATTTTTATTAAACATTTTTAAATATTCATTAAGTAGAAAGTTAAAGTTAGAAAATTCATAATTTACAAGAGAATTAACCAACTTATAATATTTTTCATTTTTGTTTGTATTAATTTCTATAAATTTGATTTTTTTTGAATAAAACTTGAAAACAAACTTTTTATATTTATCTTGAATAATTTGCATATTTTCTATTAGCTCTTTAGTTATGTTGATAGGCGCAGTTACTTTGGAATTTAAAATAATAAGTTTTATTATTTCTGTTCCATATTTCTCGATAAAACTACTAGCCAAAATAATATTTCCTAAAGATTTTGACATTTTTATTCCGTCTAAATTAATTTGTCCTGTTCTTAACCATTTATCGGCTAAATTTTTATTATATATGGAGAAGTGTTGAATATTTTCATTCTCATGATGAGGAAAAATTAAATCCATTCCTCCGCCATGAATATTTACACCGTTTTTACCAAAATGTTTATCAATTAAAGCACAACATTCGGTGTGTCAACCTGGTCTACCTAGTCCTAAAGAAGTTTTATACTTAATACCCAAAGTAGTATTTTTCCAAAGTGCGAAATCGCCTTTAAATTTTTTTCCATATGATAATTCGTCAAAAATCATTTTGTCTATATTTTGCTTAGATACAGTACCATAGTTTTTTTGATTTCTTGAAATGTCAAATCATACATTATTATTTTCATCTTTATATGCTGAATTTGCATTAATTATTTTAGTTATGTAGCTTTCAATGAAATTTATATTATCAGTTACTTTTTCAATTTGAGTAATTGTATCAATGTTAAGATCTTTTAAAAGATTCAAATATTTTTCAGTATAAAACTCACTAATTTCCTTTTCGCTTTTATTTTCTTCAATAGCTTTATTGATAATTTTGTCATCAATATCTGTTATATTATGAATAAATTTAAAAGGAATATTTTGTTCTCTATATCCCTTTAAAATAAGATCAAATGTCAAAATAGGTCTTAAATTACCAATATGAATATGGTTATAAACAGTTGGCCCACAAACGTAAATTTTTTGTATTTTTTTTGACATTTGTTTCTCCTCTTTATTATTTTTACTAGGTTATAAAAAAGAAGCTAGAGCTTCTTAATAAGAAATTTCATTATTTTTATTTATTAACGGATTAATGATGTTGTAAGTAAAGAAAATTACTAACATATTTACTCAAATTTTAAGTGGAGATAATAATGTATGAGTAAAAATATAAATAAATATATCTTTTGATCCTTCGCCGCTATTAGAATTTGTCAAAGCGTCTGCAAGAGAAATTAATGGAACATTGATAAGTTCAATAAAAGCAGAAAAAATTACTATGGGAACAATAACTAATAAATGTTTAGGTTTCATGTAAAATCTTGCGATTCAAAGAAAAATTATCATTGCTGCAAAACCTAAGGTCATTAACATAATCAATGCAAAACGATTACTTACAATTCCTTTATCAAGAACATTTTGACTAACCTTAGTAGCAATTAGTCAAACAATTAAAAAAATTATCGCTACTAAAATTAAAGTTGCTATTGTAACGTTAAAATTTAACAATGAATTTCTATTTCCAACAATTCTTATTTTTTTTCTTTTTTCACCTAAATTTATAATTTTATTAATTAGCTTATTAATTTTATTTTCATCTTCATTTTTCAACTTTAATTGCATTAGTTTATTATTTAGACTAATAATTTTCATTTCGTATACCGTATCACGATATGAACCATCAAAATAATATGTTATTAATTTCATGAATAATCAACCAATAATACCAGCAATTACACCGTTTAAAGCAGTTGCAAGAGTATATAAGGGATTATAGTTAGTAGGGAGGAATAAAAAACTTAATAAATCGCTTAGTAGGCCTACTAAACCTCCAATTATAGGGCCAAAAATAAAACCAGTTATTTTTACTGGTAAACCAACAAAACTAATTTTGAATGAAGGATAAGAAAAAAAAGGAACAAAACTAACAGAAATAATTAAAAAAACTACAGAAATAGCTATTAATATACCGACAAAACTAATTTTTCTAATAGTTCATTTTCCAAAAAACTTTCCTTCTCTTCACCCGTTTAACATATTGCCTCTTTTAAATAATATAATAATTAATAAAAAAAGAACACTTTAAGCATTCATTAACTCATTCTCTTTTTCTTTTGTAATTTTTTCAATGTGAAGAATTTTATTATCAGTTACTTTCTGAATTTCGTCAAGATATCTTTTTTCTAAATCTTCTGATAATTGTTCATCAGCTTTAATTCTTTTATTGACGTTATGTCTTGCATTTCTTATGCCAATTTTTGCATTTTCAGTATATTTACTTAAATGTTTAACCATTTCCTTACGTTTGTCAGTTGTTAATGCGGGGAAAGTTAATCTAATTTGATTACCTTCGTCAGCAACTGCAAGATTGAAATTTTCTAGTAATATAGCTTTTACAATTTCTTTGGTTATAGAAGAATCATAAGGTTTTATTAAAAGTTGTTGTGGCTCTGGAACGCTAATATTTGATAATTCTTCAAGAGGAGTTAATGTTTCATAATAATTTATTTTAATGCCTTTAATAATTTGAGGATTTGCTCTTCCAGTAGAAATTTTAGATAATTCAAATACATAATGATCAAGAGCTTTTTCACATTCTTCTTCAAATTCTAATAAGTAGAATTCTAATTCCATTATTTGATTACCTCCGTACATTCAATTTCGCCTTTAAGCGCCCTAATAATTGAATCTTTCTCAAGAATATTAAATACTATTAGACTAATATTATTATCTCTAGCCATACTTGTGGCAGTTAAATCCATAACTTGTAATTTTTTGTCAAGAATTTCGTCATATGTAACTTTTTTATAGTGAATAGCATCAGGATATATTTTTGGATCTTTATCATAAATTCCATCAACGCCATTTTTCCCCATTAGAATAACTTGGGCTTGTATTTCTGATGCGTATAATGTTGCAGCAGTATCTGTAGTAAAAAATGGGCGGCCTGTTCCTCCAACAAAAATAACGATTTCTCCATTTTTTAAATATTTCATTGTTTTTTCATTAACATAGTTTTCTGCGACTTTTTGATCTATAGGAATTGAAGATTGAACTCGTGTTCTAATTCCCACATTTTCAAAACCGCTTCTAAGAGCTAGACCGTTCATTATTGTTGCTAACATCCCTATATAGTCTGCCCTATTTCTAGGTATACCATTTTTTTCAGCGCTTGCTCCTCTTCAAAAATTTCCACCTCCTATAACAAGAGCAACTTCTACGCCTTCATCTACAACAGTTTTAAGTTGTAATGCAATATTATTCACTAGGTTATAGTCGATTGCAAGGCTTTTTTCTTTATTAACTAACCCTTCGCCTGAAAGTTTAACTAAAATTCTTTTATACTTCACTTTATTCCCCTATATAATTTTTTTAAATTATATAAAAAAATTAAAATTTGACCTCCTCATTATGCCTCTTATCCCCACAGCAAAGGTTTAAAAATTGGAAAAATAAAATTATAATTCTAATTATGAAGTTATTAAAAGAAAGAATTTTTCCTGCATTAGTTATAACTATAATTGCATTAGCGATTTTAATTCCTTTGTCAATATTTGGTAATAAACAAGTTGAAGCGAGATTAACAACATTAATTTTTTTAATGATTTTTGCTGGCATTTTAGTTTATGAATTTTTTAATGCAATGAGATTAAAAATTTATTTATCTCTAATATTTGCTTCAATTGCAATGTTAAGTATTCTTTTTCCTTATCATTTCTTTAATCAAAGCACTATTTATTTGGATAATTTAGATTTCGTTTCTAATTTTAAAGAAACAAGTATTTTTATTGGAAATTATGTTAAACAAATTGCTTTAGATTATATTTCTGTAATTATTATTTTAGTTATTGCCATTTGCTTTTTTATAGTTGAATTAAGAACAAGAAGGCAAAAAATTGAAGATTCATTACTCAGAATGTTATATGTGTTTATAACTATTTATGTTTTAACAAATGGGATTAAAATTTTCAATTTTTTAATAGATTATTCTTACATTTACTGAATCGTAATAGTTCTTATTACAGTCTCTTATGATATTTTGGGATTTTTAGGAGGCAATTTTTTTGGCAAAAAATGATTTAAAAAGCCTTTTGCACAAATAATTTCTCCAAATAAAACTTGAGAAGGATTTTTATTTGGAATTATCGGAGGATGAATAATTAGTTTTTCATTAACTTTTAGTTTAGGACTATTTTCAAGCAATAATATAGGATTATCAATTTTCTTACAAGCGCTTTTTGCTCTATTTTCACCATTTATAGTTTGTTTAGGGGATTTATTTTTTTCCTTGATTAAAAGAATAAATGGAGTTAAAGATTATTCTAAAATTTTTAAAGGACATGGTGGTTTTTTAGATCGTTTTGATGGATTAATGTTTTGCTTATTTTTTAGTTTCTTAATTTTTCTATTTTAGTAATAAATTTAACAAGTTTATTTATTTAACTTAATTTCTAAAATTTTATTAACTTCAATTGGATTAGCTTTTCCATTAGAAATTTTCATTATGTTACCTACAATTTGTTTCACAACTCTTTCTGGTCTAGTTTTATATTCATTTAGTAAAGAATCATTATTTTTAAGAACTTGATTTATTCAATTGTTTATTATTTTAGGATCTGATATTTGTTCTAAATCATTTTCTTTGATTAATTGCTCAAGAGTTTCTTTTTCATAGTTTGGTAGTAAAGTAATTAATTTCTTAAATGATTTGCCAGATATTATTCCAGAATCTAGAAATTTAATAGCTTCCTCAATATGTTTAATTTTGATATTTAAGTCCACAACTTCTTTGTTTAAACTATTAGCTAGAGATACTAATTCAGCAAAAAATAATTTTGCAAGTTTATCTCTATCGTCGTAGTTTATAGAATCAAAATATTTAGCTAAAGAAATGTCGCTTACTAAACTATTTATGTATATAGGATTGATATTTTCTTTTTTATATCTTTCTTCTTTTTCTCAAGGCAATTCTTCCAAAACTATATTATTTAAGAAATTAGAACTAAGTTTAATAAAGGGAATATTTGGCTCTGGGAAATATTTATAATCAATTTCTCCTGTTTTAGTTCTCATTACTATATTGGTTTGTGTTATTTCATCGAAGCGTTTTGTTTGTTGCAATATTGGTTCATTAGTAAGTATTTTTTTAGTTTGTAAATTAATTTCGTAATCAATAGCTGATTTTATGTTTGAATAAGTATTAATATTTTTGATTTCAACTTTTGTACCAAAATTTTGATAGCCATAAGGCCTTAAAGAAATGTTTATATCCGCTCTTAAAGAACCATTTTCTAATTTAGCATCAGAAATGCCTAATTCAAGCGCAACTTTTCTAATCATATCGACATAATCCACTGCTTCTTGGCTGGATTTAATTACAGGAAAGCTAACAATTTCAATTAGAGGCACTCCTGCTCTGTTGTAATCAAGCTTAGTGACATCATTTTCATGATGTTGTCTTGCCGTGTCTTCTTCTAAATGAATTCTTTCAATTTGAATGTCTTTGTAACTCGAAAAAGATTTGATTTTTAATGTACCATTTTTACCAATTGGTCTATAAAATTGTGTAATTTGATAGCCTTTAGGAAGATCGCTATAAAAATAATTTTTTCTGTCAAAATGTAATTCATCGTCAATTTCCATTTTGAGAGCTTTTGCCATTTTGACGGCATGAATTACTGCCTGCTTATTAACTAAAGGTAATGTTCCAGGATAACCTAAATCAATTTGATTTATTAAAGTATTAGGATTAGCATTAAAACTATTTTCTGAAGGAGAAAACATTTTAGTTTTAGTATTTAATTCTAAGTGTATTTCAATGCCTATAATTACTTCAAAATTATTCATATTTAGTATCCTTTAAATATTTTTCAATTCATAAAGCAAAAGAAAGTAAGTTTTCGTCACTATAAATTTTGCTACTAATAGCAAGATTAATAGGCAAATTATTTATTCTCATAAAAGGTATTGTAATTGAAGGATTGCCAACTAAATTATCGCCTGTTAAAATATATTCCATATAGTCATAATTTTTATTCTCTCCTTTAATTAAAGGAGCAACATCGGCGCTTGCTGGAAAAATGACAATGTCATATTTAGAATGCAAATCATCTAAATAGTTTTTGATAACTCTTCTTGCTTTTTGTGCTTTAATGAATATTTCTGCTTGATTTTCTGAATAAAGAAAAAAACTACCTAAAGTTAACCTTCTTTGAACCATATAACCAAAACCTTTTGATCTGCTATTTGTCATGGTTTCATTTCAATTATTACCATTTATTCTTTCGCCAAAAGCTATACCATTTAAATTAGATAAATTAGATGAAGCTTCTGAATAAGAAATAACATCATAAGTAGGCTTAATAGCCTTTAAAATAGTAGTATTAGGTTCAATTAAGTCTATTTTTATTTCTTTATCATTATTAAGATTTTTATAAAGGGAAATAAAGTTTTTATATAATTTTTCATTTATTTTTTTTGTATTTAAAAAGGCAATTTTTTTAGGTTTTTTAATCGCAATATTATCAATTTTTACATCTATAGAAGTAAAATCTTTGTCGTCTTTTCCATATAGAACTTGTGAAATAATAGAAATATCATTTACATTATGAGCAAAATAAGCCACTGTATCTAAAGAAGAGGCATAAGCAAAAAGACCATATCTACTAATAGCACCATATGAAGGTTTAAAACCTACTTTACCGTTATAAGAAGCAGGTAATCTTACACTATCGCCTGTATCAGAAGCTAAAGCAAAAGAAATATTTTTAGTCAAAGTAGCAACTGAACCTGATGATGAACCTCCTGCTAATCTAGTTTCATCAAGAGGATTTTTAATTAATCCATTAGCACTAAAAGTTCCTGTTCCACCTAATGCCAATTCATCACAATTAACTTTAGCAATTGGTAAAGCTCCTGCTATAAGAAGTTTTTCGATTGCAGTGGCATTATATGAAGGAAAAAAATTTTTTAAAAAATTGCTTGAAGCTGTAGATTTACTAAATGAAGTAGCAAAATTATCTTTTATCGTAAAAACAGCATCTTTTAATAAATTATTAGTTTTTTGTTTATATTGAAATTTGTCTAAAATATCTACAACTGCATTGTTTTGATCGTTTTTTAATTCTAAAGAAGCTTTGTCTCAATTACCTTTTTCTATTAGTTCCATTAATTTACCACCTTAACTGTGATAATAAAATCTTCATCTTTTTCTTTTGCATTTTTTAAAGCATCTTTTTTACTGATAGAAAAAGATGTATCGACTTTATCTTCTCTTAAAAAATCAATATATTTATTCTCATCTATATGAGTTAATGGTTCAACATTTTTTAAATCTAATTGATCTAGTATGGCTAAATTTTCATGCAATATGTTTCATTCTTGTAAGATATTTTCAATAACTTCATTGGTAGGATTAAGCATTATCGAAGAAACAATATTTTTTAGTTTATCTTTGTTAATTTCTTTCATTATTTTTCTTTCCAAGGAATAGGGGAATAGAATTCTTTATCATTCAAATATTCCAATTTACCTTCTAAGTTTTTAAACTTTAAAAAATTACAATGTAAATATAATCTATTAGCTTTAGGTCCATTATATTTTTTATCCCCATAAATAGGAGCATTTAAGCATTTCATACTTAATCTAATTTGATGTTTTTTGCCACTTAATAATTTGGCATATCAGACATTATTTTTTTTATAAATATATGTTTTTGCAGTATTTTTGTTAGCAAAATAAGAATTTATAATTTTTGCTTTTAGAAAATTATTTTTATTTTTTTCGATAAGTAAATTAATTTCTCTATCTAAACCATTATAGTCTGATTTAAAAGCATAAATTTTTTCAAAAGAATTTATTTTTCTGTTTAATTCTGCGACTGAAAAATAATTTTTAGCATAAATAATTAGGCCGCTAGTTTCTTTATCTAATCTTCCGACATGAGAAGCTCTAAATTCTCCAATTTCATTCTTATAGTTTAAATATTTTAAAACTTGTAAATCTAAAGAATTACTTTCCGAATGTATTGAAATACCACTTGGTTTATTAATTAAAAGAATATTTTTATCTTCATAAATAATTCTAAAATTAATATCTACATTTATCTTGCTTTCTTTTTTTGTTTTAATTTCTTTTGCGAAGAAAATACTTACCATATCACCAGTTTTAATTCTTAATTTTTCATTACTAATTCTTTGGTCATTAATTTTTATATCTTTTTGGCGAAATAGTTTATAAATAAGACTAATTGGATAATCATAAAGAACGTCTTTAATAAAATTTAAGATCTTTTTAGAATCATTTTCTTTACTTATTTTAAAAGTTTTTCAATTTGTGTTCATATATTAAAAAATAGTGCAAAATAACACTATTATTGATGAAAATTGTTTTCTTCTCTTTGACTATCAAAAAGGCTAAAATCTTCTTCTTTATCCTCGCCATCTATATAGTTAAATTCGTTTAGTTTTGGAAGTTCATTCATAGATTTAATTCTAAAATAATCATAAAATTTATTAGTAACGCCATAAAGTTTAGGTTGCCCAGGAGTATTGCTAATACCAACTACTTCTATCATTCCTTTATTGACTAAAGTTTCAATTAAACTATCACTTGAAATCCCACGAATGTTGCTAACCATTGAACGAGTAACAGGTTGTTTATAGGCAATAATTCCAGCAACTTCAATGGCAGCATTTGAAAGACGATGTTTCTTAACAACTTGCACCATTTTTTGGATATATTGCTTGTAGGTTTCTCTTGTTGCAAATTTGTAAATTTCGTTAAATTCTACTACTTTAAGAGCAGTTTCTCTAGCGTTATAATTTTTGATGAAATCATTCATTACTTTTTTGCTTTCAGCTTTATTTTTAAGGTTAAATATTTCTTGTAATTGTTCTAAATTAAGTCCTTCGTCGCCTTGTATGTATAATAGTGCTTCAATAATATTATTCTTCATATTCAGGGCCTTTCTCGAATTTTAATATACCAAAATCTTCTTCTTGATAAATTCTAATTATTTGTCTTCTAGCTAAATCTAAAACGGCCATTAAAGTTATAACAAAGTGATTTAATGTAGGCTGAGTAAATATCATTTCAAAAGTAACAACTTCGTGATTTTCGAATAGATTTAAAATAAAAGGGATTTGATCCTTAGGCGTTTTATCAAAGTGATCTAACTTAGTTTTTTTTAATTGATTTGCAAAAGCTCTTTCAAACATTTTTCTAAGGACAAGGATAAGTTTAAGAGGATTTGAATGGCCATCAATAGTTAATTTATCATCGTCAATAATAAATTCATCTACATTGCTAGCTTTTTTAATAAAAATATCTTTTCTAAGGCCTTCTTGTTCACGTAACGCTTTAGAAACTTCTTTGAATTGTTGATATTCATAAAGTCTTTGTAAAATTTCTCTTTTACTTTCTTCTATTTCTGGTTTTTCTTCAGGAGTATAAAGAAGCATTTTAGTTTTGAGAAGCAATAAAGTTGAAGCCATAACTAAATAATCTCCTAAAACGGAAGCATCTTCATTATTTTCGTTTTGTCCATTTTCTAGTTTATCTTTTCAATTATTTACTATTCTTAAGTATTCAGTTGCAAGCTCTACCAAATCAACATCCATGATATCAATTCTTTTTTCTTGAACTAAAGCTAAAAGCAAATCAAGAGGGCCGTCAAAATTTTCTAATTTAATATCATATTTTTTATCTTCTGTTTCATATAAACTTACTCTAGTGGCCATTATAAAGAACCTCTTCTATATTATTTTTAACTTTTTTTGCAATTGCACCTTTTTCCATTGAAATTATCGTATTAGGTTTAATCATAGGCAAAAAAGTAACATTAATAATCAATTTTTTTCTTCTTTTTTTATTAGTAGCATCCCTTGTGTCAGAAATTGCTAAAGGAACAATTGGAAGGTAATAATTGTAGGCAACTTTAAAAGCGCCTTCTTTAAATTCTCCTAATTTAGCGCTATTGATTCTAGTTCCTTCAGGGAAAACTACTCCCACAGTGTGATTTTCTTTGACAAAATCACCGAATTCTTTAAGAGATTTGATTGCCTCTCTAAAATTTTGCCTATCAATCAATACGCCATCATTTAAAGTTATAGCGGCCATCGCTAATTTAGATTTTCTTAATTCTTTCTTTGCTAAAAAAGTGGGGATTTTATTTTGCACATCTTTTTCTTTTGTTTGTTTTTCAAGAGCTTTTAATACTATTAGAGGATCGATATTTGATTTATGATTAGGCGTTAATATAAAAGGTCCTTTAGGTAAATTGTTATATCCTTTTATAATCAGTTTTATATTGTACATTCAAAGGAGCATTTTTGCTCTTTTTAGTAATCAATTATTTCTTTGCTGAGGATAGTGATGTTCAGGCATTTTTTTATATTTTTTTGCATATGCCACGATTCTTCATAAATATCATAGAAAAACAGGTCAGCAAAAAATCATTTTTAGATTAAAACTTAGCATTTTACTCCTTATTTTCAATTACAAAGGCAATTAAATAATCATCTTCATGTGATATTGAAATAGAAAAATTAGGATGAATTCACTTATTATTTTCTTTTTTAAGTAGTATTTTAGCAAAGCTATAATACGAATTATTTGCCTTAAAAATAGCTTCCTTTATTGCTCAAAAAGTTGCTAAAGTTTTTGTTTTTAAATTATCGTTTATATCAGTAAAATAGGCATATTCTTCTCTATGTAATATTCTTTTTATAAATCCCTCAGTTTTATTATTAAATCTAGAAATTTTAACTAAGTCTACCCCAATATTCATATTAATTAATTTTATATTAATATTGAATTAAACAAAAATTAAACGAAAACGCTTCTTTTTCCACATTTTGTTTATTATGCAATTTTTAATTCTTAAACTAGAATTAAGTAGTGTATGAATACATATTTAAAAAATCGTGGGATGCTTTTAGAAACGATTATAAACAAGACAATTGATTATTATGAAAGGAATAAAATAGCTTATATTGAAAAAAAGATGCTTCCAGTAAAATTCAAGAAAGTGAATGAAAAAGGAGAACTATCGGAAGCTAGAATTTACAATAAAAGTACGGTAGATTATATAGGCTGTTTTAAGGGGAATTTTGTTGCATTTGAAGCAAAAAGTACAAACGAAAAATATTTACCAAAAAATAACATTAAGAAACATCAAGTTAAATATTTAGAAAAAATAAATAATAACGGCGGAATATCATTTTTAATAATATTCTTTTCAATATTTGATGAATTTTATTTTGTTAAATATGAGAATATTAGAGATTTCTTAAATAAAAAAATATCCTACGAAATAATAAAAAAACAAGGTATAAATCTTGAATTATCTTTTCCTGGAATAATAGATTTTATACCTTGTATAAGTTAGAAATTAACAATATCTCTTAAATATTTAGAAGGAGTGAATTTAACAATACGTTTTTCAGGAATTGTAATGATTTGCTTCTCGTTTTCACCTTGTTCTTTAGCAAAAGGATTTACAGCTTCACGGCCCCTTCTAACTTTAGTATCGAAAGTACCTAAATTTGAAAGCTGAATTTTTTCTTCTGCAATTAGTTGTTCTTTAAGAACAAAAACAAAAGCATCAAAAAATTTATCTGCCATTCTTACGGGTACATCCATTTGTTTAGCAATTTCTAAAATAAATTCTTTTTTTGTCATATTTCCTTTCGAAAACTAGTTAATAAATTAGTATAACTAGCTATATTATAGTACTATTCGTTAAATTTCAACTTTTTTTATTTTATAGGTTTTTTAGCAAAAATGAAATTAATGTTCTTTCCTAGTTTGCTTCATTTTTCTTCATATTCGGTCATTATATTATTTTTTTGAAATGAACTTTTGTGAAGATCGTTTCCGTTTTTAATAATTATTCACTTATTTTTTATAAGATTTTCCAATGAATACTCATATAGTTTATCGTTATCACTTTTAAAAATTAAAGTACTATCATTATCCATTATTTTTTCATATCCATCTAAATAAGTTTTATATGTTAACCTTCTTTTTTCATGTCTTGCTTTAGGTCAGGGATCACTAAAAGTCAACCATATGGTGTTTGCATAATTATTGAAAATATTATTTAGATTTTTTGCATCATCAAGAATTATAAAAAAATTATTTAAATTTAATTTTTCTGCTTTTTTTACTGCTTTATATGCAACAGTAGGATATTTTTCTAAACCATAAAATATCATGTTAGGATTTTCATTTGCCATTCTAGTAAGCATTTCACCTTTTCCCATGCCTATTTCGATTATTGATTCTTTATTCAAAATAATAGGATAATTATCGGGAGAATATCAATATTTTGTTTTCTTAATGTTTTCTTCGGAATTTCTATCATTTCTAAGACGCATAAAAAAAATATAACAAAAAATAAAACAAAATAATATAAAATATTTAGCAACAAAATATCTTAAGTGCTAAAATAATCATAAGGAGGCTTTATGGATTTTAGTAATATTGATGAATTGTTAAACAACATGAATAGTGAAAAAAAATCAAAAGAGGATATATTAAAAAAATATGGTAGAAATCTAACTGATTTAGCAGCTAGAAATGAATTAGATCCAGTTATAAATAGAGACGAAGAAATAAGACGTATGATACGTATTTTAAGTCGAAAAACTAAAAATAATCCTGTATTAGTAGGCGAGCCAGGAGTAGGAAAAACAGCAATTGTAGAAGGTTTAGCAAGAAAAATAGTTGAAGGACAAGTTCCAGAAAATTTAAAAGGTAAAGATGTAATAGAACTTGATATTACTAGTATGATAGCGGGAGCCTCTTATCAAGGACAATTTGAACAAAGGATGAAAGAAGTTCTAAAAAAAATTGAAGATTCAAACGGAGATATTATTGTTTTTATAGATGAAATTCATATGCTTATAGGAACTGGAAAAAATGCATCCGGAGGAATGGACGCAGCAAACATTGTAAAACCACTAATGGCAAGAGGGAAATTGCATTTAATAGGAGCTACTACTTTCGATGAATATAGAAAATACATTGAAAAAGATAGTGCTTTTGAAAGAAGAATGCAAAAAATAGATGTAAATGAGCCTTCTATTTCCGACACAATTACTATTTTAAGAGGAATAAAAGAACGTCTTGAAAATTTCCATAACGTAAAAATACAAGATGATGCTTTAATCAAGGCTGCTAATTTGAGTTCAAGATATATAAGTGACAGATTTTTACCTGATAAGGCGATTGATTTAGTTGATGAAGCTGCGGCAACAATAAAAACTGAAATTAATTTTCAACCCGAGGAGTTAGAAAAATCAAAACAAAAATTAACTAGATTAGAAATGGAAAAAATTGCTCTCACAGAAACTAATAAAAATTTCGAAAGAATAGAAAAAATTTCGAAAGAAATAAATGATCTTAATCTAGTAATTAATGATTTACAAATAAGATGAGAACAAGAAAAGAATAGATTAAATTATTTGTCTAATTTGAGAAGCAAAATGGATAATTTACAACATATTTTAACAATTGCACAAAACGAGAGTAATTACGAAAAAGCATCAAAAATAATGTATGTTGAAATGCCTAAATTAGAAAAGGAAATCAAAGAAAAAGAAGATGAAATCAATAATTCTACTTCTACTCTTATTAAAGATACTGTAACACCTGAAGAAATAGCAATAATAGTATCAAAATGAACAAATATTCCAGTTAAAAAATTATTGGAAACAGAAAAACAAAAATTACTTTCTCTAAATGAAGAATTGTCAAAAAAAATAATTGGTCAAAAACAAGCAATCAAAGCTGTTTCACAAGCAATTTTAAGATCAAAAGCTGATATTAACGACCCTAATAGACCTATCGCTTCTTTTTTGTTTTTAGGTCCTACTGGTGTAGGAAAAACTGAATTAGCAAAAGCGCTTGCATTATCTCTTTTTGATAGTGAAAAGCAAATGATAAGAATAGATATGTCAGAATATATGGAAAAACATTCAGTTTCTAAGATAATTGGATCTCCCCCAGGATATGTTGGATTTGATTCTACCGAATCACTAACTGAAAAAATTAGAAAAAATCCTTATACCATTTTATTGTTTGATGAAATTGAAAAAGCACATAAAGATGTTCTAAATATATTGCTGCAACTGCTTGATAATGGAACAATTACTGATTCAACGGGAAGAATTATCAATTGTAGAAATCTAATAGTTATTATGACATCAAATTTGGGGGCAGAAGAAATTTTAAAAAATAAAATAAATAATGCTAATTTTAAAGAATTAATTTTGAAATATTTAACACCTGAATTTGTTAATAGAGTCGATGAAATTGTTCCATTTAATTATTTAACTCACGAGAACATAAAAGAAATAGTTAGTTTAGAATTAAATAAATTAAGTGAAAGAATAAGAGAAAATAAATCAATAAATATAGAATTTAGTGAAAAAACCTTAATTGCAATTTCTAAAAGTGCGTATGATTCTAATTTTGGTGCAAGACCAATTAAAAGATATATTCAAAATCATATTGAATCTTTATTAGCACAAAAAATAATTGAAAATCAAATTATTGAGAATAAAACATATCTTGTTGATTTTACTTTGGGTATATTCAGTATAAGAGAAAAGCAGGTAAAAAACTAATATTTCCTATAATTTATTTTATTGGAGAAATAATGAAAAAATGTAATGTTATCATTTTTGGTATGCCTAATTGTTTATCTCTAGCAGAAAAAATTGCAAACAGACTAAATTTATCGTTAAGCGAAATAAAAAAAACAACATTTTCAGATGGTGAATCTATGTTAGTGAGCACTAAAGCCGTAAGAGGGAAAGATGCATTTATTATCGCGAATACATCAAAACCAGTTAATGATAATCTAATGGATTTATTATTATTCATTGATTCTTTGAAAAGGGCAAGCGTGCATTCTATAACTGTTGTTTTAACATATTATGGTTATGCTAGACAAGATAGGAAAGAAAGGGGAAGACAACCTATAGGTGCAAAATTAGTTGCTGACTTATTACAAGTATCTGGAGCTAATAAAATAATTGCTGTTGATTTACATAATCCAGCTATTCAGGGTTTTTTTAATATACCTATTGATGATTTAAGAGGTTCTTATACTTTGGCTAAAGCAATAAAAAAATCTAAATATGATTTTACGGTGGTTTCCCCTGATCATGGTGGGACTTTTAGGGCAAGACAATTAGCTGAATTGATTTCTAAAACAGTAAAAATAGGAATAATAGACAAAAGAAGAATTGGTACTAATCAAACTGAAGTTATGGGCCTTATTGGAAATGTAAAAAATCAAAATGCAGTAATTATTGATGATATTATCGATACTGGTGGCACAATTTTAAAAGCTGTACACACGTTGAAGGAAAATGGAGCAAAAAAAATAATTGTTGCAGCTACTCACGGTCTTTTTACCAAAGGATTTGATGTTTTTGAAAAAGATGAAACAATAGAAAAGGTCATCATAACGGATTCAATTGATAATACCTATTTATCAAGTAAATACAGTAAATTAGAAATTGTTAGTTTAGATTCTTTTTTATCAAAAATTATTGAATGTCATATCAATGGAACTTCTATTTCTGAGGTATATGAAAATTTGGCAAGTCAGATATCTAAATAGATTATGAAAAACGAAAATTTGCTTAAAAAATATTCTTTTTTAGTTTTCGAACAAAACAAGGTTATGAATATAACAGGGTTTAAAAATACAGAAGAAATTTGATTAGAAGGAATAATTAATTCTATAGATGCCTTTAATCCTTACATGGAAATTTTTCCAAATAATCTAAAATTACTTGATATAGGAGCAGGAGCAGGATTCCCTTCTCTTCCGTTTTTAATAGAAAATAATTATTGTGAATTAACGATTATAGAGAGTCAAACAAAGAGATGCAATTTTCTTAAAAATGTTAAAAATGATTTGAATTTAAATTTTACGATAATTAATGATAGAACAGAAAACGTAAAAGATTATATTTTTGATGTTATTACCGCAAGAGCCGTTTCTTCAATAAAAAATATTTTCTTAATGTCACATCATTTGTTGAGGGATAAAGGTTATTTTTATTTGATAAAAGGAGAAAATTATCAAAAGGAACTTGATGAGTTTATTAATATTTTTCCAGAATATAAAGAAAAAATATTAATAAAAAAATATAGCAAAAAATCATATGTAATAGTTTTTCAGAAGATTTTTAAAACTCCTAAAAACTGGCCATTAAGTTGAAATAATATAAAAAAATATAATTAAAAGTGGAAAATTTCAATTTATTCCGCTTTTTTTATTTTTTTTAAGGTAAAAATAATTTTTTTGGAATTAAGAAGTGAAAGGAGAAAAAATGACATTTTTACCAAGAAATTATTTAAAACAAATGTCTAACAAAGAGAAATATAAGATAGTGCAAGGAATATGCAATGTTGAAAAAGCAAACAAACAAAG
Source organism: Mycoplasmopsis meleagridis (assembly GCF_900660695.1). Classification (GTDB taxonomy): domain Bacteria; phylum Bacillota_I; class Bacilli_A; order Mycoplasmatales; family Metamycoplasmataceae; genus Mycoplasmopsis; species Mycoplasmopsis meleagridis. The sequence goes on along the minus strand of NZ_LR215042.1, from coordinate 608,808 downwards.
TTATTTATTGGCTAAACAGTCCAAATCAGGATATATAAAAGAAGCTGTATTAGAACCCGATAATAAATTGGAAAGAGTATTAAATCTTTTGGAAGAAACTAATAAGTTGATTATTGAAAATGACTTTATAAATAAATATACTGACAAAGATTGATATGAACAATATTTTTGTAAATCATCTTATTATAAGCATAAAAATAATGCAGTAGAGGAGTTTTTGTATTATTATCTCAACAGTTAATTACAATATTCAAGAAAATCAAAAAGAAAACATACATAGCATAATTTTAGAAAGAGAGCGTTTTTCTATACAAAAATTTGGGGGATGAAATGAATACGACAATCAACTAATAACCAAAGGAGTTGTGTCAATTAGAAGATTGTATCAAAATGATACTTTATGAATAAATGCCACATTATTTGTTAAAGAAAAACAAGTTAGTAATTTTTTAAGTCATATAAATTTTGAAGTTAATGGTCAACTAGTACAACTTTCAAAGGATAAAACAAAAGTTTTTGAAGAAGTATTTGACAATGGATTTATTATTGATGCCTATAAAAATCAATTAGGAGAGTCAGGTAGAAGAGAAAATAATGAATATCATATGTTTTCATTCAATTTAAGCAGTAGTGATTTAGGAATAAAATTTTCTGAATTAAAAACTTTTTCCGTGATTTTTGAAAATAAACTTAACAAAAACGATGTAAATTATTTTAGAATAACAAAAGAAAATTTAGATAATTACAATGAAATAAATAATTATATTGATAATAACGAAGTCAATATAAAAATACCTTACAAATGAAATTTCTTTTTTGGATCAAATAACTCAAATAATATAAAAACCTCATTTGATAATCTAAAATTATCTTTTAATAAAATAAATTATTTAAAACCTATAGAAAATATTGCACAAGCAGAATTAAACAATCATGATGTCTTATCAGATTTACCATATGATTTACAGTACACAGAAAATAGATTTCCTATCGTAACAACTAATTTCTATAAAAATGGTCCAAAATTCAAGAAATATAATTTATTTTATCAACAGTTTTATCCTCGTAAAGTACAGCCGCCTAAATATGAATTAAATTTTTTCAATCCTTATTATCATTTTAAAATAAATCTTAAAGAGTCGCTTATTAGTGATTTGTTTGAATCGCCAAATGAATTTGTTCAATTAAAAGAATGAAAATATAGTTATCCTCTAGAATATGATTATTCGCAAAAACAATTTAAAATAGTTGAATCGGATAAACCGAAAGGATTGTTAATTCCATATAATGCTGGACAGGACTTTGTAAATAACTATCAAATAGTATACGATTATTATGGAAACGGCAAAAATCAGGATAAACAAATAATAAACATTTTCAACGATTATAAAATAATTTCTCCTCTTTTAGATAAAGATACCGGATTGATAAAAATAAAATTAACTTATATTGACGAAATAAATGATAAAGAAATATTAAAATATGAAGTTAATTTAGAGGAGACTGAAAATTTTGTTGATGATTTAAAAAATATCAATAGTTTATATTATTGAAAAAAAGATGAAACTCAAATTAACACCTAAGAAAAAAATATTAATAAGTTTTGTAGCTGTTGGAGCAATAGTTTCTATAGCTTTGCCAGTAGCCCTTACATCAACAAAAACAAAATTAACTTCTATTGAAACTGATAATATTTCAATAACAAATAATAAGAACAATAAAAATTTTGAATCAAACAGAAATATTATAAATTACGATATTTTTCCTAATATAAAAGCCAAACAATTTTACGAATATATAAGAATTAATAATGGAGAAACAGAATTTGATATTAACGTTATTCCAGCATTTATGAAATATGTAGTTAATAATTTTAAATACAGTCAAGGATATATAAATTTTGATTATAAAATAAAGGAAAACAAAGATATAGATATTTACGTAAAATGAATTAATAATGATGAAGAACTATCTAGAACTTATACTCTAAGTATAGAAAAAAAGAAATAATAAACTCTATTGAGAATTATTATTTCTTTTTTCAAATTCTCCTTTAATATGGCATATTCTGCATCTAGCTTCGTATTCATTATTACCTAATAAATTTATTTCATTAGATACAATTTTTCTAAAAGAAAAACCAGCTGAATTTTTGCAAATAACACACACAGCTTTCAATTTATCTATTTTATCTGCAATGGATAAAATTTGTGGCATTATTCCAAAAGGCCTTCTTAAAAAATCCATATCTAATCCAGAACATATAACTCTAATATTTTGTAAGATTAATTTGTCTATTACTTTTAACAATCCCTTATCGAAAAAATTAGTTTCATCAATTGCAACAGCCTGAAAAGAAGGGTTTCAAAATTTTAATATATCTTTCGATTTATCGATATTTATTGCTTCTATAGACGAACCTGTTCTACTTACTATTTTGCTTTTTGAAAATCTAGTATCAAATTTTGGTTTTATTACTAATGTTTTTATTCCGGCAATTTCAAGAATTTTTATTCTTTTTATTAGTTCTTCTGTTTTTCCTGAAAACATAGGCCCAGTTATTACTTCTAATAAACCAGTATTTTTAAAATTTAAATACATTATCTGTATAAAAAACCCCGTTCTTTTAAAGAAGAGGGTTGTATAGAATTAAATTAGGGCTAATTCAGTTAAAGTATGAACTAATACACCTTGAGGTTCTTCTGAAATTTCTGCTGTTCCAGCAACATCACAATGAATATATTCAATATCTTCTGTAAATTCTTTTAAAAACATTGCTGCAGAATTTGATCCTCCCATTCCAGACAAATCGGTATTTTTTAAATCGGCAACTTTAGATTTTTTGATATTTTTGGCAAATGCTGAATCAAAAGGCATTCTTCAAATTAATTCTCCAGCATTTTTTGCAGCTTTATAAATATCATTTCAAGCATCATCACTAGTTGCTCATACACCAGTATAAGTTGTTCCTAATGCAGAAAGAATGGCGCCTGTTAATGTAGCGACATCAATCAATCTTGTTGCATTTAATTTTCTTACAGCATAAGTTAGTCCGTCAGCCATAACCAATCTTCCTTCAGCATCAGTATTGTTTATTTCTACGGATTTTCCATTCATTGATTTTCATACAGAATCAGGAAGGGACGCATCTCCGTTTATTCTATTATCAGTAATGCACATAACTGCTGAAAAATTCTTTTTAGGTTTTAATTGTGCGATAGCCTTCATTACAGAAGCAACTATCACTGCCCCTGACATATCGAATTTCATTCCCAACATATGTCTAGATCCTTTTAATGAATATCCACCAGAATCAAAAGTTATACCTTTTCCCACCATGACTGTCTTTTCTTTAGATTTTGAATTTCCATTATATTCAATAACAACTACTCTAGGTTCATACATACTTCCTCTATTTACTGATAGAAGCAATCCCATTTGTAATTTTTCAATTTCTTTTTTGTTTAAAACAGTAATTTTAAGATTAGGATATTGTTCTAAATCCTTAGCAACAATATCAGCTAAGTATTCAGAATTACAAATATTTGGTGGCATTATTTGTAAATTTCTCGCAAAATTAGTTGCTTCAGAAAGAATAATTTCTTTTTCAAAAGCATTTTTTAAATCCTTTGAAATTTCTTCATCTAGATAGGGCAATAATTCAAAGTTATTTTCTTTTTTGCTTATTTTTTCGTTATATAAATCAGCTTTGATAAAATATGTGGCTTTTACTAAAATTGGTAAAACTTCACATTTGCACAATGAAGGAGTCTTGAAAGATTTAATATCAACTAAATAAGTTCTGATTTGTGAAGAAGCAATATTCTTAAATATATCTAATAAATCTTCTTTGGTTAGCTTTTCTTTTTCACCTAAGTAAACATAGGCAACATTTTCATTAAGATATTCTGTAATTTGACCCTGTTTTTCTATTAGATAAGGTTTAATTTCATCCCCTTTGAAAAAAGCTTTTAATATAACATCTGATGTTTTTTCTCTTAAAATTTCTTTTATCATTTTTTGCCTTTCGAAAACAAAGATTAAATTATTATTATTTTAATTTATTTTATTTTTCAAAATAAAAAATCTCTTAAAAAAGAGATTCCAATTATTTTTTATTATTATTGCTTGTTTTTTTAGAAGTTTTTTTAATTTTTTCAGTTACTTTTTTTTCTTCTGCCACATAAGCATCGATTTTTTTATTAATTTCGTCGTTTTGTTTTATATATTCTTCAAATCCCTTTTTATGAAATTTATTTAAAATTAATTCTTTTACTTTTGTATCTTCAATTTGTACTTTTAATCTATTTTTATTTTGTTCTGAAGAATCCACAAAAGATTTAAGGTTTTCAAAATTAATTCCCGAAACTAAAGATTGGTATTTTTCTAAAATAGTGTAATCTTTTTCATCTATTTTTACATCACCTTGAACCATTTTTATAACATGACTAATAACAATTGAACGTTTAACTTTGATTTCTTCTTCTTTATAGATAAGTTGTTCTAATTGCTCTTCATTTTGGCCTAATAATTCTAAATAATCAGTGTATTTAACATTTTGTTGTTTGAGCATTTTTTTGATTTCATTTTTTCTTTGAGAAACTTCAAAGTTTATTACATTTTTATGAATATATAATTCATTGTTTTTAAGAATTTCGCTAAAAATATCGTCAATAAACAAATCAAGAGAATAAATAAGTTTTTGCTTTTCTAATATCAAATTGATGGCTTTTTTTGCTTCTTCAATAGAGGCGATTTTTTCTCCTAATCCTAATTGACTTATATTGTCTTTAGTTAATTTAATTTCTTCGGGACGTTTAGCCTCAGAAATAGTTACATCAAAAACAGCAGGAGCATTAGCCAATTTTGAAACTGGATAATTTTCGGGAAATTTTACTTTTACTTCTCCTTTTCAACCAACTTTTTTATCGAGTAATTGATCTTCAAAATTATCTATAAAAGTATGAGTTCCTAATTTTAATTGGTAGTTTTCAGCTTCTCCGCCATCAAAAGGTTCATCATTAACATAACCTTTATAATTGATAGTTACAGTATCACCATTTTTAGTTTTTTCATCTTTTTTAAGAGGCAATAATAATGCTGTAGAACTTAATTTAGAATTGATATAATCATCAATATCTTTATCTTTAACTTCTTGTAATGAAAATTTAGATTTCAAATTATCCATCTTAATAGAATTAACATCCGCTTCTAAAGGATATATCAATTCTATTTCGGCCATTTCTTCAGTTAACCTAGTTATATTTATTGAAGGATAATTAACAGCTCTATTATTTTCTTTCTTAATCTCCTCATATATTTCGGTATATTTTTTTGAAACAAATTCATTAACAGCTCTATTAAAAACTTCACCCATATTTATATGTTGATCAATAACATTTTTTGGAGCTTTTCCAGGGCGATATCCATTAATTTTTATTTTTGAAGCAATCTCCTGTTTTTTATTTTTCAATAAATTTTGTCATTCATTTTGAGGAATTGTAAGTTTTCTTATAATTTCCGCGTTTTTTTCGTTTAGTACTATATTTTTGTTTGACATTTTTCTCCTTAATTATGGGCAAAAACAGCAAAATAAATTCTACTTAATTATATATGTTATTTATGATACTTTTTATTTTTTATTATCATAAAAGCTCTATAAATTTGCTCCGTTAACATTATTTTGAATAATTGATGAGGAAAAGTCATTTGAGAAAAAGAAATTTTATTTTTATCATCAAATAAATCTTCATCAATACCATCTGATCCACCAATTATAAAAGTTATTTGTTCAATTGAATTTATTATTTGAGAAAATTTTTCTGAGTTAATTTGTTTTCCTTTTAAGGACAAAATTATTACCTTTTCATTGCTTGTTAAAAACGATTTAATTTTTTCTGTTTCTTTTTGCTTTTTTTCTTGAATATTTTTAATTTGACTAAATTCTTTTATTTCTACAGTTTCCAATAAACAAAATTTTTTAACGCTATTTTCGTACTCTTTATACAACTGCCTGAATAAAGGACTTAATGAACCAACAGATATTATTCTAATTTTTTTCATCTTTTTTTCTTGTTATTTCTAGATAAAAAAGAAGCATTTGAATATCAGAAGGATTAATTCCACTTATTCTACTTGCTTGTCCAATTGTTAAAGGTCTAATTTTATTTAATTTTTGTTTAGCTTCAGTAGCAATATTTATTATTTTGTCGTAATCAATATTATTTGGTATCTTGTAATTTTCTAATTTTATTGATTTATTTGCATCATTTTTTTGTTTTTCAATATATCCAAATAATCTAACTGATATAACTAATTCTTCAATATAAGGGAAATCAGTTATTAGTTCAAAAGGATCAACATCAGGTCTTGCTATGACTTTTAATAAAGTTGGACCATTAAGTATATTGTATTTTTTTGCTATTTCACTTTTACTAGATAAATGTGTTTTGCTTAATTCTTCAATTTTTTTGTTTATTAATTCATATTTCTCTATTATTTTGTCATGTTCTTCTTTAGAAATCATGTTTGCTTTTAAAGCATATTTTGCCAATCTAATATCTGCATTATCGTTTCTTAGAAGCAATCTATATTCAGCCCTACTAGTTAACATTCTATATGGTTCTTTTGTTCCCTTAGTGACTAAATCATCTATCAAAACACCTATATAACCGTCATTTCTCAAAATTATAATAGGATCTTTATTTTCTAACTTTTGTCCAGCATTGATTCCTGCTATAATACCTTGCCCTGCAGCCTCTTCATAACCACTTGTTCCATTAATTTGTCCAGCAGTAAAAAGATTTTTAACAACTTTGGTTTCTAAAGAAGGATAAAGTTGCAATGGATCTATAGCATCGTATTCTATAGCATATGCTCACTTTTGTACTCTAGCATTTTCTAATCCCGGAATTGACTCAATTATTTTTTTTTGCACATCAATAGGCATAGAAGTTGACAATCCATTAACATAAGTAATTGTTTCATCAGCTGTTTCTGGTTCAAAAAAAATTTGATGTCTTTCTTTTTCAGAAAATTTTACAATCTTATCTTCTATAGAAGGGCAATATCTTGGGCCTATTCCTTCTATTAAGCCAGAATACATAGCGCTTTTTGTTAAATTTTCTTGAATAATTTTATGAGTAAGAGGAGTAGTATAGGTCAAATAACATGCAATTTGTTTAGGCATTTTAACATTTGATCTATTCGAGAAGCTCAAATTAATGTCATTAAGTATTTCTGCTTGAACTTTCGAATAATCAATTGAATCAGAATATATTCTAGGGGGAGTACCTGTTTTTAATCTTTGTAAAATAAATCCACAATTTTTTAATGATTCGCTAAGTTTTGAAGTTGTTTTTTGATTATCCGGACCACTAATAGTAATATCATTTCCTCTTAGAATTCTCGAATCCATATATGTGCCAGTTGTTATTACTCCTACATTAGCATTGATAATTTCATTATTTTCCAATTTAACACCTAAGAAATAATTATTTTTATCAACGATAATTTCGCTTACTGTACTTTCTAATAAAGTTAAATTTGATTGTTTTAAAACGTATTCTAAGGCAATATTACTATATTTTTCTTTATCTATTTGGGCTCTCAATGCTCTCACGGCAGGGCCTTTAGATTGATTGAGTACTTTTAACTGTATCATAGATAAATCTGCTCAATAACCTTGCATTCCTCCTAGTGCATCGATTTCCTTAGTTATAATTCCTTTAGCAGGACCCCCTATTGATGGATTACACGGCATCATTCCTAAACGATTTTTGTCTAATGAAATCAGCAATGTTTTATGACCTTTTCTAGATAAAGCAAAAGCTGCTTCTAGACCAGCATGGCCTCCCCCAACTACAATTGCATCATATTTATTAGCTATATTCATAATTATTAATTTTATATTTAAATATAAAAACTAATATATAATATTAGGGCTATTTAGCAGACAATGTGGCGAATGTGGTGAAGTGGTTTAACACAGCGGGTTGTGGTCCCGTCACTCGCGGGTTCGAATCCCGTCATTCGCCCCATTTTTTTATCAAAATTAATACAACATTCATTATGAGATATGAAAATTGAGAATATCAAGAAATAAAAAAATCCAAGTTTTATTCAAAAGCATATTTGATTTCTAATAAAAATCAATTACATGAAAAAATTAGAGAAGTAACTATTTTATTTAAAAAACCAACTCATATTTGTTATGCCTATGTTTTTAATGACAATAATGTTATTTATGCTGGATTTAATGATGATAATGAACCTAAAAATACTGCGGGAAAACCAATTCTTAATGTTTTGCAATTCAAAAAGACAATTAATATAGTTGTTTTTGTTGTTAGATATTTTGGAGGTATTCAATTAGGAGCTAGCGGGCTAATAAGAGCCTATTCTAAAATGGCTTCTTTGGCATATGAAAAAATAAAATAATTTTTTATTTTTATGAATAATGGAGCAATCCATTTTTTTTATATTTTTCCATTTCTTTTTTTAGTGGATAAAAATAAAAAAAGAGAAAAATTTATATTTTTAAAGATGAAAAATCAATATTTTAACCATTTTAGTTGAAAATAATTTTGTTTATATCTTTGTAGATAATACTTTATTAAGTTAGGTTTATGCTAAAAAAATAATTCAGATATTTTCGCTTTTATAAAATCATTACAAATAGCAAATTAATTGTGCCATTTGATTAAGATAAGGAGATTAAGTTATGGATAAAAGATTAACATATTCTAATTTTAAAATTCAATATATTAATTCTATTTCTGGTGATGATTTAAAAAATCTTCGTAAATTTTATTCTCCTCTTTTATCTTCTGATGCAATTTTGCTTTATGAACATTTAAGGGATGTCAGCATAGAAACAAATAAGGATGATTTTTATTTTGATTTCAATAATTTAGTTTTTCTATTGAACATAAAATTAGAAAATCTCAATAAAGCAAGAAGATGCTTGGAATCCCTTTCATTATTATCTACTTATCAAGATAACTTTCGTCAAATTACTGTTTTTGAATTGGAAAAACCACTTAATTCTATCCAATTTTCTAAGAACAAAGACTTGTGTAAACAATTGGTAAAAAAAATTGGTAATAATATGTTTAATAAACTGATAAATAAAACCAAAAACATAATTGACACAGGAGAATTAAGCGATATTTCTGCTAGTTTTGAAGATGTTTTTAATGATGAAAATACAAGCGAAGAAGAAATGAATAATTTTTATGAAGAATTAGTTGTTAGTAAGAATATAGATGATAATGTTTTAATAAATAATCTTTATGAAGCAACTTTAAAAGAAACTCCCGCAACATACTATTATCATTTGACTAATATTAAACCTACTTATTTTTTTATCAACATTTTTAATAAATATAAGGAATTAGGTTTAATTAATCCTATTATTAATTTAACGTTATATTATTTATCTGATATGTATTTGAAAATTGACTGTGATATTTTTAATGATACTTTAGATAAAATATATAATTCCAAAATAAATAATTTTGAAAAAGCTGAACAATTTTTAGATCAAATATACGTGGACACAATGGGAAAAACTTTTATCAAAAAAACTTTATGAAAAGCCGCTTATACAAATCAAATTAACAATAAGAAAGATATTCAGCATTATTAGAAAATGAAAGTTCAAGAATATTCACTTTTTAGTAAAAATATAGAAGAAATTTTAAGCGGCGACATAAAGCAAAAATTTGTTTCAAATATAAAAAATCATCCAGATTTGTTGAAATTAGATTTATTTAAACAGTTAAAAATAGAAGATGATGAAATATTAGAATACGGAGATGATTTTATAGAATTAATTGAATCTCTAAAAAATTCTGCCAATTTTCCATATAAATTTAAAATTACTCGTAAAAAAAACGGTGAATTAGTTTTTAGAAAAAAAATTAGATCAAATAAAGAATTTGTTAATCTTTATCTAAAATCACTAAATTTATTTTGTTCTGATATTTCTAATCTAGATTTTTCTAAATCATTAAAAAATGTTATTTCTCATACCAAAATTACAAATGCTACTAAAAATGTCATTTTAGATAAAATGAATTTATTTTTTGTCAATAATAAAAGCGATATCGAACTTAAAAATAATTTTATATTGTATTCTAGCAATATAAAAGATGTAAGTTATTTCGTTCAAGCAATAGCAAATAATTTTATAAGTGAAAATAAAACTGTTGCATACTTAAAGTGTGATGAATTACAAAAATTTATTAATTATTTAGTTTCAGAAAAAATATCTAGTTTAAATTTATTGAATAAGTTAATTGAAGTTGAAATATTAGTTTTAGATGATATCGCTAGTATAAAACCTAAAAATTATTTTATAAATGATAATTTATTTTTTGTTCTAAGAGAGCGTGAGAAAAATAAAAAAATAACTATCATTTCTACAGACGTAAGTACTAAAGATTTATTTACATTTTGAAATGATAATATTGAGAAAAATAATCTAATTTTTAAAAAATTATTTACTTCATTTTTAGAAAAAAGTGAAGTAATAAAAATAACCTAAGTTCTTTACGAAAAAAGGTTATTTTTGTTATTCTAAACCATTTTTATTTTTAAAAATTAATTTGAGAGGACAACCCGCAAAGTCTAATACTTTTCTTATTTCGTTTTCTAAGTGTCTTTGATAACTAAAGTGCAAATATTTTTTATTATTTACAAAAAAAATAAAAGTAGGGATAGGAGCTTTAATTTTTTTTACTAAGTAAATATTTAATCTTCCGCCATTATAAGGAGGAGCAGGTTGAATAATTTGTGTTTCTCTAATAAAACTTGATAATATAGAAGGTTTTATATCTCTAATTAAATTATTTTTAACTTTTATGATTGTTTCAATTAAAGTTTGCATTCTTAAATTAGTTTTTGCTGAAATAAAAACAATAGGCACTCAAGGAACAAAATGAAATTTATTTCGAATGTTTTTTTCATAGTTTTGCATTGTTTTTGAATCTTTTTCAATTAAGTCTCATTTATTAATAGCAATAATAATTGGTTTATTATTTTCAAGAGCTTCGCCAATAATAGTAGAGTCAAAATGAGAAATTTCTTTGGTAGAATCTAACATTATTATAGATAAATTGGATTCTTCTAAAGAATTTAATGCTCTCATCAAAGCATATTTTTCAACATTATCTTCTATTTTACTTTTTCTTGTAATACCAGCAGTATCAATAATTTCAAAATATTCATTATTTAAAGTAATTATACTTTTAACGCTATCTCTTGTTGTTCCAGGGATGTTAGAAACTATTGATCTATTTTCGTTTGCTAATTTATTAAGTAGTGAACTTTTACCAGCATTTGGCCTACCAATAATAGATAATTTAAAATTATTAGAAACTTGTTTGTTGTCAAAAATTAAAAATTTCAAACATTCATCAAGCAAATCGCCTATTCCTTGTCCATGTTGAGCAGAAATTGAAAAAATTTTATCTATTCCTAATTTATAGAGAGAAAAATCAAATTCATTCATATTTTTTTCAAGTTTATTTGCAGCTATAACAATAGGTTTATTTGTTTTTTTAAGTTTGCTTATTATCATTAAATCATCATTAGTTATGTCGCTTGTTCCATCGATCATAAATATAATAACGTCTGCTTCATTTATAGCTATATCAGCTTGTATTCTTATTTGTTCTTGAAAAGGTTTATTTTCGATTTCAATACCGCCAGTATCAATTAATCTAATTTCTTTTCCATTTCAAGTAAATTTTTCATATAATCTATCCCTTGTAATGCCTGGGCGATCATAAATAATAGATATTTTTTTACCTATTAACCTATTGAAAAGAGTGCTTTTGCCTACATTAGGTTTACCTATAATTGCAATTGTGTTTTTAGCCATTAAGAACCTTTTGATTTACTATTTCAATAATCGATTGAACTACTTCTTCGAAAGTCATGTTGGTACAATCAATTTCGATAGCATCTTCAACTTTATGTAATGGATCGACCAAACGATGAGTATCTTGAAAATCTCTGGCTTTTATTTCGCTTAAGACTGTATTATAGTCAGTTATATATCCAAGTTCTTCATTTTGTTTAATTCTTCTTTTAGTTCTCTCTTCAGAAGAAGCTGTAAGAAAAATTTTAACTTCCGCGAAAGGCATAATTCTAAAAGTTGTATCCCTTCCATCCATAATATAGCCTTTACTAGTCTTAGTAATTGATTGTATTGCGTTAACTACATATTCTCTAATAAAAGGATAAGTTGCAATTTTTGAAGATGCTTTAGAAATTTGATCAGCACGTATTTCATTAGTTATATTTTGTCCGTTTAAATATATGTGCTCTTTATTATCAATAGTAATAGAATGTTTATTTGCAAGGTCATGTAAGTGCTGTTTAACAAGTTCTTGATTATTTAAGTCTATATTCAAGTTTAGTAAGTAAAAAGCAACTGCTCTATAAAAACTTCCAGTGTTAACAAAAATATATCCTAAACGTTTAGCAAGTTCATTAGAAACAGTTGACTTTCCAGCGCCAGAGGGACCGTCAATTGCAATATTAATTCTACTCATAGCACTCCTTCAATATAGGCTTAAACTTTAATATTACATAATTTTATATTAATATAAAATAAAAGGCAAAAATAAAAGCAATGGACTAATTGATTTTTATGTTGCCTTTTATTTCTATTACGGTTGTTTCTTCGTTATTATTTTGATTAATTTCATCTAAATTAATTTCATGCTCGTAAGCAAGAAATGAATTGTCATCATTATCATTTAATTTTTCAATAACGCTATTTAATTCGTGAGATGAAAAATCGATATAAGTATAAATATTGTTTTTTTCTTTATTTAATTCTTTTTCTATTTCATTTGCAAAATCTAAAGTTTCATTAATATCATTTAGTTCTATTGACGAAATTTTTTTCGCAAGTAATTTGACGTTTTTTCTTTTTCTATCAAATTCATTATTATATTTTTTTCAAAATTCTTCTTCGTTAACTAATTTAGAAAATTTTTCTCAGTCTTGTTTAAAATTGTCATCTTTTTGAATTAAGCTGTTTTTAAGGGCTTTTAGTGAATAAGGATTTATTTTTTTCATTATTTAATCTTTTCAATTTTTTTAATAAATTGTTCATTAGAATTATCTTTTACATCTTCTAAAAATTGATTAAGATTTTTTAAATCTCTTCCAGAAAGATCAGGGATAATAATGTTAAGATGAATTATATAATCACCGACACTATTAGATCTTTTTATACCTTTATTTTTGAGAATAATTTTTTGCCCATCTTTATAACTATTTTTTAGTTTTAAATCAATAGGACCATAAGGAGAAGGAACTTTGATGTTTTTTTCACACAAAATATCAATAAAAGAAACATCCATTTCTGCTACTATATTTAATTTATCACGATGATAAAATTCATGATTTTTTACTTTTAATTGGATAAACATATCGCCAACTGGTCCGCCGTTTATTCCTTTTTCTCCATAACCATCAAGTTTAAGTTCATCACCATTTACTGTTCCAGGTTTTATTAAAAGCGTAACTTTTTTATTAACTTTGTTATAAACATGTCCATGACATTTAGGGCATTTTTCTTTAATAATTTTTCCTTTGCCTGAACATGTTTGGCAAACGGATTGAATAATTTGTTCACCAAAAAAGCTTCTTTGAATTTTTTGAGTAAAACCATTTCCATTACATGTAGAACAAGTAACAACATCACTAGAATTCTTAGCCCCGCTTCCGTTACATAAGTCACAAAGAACTCATTTTTCAAATTCATAAGGCACTTCTTTACCCAAAACGGCATCAATAAAACTTATTTCCATACTTACATGTATGTTTTCACCCTTCAATGGCCCAGTTTGTCGATTTCTTCTCGAAGCAAAACCGCCAGTAAATTGAGAAAATATATCTTTAAACATTCCGCCGAAATCTGTTTCTTGAAAATTAGAGAAATTAAATCCTTGCGCACCATTTTCATCCCCAAAACGATCATAGTTTTCACGTTTTTGTGGGTCACTTAAAACTTCATAAGCAGCATTTAATTCCTGCATTTTTTTATCACTCGTGCCATCTTTTAATTTGTCAGGATGATATTGCATAGCCAATTTTCTATATGCTTCTTTAATTTCTTTTTGTGTAGCATTTTTACTTACACCCAAAACGGCATAATAATCTTTTTTACTCATGTAACTTATTTTAGCATATATAAAGTTATTTTGCTAATATATTAAATAATTTAAATTTATTAATCAATTTGTTATTATTAAATTATGATTAAAGATAATCAATATGATGAACAAAAACAAAATACTTCTGATAATAAATTATCAGTTGTTGAAAAAGATAATTTTATTGCTACATCTATTGTGGATGCAAATAAATTGCATATTTATCATATTGATGAGCTTAATAATTTACCTGAAGAACATTTAAACGCTCTTTATTTGGCAACAATTAATGATGTTAATAGTGATTTATCTCATATTAAAAAATCAAAAAGAAAAATGTTAATTTCTAATATTGTTTTGTGATCTATTGTAGTTTCTTTACTTGTTATTATTGTTTTTTTACTTTTGGGTATATTTCTTTGAAACAAAGCCAATTTTATTTAGATCGTATTTATTTATAAATAAATACGATTTTTAATTTAAAAAATAAAGATCAACTATCACATATTTACAACTTTTAAGTGCTAAAAATAGTTATATTAGTGAATATAATATATTAAAATTAACTTGTATATTTAAATTACTGGAGTTTAAATGACTAATAATAAATTTTTATTTGCTATTGATCTAGATGGTACTTTATTAGCTTCATCAAAAACAGGTGAAATTCATGAAAAATCATTTCAAGCTATTTTGAGAGCAAAAAATGAAGGTCACATTGTTTGTTTATTAACTGGTAGACCTTGAAGAAGTACGAAGCCTATTTATGATAAATTAGGTTTAGATACAGTAGTGGCAAATTATAATGGTGCACAAATTCATAATCCAAAGGATGAAAATTTTATTCCTTATATAAAGTATTTAGATTTAAACGAAATGCTTTATGTTTTAGGTGATCCAAAAGTTAAAAACGAAACAACCAATATTGCAATTGAAGGACCTGGGTGAGTTCAAATTCAACATAGAGATCCTGCTCTTGAAAGTGTTTTTGGCTTTAGAGAAAGTCCTAAATTTGTTGTTGGATTGAATTTTAATAAATTACCTTTAAAACCTACTGGAATTATTTTTGATGTTAAAGAAACAACTGATGTTGAAGAATTAAGATCATATCTTAAGAGAAAATATGGTGATTTGGGTGAATTTTCATACTGATCAAAAGGAAAAGGGTTAACACCTGTTTTTGATATAACCAATGTTTCAACAAGTAAAGGAAGAGCTTTAAGTTTACTTTCTAGATATTATGGAATTGATTTGGAAAATACAATTGCTTTTGGAGATGGATTTAATGATGTTCCAATGTTTAAAGTAGCTAAAATTTCAGTTGCTGTAGGAAATGCTTCTGCTGAGGTTAAAAAATATGCTTCTGTGAAATTGAAATTAGAAAATGATGAAGGAGCTGTAGGCGATTTTATAAATAAATTATTAGATAATCCCGAAAAAGTTATTCAAAAAAGTAATTTATCACTTGAAAAAATGATGAAGCAACGTAAAAATTACGCCGAAGATGAAGAATAATGAAATTTATTCAATTTGAACCTATTTATAACTTAAATACAAAAAAAATTATTGGAATTGATGAAACTGGAGTAGGTGACTATTTCGGTTTTGTTGTATCCTGCGCTGCTTATGTGCCTATAAATAAGCTTGATTGAGTTAATTCGTTAGGTGTGAAAGATAGCAAAAAATTAACTGATAAAAAAATAAAAGAAATTGCTTCTTTACTTGCAAAAGAAATTTATTTTAGTACTCATTTTTTTACAACTAAAGAATATAACGATTTGAATCAAACTTTGAATGCTAATGAAATTAAAATGCTTTTGCATTTAAAAACAATTGAAAAATTACAAAATAAAATTGACAAAATTGATTATATCTTTATAGATCAATATTCAACTTTTAGTTCAATAGTAAAATACTATGAAAAGTTTCTTGAAAAAGAAAATAAAGAAAAGTATCAAATTGCCGAAATTAAGCACGATGTTTTATTAAGTAATAAAGCAGAGGATTTAAATATTAACGTTGCTTGTGCATCGATAATTGCCAGAGCTTTATTTTTAGATTTAATGGCGCAAAAAAATAAATTATATAATGTAGTATTTCCTTTTGGTGCGGGAGAAAAAGTAAAACTATTCGCTTCTAAACTATTTGAAAATAAGGACAAAAATTTTGTTTATGAAGTAGCAAAAATAAAGTTTAAGATGATTTAAAAACACCTTTTCAAAAGGTGTTTTTTATTATCTTGGGAAAAATTAAAAAAATTATTTTTTCTTATTTAAATAATTTTAAAATTATTTTATGAAAAATTTAGCCAATAAATTAAGACCCAAAACGTTGGATGATATTATCGGACAAGAAAATATAGTTGATTTATTAAAAAATATTGTGAAAAATAATTTAACTACAAGTTTTATATTCTTTGGAGAAAGTGGTACTGGTAAATCTTCTACAGCTATTGCTTTAGCTAATGATTTAGGTAAATCATATGGTATTTTTAATTCAACTATCGATTCTAAAAATGATTTATTGGCTTTAATTAAAGAAAAAGAAATAGTCATTATTGACGAAATTCATAGACTAAATAAAGATAAGCAAGATATTTTACTTTCATATTTAGAAAACGATGAAGCAATTATTTATGCTACAACAACAGAAGTTCCTTATTTTAGAGTTAATCCTGCGTTAAGAAGTAGAATGCAAATTTTACAATTTAACAAATTAAAAGAAGATGATATAAAAAAAGGATTAAGAAAAATAATAGTGAAACACTTTCCTAATTTAAATATAAATGATGACGTTTTATTTAATTTAGTCAAATTTTCTAATGGTGATTATAGAAATGCATTAAATAATTTACAACTAGTTGCTTTATTGAACAATGAAAAAATAATTACAAATGGTGATTTAAAAAAAATTATTCCTAATATGAATTTTTATAGTGATAAAGATTCATCAAAACATTATGATAATTTGTCAGCTTTTCATAAATCTTTAAGAGGTAGTGATGTCGATGCTGCTCTTTATTATGGAGCTTTGATTTTAAAAACTGGTGATTATCATGGTTTATTTAGAAGATTAATGTGTGTTGCTTATGAAGATGTTGCTTTAGCAGATACATTATTAGGATTAAAAATTGAAGCAGCTTTTAATGCCGTAGAAAAATTAGGTTTTCCTGAAGCAAATTTACCAATTGCTTTTGCTATTATAAATGCAGCTTTAGCTCCTAAAAGCAATAGTGCATATTTAGCTTTTAATAAAGCGAATAGTTTTATTGATCAAGGTAATGTTTTTGAAATACCAAAGCATCTAAAAGATAACCATTATAAATCAGCTACCAAATTGGGTTTTGGTTTAGGTTATAAATATCCTCATGATTTTTCATATTCCGCTGTAAAACAGACTTATTTACCAAATGAAATCGAAAATTATAAGTTTTTTAACTTTAAAGATAATGACAGTGAAAAAATGAAAAAATATTATCAATTCATTCAAGAAATTAATAAAAAATAAGGAATATATTATGCATATAGAATGAGATAAAATCAATACTTTAGAAGATTTGAAGAAAGCTAAAAATAAAATATATTCAAAGGATGGAGAATTATTTAAACTTAAACAAGAAATTAAAAATTCTTCTATAGAACGAAAAAAAATAATTGGTCAAAAACTTAGCGAATTAAATGAAAAGTATGAAAAACTTATCAAACTAGCAGAAGAAAATATAGAAATTAAAAGAATTGAAAATTTAATTAATAAGGAAAAGCTTGATGTTTCTTTTCCAGTTAATAGAGCAGGATCATTACATCCTATTACAATAATTGAAAATCGATTGCGTGATTGATTTATGCAAAATTCTTATTTTGAAGCTAAAGCTGGAGAATTAGAATGAGATAGGTTTAATTTTGAAAGACTCAATATTCAAAAAGATCATCCTGCACGCGATATGCAAGATTCTCTTTATGTCGATGATGAATTGTTATTAAGAACACATAATACTGGAATAAGCGCATTAATTTTAGATAAAAATAAAAATAAAGAAATAAATACTTTTTCAATAGGTAAGGTTTATAGAAATGATGAAGATGATTTAACTCATTCTCATCAATTTACTCAACTAGATTTTGTAAGTGTTGGAAAGGTAAGTTTTCCTAATTTAATTTGAACTTTAAAATCTTTGTTAAGCTATGTTTTTGAAACTGAAATTGAATTAAGATTACGTCCTAGTTATTTTCCTTTTACAGAGCCAAGCGTTGAAGTTGATATTTATTATAATAATCGTTGAATTGAAGTTTTAGGTGCTGGTATGCTTCATCCTAATGTTTTAAAAATGGCTGGATATGATACTAATATTTTTAATGGTTTTGCTGCTGGAATTGGTTTAGAAAGATTAGCAATGATTAAATATGGTATTAAAGATATTAGAGAGTTTTATCGTAATGATTTAAGAACATTAAATCAGTTTAAAAATGAAAAATAGTTTTTTAGAATTTCTTAAAGAGGAATGCAAAAAAGAATATTTTGCTCAAATGCTTCATAAAATAGAGCATTTAGAAAAATCTGGAAAGAAAATTTTGCCAGTAAAAAAATTATGATTTAGAGCATTTAATTATTGCGAAATTAATGATATAAAAGTAATAATTTTAGGACAAGATCCATACTACATTGATAATATGGCGGATGGTTTAGCTTTTAGTTCAAATTTGAATATAACTCCTAAAAGTTTAATCAACATTAAAGAGGAAATAAGAAAAGATTATCCAGAAGCAATTTTTGAGACTAATTCATTAGTTTCTTGGGCAAAACAAGGGATTTTATTATTAAATACAATTTTAACTGTCATAGAAAATAGACCTTTGTCAAACAAAAATATAGGATGAGAAATTTTTACAAGCAATTTGTTAAATAAATTTGTTGAACTTAAAAAACCAATTGTTTTAGTTTTATGAGGAGAAAAAGCTAAACAGTTTTATGAAAACAATATAAATAAAAATAACAATTTTAAAATATTAAATTTTTCTCATCCTTCACCATTAAGTTATAAAACGGGCAAAAAACCTTTTTATAATTCTCACTGCTTTAAATTAATAAATGATCTATTAGAAGAACCAATTGATTTTTCTATTAGAAAGGAGTAAAATGATTGTTTCCTTAAAAGAATTAAATAAATTTTTGCCCAAAATCCAGTTAGATTTATCAATAGAAAAAGTAATCAACAATTTAGGTTATGAAGTTGAATCTATTACTAAATTTAGTGACGTTAAAGGAATAAAATTTGCTAAAGTTCTAAATGTTTATAAGAATCCTAATTCTAAAAAATTAAATGTTGTTGATTTACAAACTAACAAAGGAAATATAACTATTCAAACAGTAGCAAATAATGTCAAAAAAGGTTATTTTACAGTTGCTTTTGTTGAAAATTCTAAAGCAAATGGAATAGTTTATTCATCAAAAGAAATTGCAGGAATAGCTTCTCAAGGAATGTTATCAGGTTATAGTGAATTAGGTTTTAATCAATCATTGATGCCTATTGATAAAGATGATTTAATAATGATTAAAGATAAAGAAATTACTTTAGATACAGACCCTATTAAGTATTTTGAATTAGATGATTATATTCTTGACATTACTACTCCTTCAAATAGAGCAGATATTAATTCCTATTATGTTTTGGCATTAGAAATTGCTGCATATTTGAATACAGAGTTCAAATGATTTAATTTAGATATTAGAAAAGAAGCTAAGCTAATTTCAAAATTACAAGTAGATAAAAAAGAAGCAGAAGAATTAACTTTTCTTGAAGTAGAGTTAGTAAATAAAGAAACAAGACTTAAAGATATGCTTTTCTTAGTAAAACATAATATTGAAGCAAAGAATAATTGAGCTATTGATATAACTAATTTGAACCTAATATTAAACGGCACTCCTACTCATGCCTACGACAAGAATAAAATTGGAAACAAATTAAAGTGTGAATTTTTTAATGGAAAATTAAATATTTTGGGTAATAAAGAAGTTATTCTTGATAATTCCTTGGTAATAAGTGATGAAAATAAACCTATATCCATTGCTTCAGTTATGGGCTTAGAACAAACAGCAGTTGATAATTCAAGTCAAAAAATTGTTTTGGAAATAGGCGCATTTAATCCTAGAATAATAAGAAAAACAGCTAAAAATATTAAGTTAGAAAGTCAATCATCAATTCAAGGCTCAAGAGGCATTAATTATCAAATGATTATCAATGGTATGAAATTTCTAATTTACAAAGCTAATGAGGATAAACAATTTTTTAGCAATGCAATTAATTTACCAAGAAAAAAGGCTAATAACTACGTAAATATTAGTAAGCATAAATTAGCAACCTATACAAACTTAAGCATTAAAAATTTATCTATTTTTTCAGAAGTAGAAAAAAAACTAAAATATTTAGGTTTTAAAATGGATAAAAACAGAGTTACTATTCCTTCATATAGAAGTGATATAAGCTGTTATGAGGATGTTATTGAAGAATATTTTAGATTTTATGGATATGACAAATTTATTCCTAAAGCACCTTTCTTATTGAATAATAAAATAATTCCTAAAACAATAACAAAAGAAAAAATATCTTCACAGGGTTACCAAGAAGTAAGAACTTTTACTTTAACAAGCGAAAAAAATAAAAAGTTTAATTTTTTAAATTTTGATAATACTGTTAAATTAAAAACTTTTGTTTCACTAGAAAGAGAAATAATAAGAAATTCAATTATTCCTTCTCTTTTAGAGGTCGCAGAATATAACGATAAAAGAAAAATAAAAAACTTTAGTATTTTTGAACACGGGTTAATAAATAAAGAAACTTTTGTTTATGGACTATTGTCAACTACAAAAACATTTGAACAAATGAAGCAAGATATTATTAACTTAATTGGCGATGATTCAATTGATTTTAAACCTTTTAAAAATAATGAATTTGTTCATCCTAATGTATCAGCACAAATTTATAAAAATAATGTTTTAATAGGTTGATTAGGAAAAATTAATCCTAGATATACATCATTAAATTGTTTTGTTGCTGAATTCAAAAATTTAGAAAAAGAAAATGATTATTTCACTTTAAACGGGGAAAAAAATAATAATTCAGAAATTAAAAATAAATTTTTATTTAAGGAATATGATAATTCTCCTTTAAAAACAACAGACATAACCTTTAGTCTTAAAAATGAAGAAATGATAGGCAAAAAAATTAATGAATTAAAAGAAAATTATGAAATTTTTGACTGCAGAATTATTGATGTTTATAACCTAGAAAATACAAAAAATATTACTATAAGAATAACAGCAAAAAACAATGTTATTAATCAAATTAATGATTCTTTCCATAATAAAGGAGAATAATGTTTTCGTTAAAAGATAAAGTTATAGAAAAAGCAATTAGAGATGAACAAAAAAGACAACAAAGTCATATAGAATTAATTGCTAGCGAAAATTATGTAAGTGTTGATGTTTTAAAAGCTGTTGGTTCTATTTTAACAAATAAATATGCTGAGGGATATCCTTCAAAGAGATATTATGATGGTTGTGAATTTGTTGATATTATTGAAGAAACAGCAAAGGAAAGATTAAAAAAACTTTTTAATGTGAAATATGTTAACGTTCAACCATATTCAGGTTCAACTGCTAATGCTGCCGCTTTAGCAACAATATGTGAACCAGGAGATAAAATAATGGGGCTTTCTCTTTCTTCGGGAGGGCATTTAACTCATGGTTATAAAATTACTTTTAGTGGAACTTATTTTCATGCAATTGCTTATGAAACAGATGAAAACGGTTATTTAGACTATGAAAAAATTAAGGAAATAGCTTTAAAAGAAAGACCTAAATTAATAATTACCGGTTATTCTGCTTATTCGAGAATGATTGATTTTAAAAAATTTAGAGAAATTGCAGATGAATGCGGTGCGAAATTAATGGCTGATATTGCTCATATTGCAGGTTTAATTGCTGCAGGTGCTCATCCTACACCTGTTCCTTATGCTGACATTATTACTTCTACTACTCATAAAACGTTAAGAGGAGCAAGAGGGGCAGTAATTATGACTAACGACGAAGAAATAGCCAAAAAAATGAATAGATGAGTTTTTCCGGGTTTTCAAGGTGGCCCTTTAGTGCATCAAATAGCTGGTAAAGCTGTTGCTTTTAATGAAGCATTGAAACCTTCTTTTAAAATTTATGCTCATAATGTTGTTAAAAATTCCAAAACTTTTGCCCAGGCTTTCAAAAATAATGGTGCTACTATTGTGGCGGGAGGAACAGATAATCATTTATTTACTATCAACGTTTATAAAACATATAACTTAACAGGAAAAGAAGCAAGCAGTTTATTGGCCGAATTTAATATAACCGTTAATAAAAATACAGTTCCTCATGATACTTTGAGCCCTATGATTGCTTCTGGAATACGTTTAGGTACTCCGGCGATGACTTCAAGAAATTTTGATAAATGAGTTGAATTAGCTAATATAATTCATAAAATTCTCTCAACGGGTTATAAAATTTTAGAAAATAAAGAAGAAGTTAAAAAAATTAAAAAACAAATCGCCAAATGAATGAAAAAATATCCCATCTTAAAATATTATTAATTAACTAATTTATCCATAAAACGGAGCAATATGAAAATTTTAGGAATTGAAACTAGTCACGATGATACTTCTATAGCAATAATCGAAGATACAAAAGTTCTTGATCTAATTACTATTAGCCAAATTGATATTTTTAAAGAATTTGGTGGAACTATTCCTGAAATTTCTTCAAGAGAACATGTTAAAAACATTAATCTAATTCAAACTATTTTAATGAAAAAATATGATCTAAATGAAATTGATTATATTGCTTATACAGAAAAACCAGGATTAATAGGTACTTTACAAATAGGTTATTTATTTGCTTCCGCTCTTTCATTAGCATTAAATAAACCTTTGATGGGAATTGATCATCTAGAAGGTCATTTTTATTCAAATGCTATTGAAAACAAAATTAAATATCCATCAATTTGTTTATTGGTTTCTGGTGGACATACGCAAATATTATATGTTGAAAACCCTCATAAAATAAAGATATTAGGTGAAACATTAGATGATGCAGTAGGCGAAGCTTTCGATAAAGTTTCTACAAGACTTAATTTAGGTTTTCCTGGCGGACCTATAATTGATAAAATAAGTCAAAATTATCAAGGGGAATATATAAAATTAAAAAATCCCAAAACTATTAATGATCTTGATTTTTCTTTTAGCGGTTTAAAATCAAACGTGATTAATTTGTATAAAAATTCTATAGAAAAAAATCAAAAAATTTCCGAAACACAGTTAGCTGCTTCTTTTCAAAAATGTGTTGTTAATTATTTAATTTCGAAAGTTAAATTAGCAATTAAAAAATATAAGTTAAATTCATTAGTTTTAGCAGGCGGCGTTAGCGCTAATAAAGAACTAAGAGAAGAATTTTTAAAGCTTAGTAAAAATGCTATTGTTCCTAATTTAAAATACGCCACAGATAATGGCGCAATGATCGCTATTTGTGCCTATTTTAAAATTAAAAATAAATAGAAACTACTAATATTCATTAATTTAAATGTTAATATATAATTTAAAAATATCGAGCTTATAAAAAGAAAGGAGTATCAATGCCAGCGAGTAGTAAAAAAGAAAAAGGCCTTCAATATGAAATAGTAAGACAATTGGGTGATATTTCTGAAATTGAAGGCGAATATACAAAAGAATTAAACTATGTTTCGTGAAACAACAATGAACCTAAATATGACATCAGAGATTGAAATAACGATCACACAAGAGCAAGTAAAGGAATCACATTAACCCTTGGAGAAATGCTTAAACTTAAAGGGTTAATTGAAAAAGAATTAGAAAATTTAAACAAGAAATAAAAAATCCTTACAAATAAGGATTTTTTTAGAAAGACAAAATGATTAGAGAAACTATAAAGCAAGATAAAATGGAAATAATGATGCTTTTAGATAAAGATCCACTATATAATTTGTTTTTAATTTCTGATGTTAGTAATTTTGGATTAAATAATTCCTTTATAAAATCATATGTCATTGAGGAAGAAAATAAAATAGAGGCATTTATTTTGATTTTTAATCAAACGTTACTTTTTTATGATCCTAGAAAACTTTTAAAAACAGTTGACCTAGTGAATCTAATAGAAATTCATAACATAAAAAATATTAATGTTAGCGAAAAAATGTTTTTAAATTTAAATGATTTTGTAAACAAGTATTTTTCTAAGCTCAATATACATGAACAATTCTTTGCAAAATGTAATAAATTAATCGAAAAAGAAACTAAAAATGTTTTAAAAGCTTCTTTAGAAGATATTAAACTTATTGTTGATTCAAGAATTAATATTCCTGAATTTAAAGACTTTCTAAATAACACTTATGAAAAAGAATTAGAATTATACGAAGAAGCTTATAAAAAAGGGATTTCACATAATTTCATTATCAAAGATCATAATAAAAATAAAGTCATAGCTCATGCTGCTATAGCGGCTTCTACAGATAAAGCTGCTATGATTGGCGGAGTTTATTGTTTAAAAGAATATAGAAACAATGGTTATGCAACAAATGTTATGATAGAGTTAACTAATTTTATAATTAGAAATAATAAAGAAGCCGTTTTATTTTACCATAATGAAAAAGCCGGTTCTATTTATAGAAAAATAGGGTATGAGACTTTCGGCAAGGTTTATACTTTAGTAATTAATGACTATTAGGAGGATAAAGTGTTAAATTTTTTGGAAAATAGAATTCAAAAATCATTAGCTAAAATGGCCAAAAAATCAGTTGTTCATGAAGCCGATATTTTAGAAACAACAAGAGATATCAAATTAGCTCTATTAGAAGCAGACGTTAATTTAAAAGTTGTTAAAGAATTTATTAGTAATGTCAAAGAAAAAGCCTTGAATTCTTCATTAGTAGGCTCATTAAATGCATCGCAACAAATGATAAAAATTGTTCATGAAGAATTGATTAATATTTTAGGCGGTAATGTTAAAGAGTTAAAAATTACTAAAAAACCTTTTATCATCTTAATGGCCGGTTTACAAGGTTCTGGAAAAACTACTGCTGTAGCTAAACTGGCTTACTTTTTGAGAAAGAAAAGCTACATTAGTAAACCATTAGTTGTAGCTGCTGATATTTATCGTCCTGCTGCTGTACAACAATTAGTTACTTTAGCAAAAAGTATACAAGTCGAATATTTTGAAGAAGGTGTTAATAAAAGTGCTCAAGAAATAGTTAATAATTCTTTAAAATATGCCGAAGAAAATAAAAATGATTTAATAATTATTGACACAGCAGGACGTTTAGCAATTGATGAAGTTTTAATGAAAGAATTAATTGATTTAAAAAGAATAAGTCATCCGGATGAAATTTTTTTCGTAGCAGACGCAATGAGTGGTCAAGATATTTTAAATGTAGCGCAAATTTTTAATGAAAATTTAAAATTAACTGGCGCAATTATTACTAAACTTGATTCTGATGCAAGAGGAGGAGCAGCATTAAGTATTAGTAAAATGCTTAATATTCCAATAAGGTTTATAGGAACAGGAGAAAAAGTTTCCAATTTAGATTTATTTTATCCTGACAGAATGGCTGATCGTATTTTAGGAATGGGCGATGTTTTGTCATTAATAGAAAAAGCTGAAGAAGTTATTGATACAGATATGGCACAAAATACAATTAATAAGATATTGAAAGGAACTTTTTCTTTAGACGATTTAATGAATAATTTGGCTCAAATGAAAAAAATGGGTAAAATGAGCAAACTTATTAAAATGATTCCTGGTTTATCAAATAAAATAAGCGAAGAAAAAATTGAACAAGCTGAAGAAAAGTTCAAAAGTTATGAAATTCTAATTAATTCTATGACTATTCAAGAAAGGAAAAACCCTAAACTTCTCAAGCAATCTAGTAGAAAGGAAAGAATTCTCAAAGGAAGCGGAAGAAGTGCTTTTGAATATAATCGTTTAGTAAATGATTTTGAAAGTATGGCAAAAAATATGAATGAAATAGCTAAAAAAATTAAATCAGGAAATTTCTCCGATTTAAATAAGCTTGGTTTTGGAGGAATTTAGTGAACGATATTAATTATGGTTTTTTTTCTCCTGCTGGTACTTCGCCTAATTCTTCTTGATTAGGAACGCCTAAGATTGTTTTTTATATTTTTTCTGTAATAGCAGTTTTAATACTATTTTTAGTTTGATTTTTACACAATTTAATTTATAGAAATTATCAAAATAGAGAAAAAATAATTGGTTTAAATAAAAATGTTTTCATGTTTTTATTTGGTGCTTTTACAATAGTCGGTATGTTTGCAAGAAGTTTTATTTTGGCAATAAATAAATATCCTTATTTATGAGAAATTTTACCTTTACATTTGTGCAGGTTAATGATTCTTTTTACTGCCATATGTTTATTAATCAATAAACAAAAATGAGTTAAGTATTTTTTACCCTTTTCTATTTTAGGTGCTTTATTAGCTTTATTTATGCCTGATATGGTAAAAGTCCAAGAACAAAAAGTTTCATTAGTAGGATATGATAATTTTTATTATTGAGATTATATTCTTGCCCATTATTACGCTTTAATAGTTCCAAGTATCATTTATGCCATAAATAAGAATAATTATGAATTTAAAGATACATTAACTACTTTTGTTATTTTCTTTATCTTGGGAACAGTTATGTTTTTAATTAATTACTTCACTAACGTAAATTCTTTTGTTAAGGAAAACTGAAAAAGCAATTATTTCTATTTAGGAACTAATGAATATAATACCTTGAGCGAATTATTTGGTCACTATTCTCATTGACCATTAAACAACGTAATTTATGTATTAGTAATTATCGTTTACATACTTTTATATGTATTTTTATTTTGAGCACAAAGTAATTTTTTTATTGACAAAGAAGAAAAGAAATGAATTTTTAAAATTGCTAAAAATGAGGAATGAGAAAATTATAAACAAAGCGTATTTAATTTCTTTAAAAATAAAAAGAAATTGACGAATCAAACCACAAAATAGCCTTATTAGTGCTCTTAAAATTAATATTGAAAATTTAAATTAATAATTTTAAAGTTATATAATGTGAATTATGTTATTAAGAAAAAAATAGCATAATTTTTTATTTTAATAGCATATGGAACAATATGAAAAATAATTTTTCTACTTCAATTCTTAAAATTTTTATAATGTGAACTATTGTCATTATGATAATTACTCTTTTTTTTTATAACTTGACAAAATTATCGATAACTTTAGGTTTTGCTATTGGAAGTTGTTTTTCTTTTATTTCATACCAATTAAAAGATCTGATTTTAATGAAAAGTCTTTTAAAAATACCGAAAAACAAAAATAAGTTTAATTTTTTTGCTTTTATAGGGTTTATGTTAATCATTATTTTTGCGGGGGTTGTTATTGCGATTATTCTCTTAGTTAATCAAAATGCAAAGCCTTTCTATAATAATGATTTTTTAAATAAAACTTTATATCCCATAAATATAATTTCTTTTATTTTTGGGGCTACTAGTTTAAACTATTTAACTTATTTCTATAATTTGATTTTAAACATTAGAGAAAGGAGAAAAAATGGACAAGATAGTTAAACATATAAACGATTGAAACCATCCACAACTCTTTTCGCTTTTTATTACTGTGTTAATATGCCTAATTTTGTCATTAGCAGTATTTATTGAAATTAAAAGAACTTCTCGCCCTAATAAAGCGCCAAGTGCTTTTTTGATAATAATGGAAGGATATGTAACGACTGTAGATAATATGTTCTATGAGGCAACCGATGGAAAAATTTCTAAAGCAAAAATTTATATTTTTGGTTTAGCGTCTTTTTTACTAATTGGTAATTTGTTAGCGCCTCTTGGAATTGAACCTATAGTTACTTCTTATTCAGTCCCTTTTACTCTAGCTTTAATAACTTGATTAGGTATTTTTGTGGTAGGTTTGACTTACCAAAAATTTAGATTCTTTTTAAGATACGTTAAAAATCCAGTTGAAATAATTGGACAGTTTGCTCCATTAATTTCTCTTAGTTTCCGTATATTTGGAAACATTATTGGTGGAGGAACTATTATTTTCTTGACTTATTGAATGTTTGGTTTTATATGAAGATTAATTCCAGGTCAAGAAACTAATAATTGATTTTTCTTTGGAGTTATTGTTACACCATTTATGCATGTTTATTTTGATATTTTTAGTGCGTTTATTCAAGCTTTAGTTTTCTCTACTCTTACTGTAATTTATTGATCAAGAGAAGCCGAAGAAGAAAGCAAACCAAAGGAAAATAAACTTAAAAAAGTCAAAACAATTACTACTCAACAAAGTATTTATTAGGAGGAAATTATGGATTTAAATCACGGGTTAATAGCAATTGGAGCTGGTATTGCTATGATTGGTACTTTTGGAACAGGTTTAGGACAAGGAATAGCAGCAGGTAAGGCCGCAGAAGCTGTTGGAAGAAATCCAGAAGCTCAATCAAAAATTCGTACAATGTTATTAATTGGTTCAGGTGTTGCTGAATCAGCAGCTATTTATGCGCTTGTTGTTGCATTAATTTTAATGTTTGCATTTTAAGATACTAGAAATGACTAATTTATCATTATTGATGGATGAAGCAGTAAATTCTGCTGAAAAAACAAATTCTTCTCTTCCTGAAGCATTATCAGAAAAATTTGAAAAAATATTTCCATCATGACCAATAATGGTAGCTACTTTGATTGCTTTTGTTATTGTTATTATAGTTCTCTACTTTTTAACACATAAACCTATAAACAAGGCTATTAAAGCAAGACAAAAATACATACAAGATAATATAGATAGTGCAAAAAGACTTAATGACGAATCACAAGTTAAATTAAATCAAGCTAATCAAAAACTTTCTCAAGCTCATGATGAAGCTACAAAAATTGTTCAAGAAGCAATTAATAATGGAAATAAAAAGGCAAGACAAGAAATTGAGCAAGCTCGCATTACTTCAAAGAGAATGATTGAAGAAGCGAGAATGGATGTAAAAAAGCAAAAAGAAGAATTTTTTGAAGAATCTAAAAAACATATCGCAGAAGTGGCAAGCGAACTTTCAAAAAAAATATTACAAAGTTCAGTTTCTAAAGAAACCGAAGATGCTATTATTGATGAATTTCTTCATGAAGGAAAAATTAAATAATGTATAAAAAAGCTAATTTGGAAGCATACGCTATTGCAGTTTATGAACTTTCTGTAGAAATGAATGTTGCGCACGAAACTTCTTTACTTTTAACAGCTTTGTATAAAGAGTTAAAGAACGATACTATTTTTATCGATATTTTAAAAAATAACGAAACTAGCAATGAATATAAGTTTGATTTCATTGACAATATTTTTGCTAATTTTGATAAAAGCGATGTTATGAAAAAATTTTTAAAAGTAGTCGTTGAACATAAAGCAGTTTCTAATTTACCTAGAATAATAAGCTCATATTTAAAATTAGTGAATGACCATTTGAATATTAAATTTGCCAAAATATACAGCGCTTTTCCAATAAGCGAAGATAAATTGAATTTAATTAAGGCTAAATTAGAAAAAGAATTGAATTGTTTAGTTGATATTGAGCATAGAATTGATCCTAATATTATTAGCGGAATAAGAATAAAGATGAATAGTTTTGTTATTGAAAATTCCTTGGGATTATCACTTAAAAGACTAACCAAATTTATAAATTTAAAAGACAACGAAAAAAATAAAGGAGGTATAAATGGCTAATTCAGTTTATGACATTTCGGCAATTATAAAAGACAGAATTAAACACTTTGACGCCTCGAAAATTGATTATTCAGAAATAGGTCATATTGTAACTATAGGTGATGGTATAGCCCTTGTAAGTGGACTTGAACAGGCCAAAAATGGTGAAATCATCGTTTTTAAAGATAATATTTATGGACTAGTTTTAAACCTTGAAGAAGAAGTTATTGGTGTAGCTATTTTTGGCAATGCTAATAATCTTTCTGAAGGTGATGAATGCAGATGTACTGGTGAGGTTATTTCAGTACCTGTAGGTGATGAATTAGTAGGAAGAGTAGTTAATTCTTTAGGCCAACCTATCGATGGTAAAGGTCCTATTGATAGCAAAAAATGAAGTGAAATATTTAAAGTAGCTCCGGGCGTTATGACTAGAGAAGAGGTTAATGAACCTCTAGAAACTGGCATTATAGCAATAGATTCAATGATTCCTATTGGAAAAGGTCAACGTGAATTGATAATTGGTGATAGACAAACTGGTAAAACAGCTATTGCAATTGATACTATTATTAATCAAAAAGGTAAAAACGTTAAATGTGTTTATGTAGCTATTGGACAAAAAAACTCAACAATTGCTCAAATTGTTCAAAAACTTAAAGATATGGGTGCTATGAGTTATACAACTGTTGTTGTTTCAGGAGCAAGTGAGTTGGCTCCTCAACAATATATAGCTCCTTATTCAGGAGTTACTATTGCTGAAGAATGAATGAGCAAAGGTGAAGATGTTTTAATAGTATATGATGATTTATCAAAACATGCCGTTGCCTATAGAACGTTATCATTATTATTGAGAAGACCTCCTGGTCGTGAAGCTTATCCTGGTGATGTTTTTTATTTACATTCTCAACTTTTAGAAAGAGCAGCTAAAGTAACCAAAGAATACGGAGGTGGTTCAATTACTGCCTTACCCATTGTAGAAACTCAACAAGGAGATATTTCAGCTTATATTCCTACAAATGTTATTTCTATAACAGATGGTCAAATATTTACTAAAGAAGGATTATTTAACGCCGGACAAAGACCGGCTGTTGATGTAGGTTTTTCTGTTAGTCGGGTAGGTTCTAGTGTGCAAATTAAAGCAATGAAAGAAGTTGCTTCATCATTGAAACTTGAACTTGCACAATACAATGAAATGCTTGCTTTTGCCCAATTTGGCTCTGATTTAGATGAATCAACCAAAAATATTCTCAATCACGGTGCAAAAGTATACGAATTTTTAAAACAAGAACAATATTCGCCTTTAGCACAAATGGTACAAGTAGCTATTTTGATAAGTGTTAAAGAAAAAATAATCAATCCTTTGCCATTAGATCAAATTAAAAAATTTAGAGCAGATGTGATTAAATTTATGCTTGAAACGGCTCAGGGCGATAAATTAGCAAGTAAAATTATTGATAATAAATATGCTCTAAATGACGAAATTAGAAACGAATTAGTACAAGCATTAATTAAAATTACTGAAAACATAGTTAATAGTATTCCTAACTATGAAGCCAAAAATTATTTACCAATTCCTGAAAAATGAATGAAGGCTAATTAATGGCAGGATTACAAGCTATTAAAAATAGAATAGATGCTGTACATTCAATTAAAAAAATAACTCATGCAATGGAATTAGTTGCAACTTCTAAACTAAAAAAAGCAAGAAATGAATATGAACAAGTTTCTGCTTATGCGTCTGTTGTCAATGAATCGTTTTATTCAATTTTAGAAGAACTATCTGAAATTGACAAAGCTAATTTGTTCGTTAATAACAATTCTGGAAGAAAACTTCATATTATTTTAACTGCTGATATAGGATTAGCAGGGTCTTATAATTCCAGTGTTATTAAATTAGCTAAAAACATTATAAATAAAAGAGATAAATTAATTGTTATAGGTATAAAAGGAATAGCTAATTTAGCAAAAATTTATAAAGAGCAAATAGTTGCTAAATATAATTCTGATTCTGAAAGTGATCACTATAGATTAATGCTAATGATAATGAGAAATTCTTTAGAACTATATAACCAAAAGGAAATTGATTCAATTAACATTATTTATAGTAAATACATTAATAATATAGTTCAAGAAGAGACTATAAAACAAATTTTTCCTTTTGATTTAACTAAGAGAATTGAAATAAAAAAATCAAATGAAAATTTGAATTTACATTCACAAATAGAATTTGAACCTTCAGTAAAAAATGTTTTTAACGAAGCTATACCTTTATATGTAGGAGCGCAACTTTACGAAGCTTACGCTTCTTCAAAACTTAGCGAATTCGCTTCTAGAAGAAGTGCGATGGAATCCGCAACAGATAATGCGGAGAATTTAATTGATGACTTGCAAGTAAAATATAACAGTAAAAGACAAAGTAATATTACTCAAGAACTTAATGAAATTATTGCTGGTGCTGATGCTGTTTAAATATTGAAAGGAGAATTATGGCACTTAAAAGTACTAAAAGTAAAAATGTTAATGTGACTGATTCTGCTGTAAATAAGTCTATTTCGTCGAAAAACAAAAATATTGGTAAAATTATACAAATTGTTGGGCCAGTTGTAGATGTTAGATTTGAAAATGGCAAATTGCCTGCTATTTATAACGCTTTAGTTTTATACAATAATGGCGAAAAAGTTACTCTCGAAGTAGCACAGCATATTGGAGACGAAACTGTTAGAACTATTTCAATGGTTTCAACTAATGGGTTAGTAAGAGGGGCCGAAGTTGAAGATACTGGACAAGCAATAAGTGTTCCAGTAGGAAATGCAATTTTAGGTAGAATGTTTAACGTTTTAGGTGATCCTATTGATTTGTTAGATGCGCCTGAAACAGAAGAAAGAAAATCTATTCATTCTCTTGCTCCTTCTTATGAAGATCAAAAAACAACTAGCGAAATTTTAGAAACGGGTATTAAAGTTATTGATTTATTAATTCCTTACGCCAAGGGAGGAAAAATTGGTCTCTTTGGAGGAGCAGGAGTAGGCAAAACTGTTCTTGTACAAGAATTAATCAATAACATAGCTACTCAACACGGTGGACTTTCTGTTTTCGTTGGTGTAGGCGAAAGAACTAGAGAAGGAAACGATCTCTACCACGAAATGAAAGCAGCCGGGGTTTTAAATAAAACTGCTTTAGTTTTTGGTCAAATGAATGAACCTCCTGGAGCACGTATGAGAGTTGCTCTATCAGGTTTAACTATGGCTGAATACTTTCGTGATCAACAAAATCAAGATGTGCTTTTATTTATTGATAATATCTTTCGTTTCGTACAAGCTGGCTCAGAAGTTAGTGCTTTATTAGGGCGTATGCCTTCAGCTGTTGGTTATCAACCCACATTAGGAACAGAAATGGGTCAATTGCAAGAAAGAATTACTTCAACTCATAAAGGTTCAATTACTTCTGTTCAAGCAGTATATGTTCCAGCAGATGATTTAACTGATCCAGCTCCTGCTACAACTTTTACACACCTTGATGCTAAAACGGTTTTAGATCGTAATATTGCTGCTTTGGGAATTTATCCTGCTGTTAATCCTCTTGCCTCTAATTCAAGATTATTGGATCCTTTAGTCGTTGGACAAGATCATTATAATGTTGCTTATGGCGTAATTAGTATTTTGCAAAAATTTGAGGAATTAAAAGATATTATTGCTATTTTAGGAATGGGCGAGTTATCTGAAGAAGATAAAACGACAGTTATTAGAGCAAGAAGAATAAGAAATTTTCTTTCACAACCTTTTACAGTTGCTGAAAAATTCAGTGGCAAAAAAGGACAATTTGTCAGATTAGCCGATACAATAAGAAGTTTCAAAGCTATTTTAGAAGGAAAATATGACAATTATCCTGAAGATTTATTTTTCTATGCAGGAGCTATTGAAGAAGTAGAAGAAAAATATAGAGAATATCAAGCCCAACTTAATAAAAATATTTCTAACGAAGCTTAATTGTTATGGAAAAAACAGTTAAATTAAAAATCATTACAGTTCATGGTATTTTTTTTGAAGATGATATTGTTTCAATTAATTTAAGGACTAAAACAGGAGGGGAGATAACTCTTTTACCTAATCATGCGCCTTTTGTTTCAAATATAGATGTTTGCAAAATGAAAGTAGTTTTACCAGCTAATATAAAAAAACTTTTTTATATCGGAGTTGGTCTTTTATATGTTGAAAATAACATTATTCGAATCATAACTGATGATATTTTGGGGGCTGATAATATTGATATTGAAAGAGCAAGAAAAGAACAAGAATTATTACTTGCCGAATTAAGTAAAATACAAAATGTTAAAGAAAGAGCTGTATTCGAATATAGATTACGCAAGGTAATCAATAGAATTGAAGTTTACAATAACAAAAATAAATAAAAACAGGAAAGCCTGTTTTTATTTTATTAAAAAATAATAAAAAAAGCCGTTCCCTATTTTCGCATCTCTGCTATTTTCGGCACTAATGGGCTTAACTACTGAGTTCGGAATGGTATCAGGTGTACCCCATTGCTATAACGACTATAGTAGTAATCATAATATAAATTTAAAAAAAACAAATATTTTTAATAAAATAAAAAAGATTTATTTTGTCTTGAGGCCATTATGAAAAAAACAAAAGAAAAAGTAGGTACAAATAAAATAAAAGACTTTTTTGTTATTTTTTTATTTGTTATCAAAATTACACTAATAGGTTTTGGTGGTGGTAATGCTCTTATGCCTGTTATTGAAAAAGAGGCAGTTTATAAAAAAGGATGACTTACTAAAGAAGAATTTGATCGAATGGTAATTGTAACTAATATGTTACCAGGACCGTCTGTAATTCAATCAATTTCTTATATTTGTATTAAAAAATTTGGAAAATTCTGAGGTTCAATATTAACGCTTTTAAGTATGCTTCCACATTTATTTTTAGCACTAGGTATTTATCTTGCAGTAGCACAGTTTCCACAAAAATATTTATATGTTATTTCTGTTGGCGTACTTGGTTCTATTATTGGCGTTTTATTTGCTTTTGGATGAAGTTATATGAAAAAAAGCAAAAATAAAATTAATGTTCCTTTATGAGTATTTTTATTTTTATTTACATTTATTTTTTGCGTTTTTATTCCTTCTCCAGGTAATATTCCGGTAATTGTTATGATAGCAGTGTTCATATTTTTAGGACTAACTGAATATCTATTTTATAAAAAGAGCAAAAGAAAAAAGAAGGAGAAATAATGATTATTTTAGGTATTTTAGTAGCTTGTATATTTGTTGTTATTTTTTCTTTAGTTGTTTTTGGAGGAGGACAAATTTTTATGCCTATGTTCAAATGACTTTGAACATTATTGAATAGTACATTTGGCATAAATATTAGTGAAAATACCATTAACCAAATTTTTACAGTATCCAACGCTACTCCCGGAGTAGTTTCAACTAAGTTTGCTTTTTTTACAGGTTTAGTGTTAGCAAATAATGCTGATGGATCAATAGCTTGATGAGGATACTTAACAATGTTTTTAACATATTTGGTTTTTTGTTTACCAGCAATTTTTGTTTTAATATTTGCTATCAAATATCTTAAAAAAATTGAAAATAAACCATTTATGCAAAGAGCGTTATTGTTAATGCAGCCGGTAGTAGCAGGAATTATTGTTTCTGTAGGATTTACCTTATTGATTGAAATATGTTTACCATTTGTTAGTTTTAATGGTCCAGGAGGAATTAAAGAATATTTTAAAATTGATTTCCAATCAGAAAAAGCAAAATTTTTTTCTGGTTGAAGATTAATAGTTTTATTGATTTACTCAGTAATAAACATCATTAGTTCATTCTATCTTTATAGAAAAAAAGTACCTCTATTTGCTTTAATACTTGCAAATATAATTATTTCTCTCATTGTTTTTGAACCATGACTAAATTAAAAAAAATAATAAAAAAAGCCACTCCCTATTTTCGCATCTCTGCTATTTTCGGCACTAATGGGCTTAACTACTGAGTTCGGAATGGTATCAGGTGTACCCCATTGCTATGGTGACTGTAAATTAATGATATTACATTATTTGTAAATTAGAAATATTTTTTATTAGCTGTTAATTTTAGATTCCAAGTTAATTTTTAATTTAAAAAAAAATTAATATTATTTTATTAAAGCATTTTTTATGTTATTATTATTAAGCTTGATTTCATTTTTCAAGTAGATTGTTCTTTGAAAACTAGATATATAAACATGACAGTCAATTTTTTCGAGAGTTTGATCCTGGCTCAGGATGAACGCTGGCTGTGTGCCTAATACATGCATGTCGAGCGAAGTTTTTCGGAACTTAGCGGCGAATGGGTGAGTAACACGTACTCAACGTACCTTTTAGATTGGGATAGCAAGTGGAAACATTTGATAATACCGAATATGTATATTTTTCGCATGAAATTTATATGAAAGAAGCCTTTAAGCTTCGCTAAAAGAGCGGGGTGCGTAACATTAGCTAGTTGGTGAGGTAACGGCCCACCAAGGCAATGATGTTTAGCGGGGTTGAGAGACTGAACCGCCACACTGGGACTGAGATACGGCCCAGACTCCTACGGGAGGCAGCAGTAGGGAATATTCCACAATGGACGAAAGTCTGATGGAGCGACACAGCGTGCAGGATGAAGGCCTTATGGGTTGTAAACTGCTGTGGTAAGGGAAGAAAAAATAAATGAGGAAATGCATTTATCCTGACGGTACCTTATTAGAAAGCGACGGCTAACTATGTGCCAGCAGCCGCGGTAATACATAGGTCGCAAGCGTTATCCGGAATTATTGGGCGTAAAGCGTCTGTAGGTTGTTTGTTAAGTCTGGCGTTAAAACTTGGGGCTCAACCCCAAAGCGCGTTGGATACTGGCATACTAGAGTTACGTAGAGGTTAGCGGAATTCCTTGTGAAGCGGTGAAATGCGTAGATATAAGGAAGAACACCAACATGGCGAAGGCAGCTAACTGGGCGTATACTGACACTGAGAGACGAAAGCGTGGGGAGCAAACAGGATTAGATACCCTGGTAGTCCACGCCCTAAACGATGATCATTAGCTGATGGAAAATTCGTCGGCGCAGCTAACGCATTAAATGATCCGCCTGAGTAGTACGTTCGCAAGAATAAAACTTAAAGGAATTGACGGGGATCCGCACAAGCGGTGGAGCATGTGGTTTAATTTGAAGATACGCGAAGAACCTTACCCACTCTTGACATCTTCTGCAAAGCTATAGAGATATAGTCGAGGTTAACAGAATGACAGATGGTGCATGGTTGTCGTCAGCTCGTGTCGTGAGATGTTCGGTTAAGTCCTGCAACGAGCGCAACCCTTGTCCTTAGTTACTAGCATTAAGTTGAGCACTCTAAGGAGACTGCCCGAGTAATTGGGAGGAAGGTGGGGACGACGTCAAATCATCATGCCTCTTACGAGTGGGGCAACACACGTGCTACAATGGTCGGTACAAAGAGAAGCAAACTGGTGACAGGGAGCAAACCTCAAAAAACCGATCTCAGTTCGGATTGTAGTCTGCAACTCGACTACATGAAGTCGGAATCGCTAGTAATCGTAGATCAGCTACGCTACGGTGAATACGTTCTCGGGTCTTGTACACACCGCCCGTCAAACCATGGGAGCTGGTAATGCCAGAAGTCGGTTTAATTACAAACTGCCTAAGGCAGGACTGGTGACTGGGGTTAAGTCGTAACAAGGTATCCCTACGAGAACGTGGGGATGGATTACCTCCTTTCTACGGAGTACATTAGTTAATTTATTTAATCATTGGGACTAAAATTAACCTTTAAGCCTGTTATTTTAATATTGTCATGACTTGGTTTAAGGCTCTGAGTTATATATCTAGTTTTGAGAGAACATTCTCTCAATTGTTCTTTGAAAACTGAATAGTAAATTATTTTGATAATATTTACAACGACATCTAAACAAATAAATTTGTCAATTTGTTTTGATCATCGAGTAATCATTATTTATGATTTATTGAAATGTTTTAAAATACACATCATTAACCAAATAGGAACATACTTTTAAATAATAAAGAGTTTGTGGTGGATGCCTTGGGTCTGAAAGTCGATGAAGGACGTGATTACCTGCGATAAGCCTCGTTGAGCCGGATATATGCTATGAAACGGGGATTTCCGAATGGGGAAACCTAATTAGGGTAATGCCTAATTGCCATTTTTTGAATCCATAGAAAAATGAGTGAGACACCTTGCGAACTGAAACATCTTAGTAGCAAGAGGAAAAGAAAATAAATTTAATGATTTCTTTAGTAGCGGCGAGCGAAAGAGAAAGAGCCCAAACCATTTTAATGGGGTTGTAGGACGAACTATGTAGAGTTATAAAATTAAACGATAGCAGAAGCTTTTGGGAAGAAGCGACATAGAGGGTGATATCCCCGTATGCGAAATTGTTTAATCTCTTGGTCGTATCCTGAGTAGGGCGGGGCACGTGAAACCCTGTCTGAATCTGCCGGGACCACCCGGTAAGGCTAAATACTAATCAGACACCGATAGTGGACTAGTACCGTGAGGGAAAGGTGAAAAGAACCCCGAAAGGGGAGTGAAATAGATTCTGAAACCACTTACTTACAATTAGTCAGAGCCCGTTTATGGGTGATGGCGTACATCTTGCAGTATGGACCGGCGAGTTACTTTAACATGCGAGGTTAAGCAGCAAAAAGCGGAGCCGTAGAGAAATCGAGTCTTAATAGGGCGCTTTAGTATGTTGAAGTACACCCGAAACCAGGTGATCTATTCATGAGCAGGCTGAAGCTTGGGTAATACCGAGTGGAGGGCCGAACCGTAGTACGCTGAAAAGTGCCCGGATGACTTGTGAATAGCGGAGAAATTCCAATCGAACTTGGAGATAGCTGGTTCTCCTCGAAATAGCTTTAGGGCTAGCGTGTGATGTTAAATTTTGGTGGTAGAGCACTGAATATGGAATGGCGGCGCCTAGCTGTACTGACTATAATCAAACTCCGAATACCATTATGAATTATCATGCAGTCGGAACCGGGGTGCTAACGTCCCGGCTCGCGAGGGTAACAACCCAGATCGTCGGCTAAGGTCCCAAAATCATGTTAAGTGAGAAAGGTTGTGAGATTTCACAAACAACTAGGAAGTTGGCTTAGAAGCAGCCACCTTTTAAAGAGTGCGTAATAGCTCACTAGTCAAGAGATCTTGCGCCAATAATTTAACGGGACTAAAACATGATACCGAAGCCGCGGGTACATTTTGTACGTTAGAGGAGCGTTCTTAGAGCGGTGAAGCTAAACTGTAAGGATTAGTGGAGCGCTAAGAAGTGAGAATGCCGGTATGAGTAACGATTCGTAGTGAGAATCTACGACGCCTATTGGGGAAGGTTTCCTGGGCAAGGTTCGTCCACCCAGGGTTAGTCAGGACCTAAGGCGAGGCCGACAGGCGTAGTCGATGGACAACAGGCTAATATTCCTGTACTTTCTATAAATGTGATGGAGTGACGGAGAAGGATAACTTTACTGCTTATTGGATTAGCAGGGTAAGTATTAATTGGGGACTGTAGGCAAATCCGCAGGCCATAACCGAAAGATACGATGCATAGCACATTTGTGCGAATTAAGTGATTTCACGCTTCCAAGAAAAGCTTCTAAACTTAAGTTTATGGAAACCTGTACCAAGAACGGACACACGTCCCCTAGATGAGTATTCTAAGGCGAGCGAGAAAACTAGTGTTAAGGAACTCTGCAAAATGACCCCGCAAGTTCGCAAGAAGGGGAACCTATAGTAACATATAGGTCACAGTAAATTATGAGGGGCAACTGTTTATCAAAAACACAGCTCTCTGCTAAACCGCAAGGTGATGTATAGGGGGTGAAGCCTGCCCAGTGCCCGAAGGTTAAGTGGATGCGTTAGCATTTGCGAAGCGTTGAAATGAAGCCCGGGTGAACGGCGGCCGTAACTATAACGGTCCTAAGGTAGCGAAATTCCTTGTCGGCTAAATACTGACCTGCACGAAAGGCGCAATGATCTCTCAACTGTCTCAACACTAGACTCGGTGAAATTATGGTCCCAGTGAAAACGCTGGGTACCCGCATCAAGACGAAAAGACCCCATGGAGCTTTACTATAGCTTTGTATTGAAACTTGGTCTAACATGTGTAGGATAGGTGGGAGATTATGATAGTAGAACGCCAGTTCTAAAGGAGTCAACCTTGAAATACCACCCTTGTTATATTGAGTTTCTAACTTGCTATCATAATCGGGTAGGAGGACAGTGCATGGTGGGTAGTTTGACTGGGGCGGTCGCCTCCTAAAGAGTAACGGAGGCGTTCAAAGGTACACTCAATACGGTCAGAAACCGTATGTAGAGCGCAAAGGTAGAAGTGTGCTTGACTGTGAGACTTACAAGTCGAGCAGGTGCGAAAGCAGGACTTAGTGATCCGGCTGTACATTGTGGAATGGCAGTCGCTCAACGGATAAAAGTTACCCTGGGGATAACAGGCTTATCTTGCCCAAGAGATCACATCGACGGCAAGGTTTGGCACCTCGATGTCGGCTCATCGCATCCTGGAGCTGGAGTCGGTTCCAAGGGTTGGGCTGTTCGCCCATTAAAGCGGTACGCGAGCTGGGTTCAAAACGTCGTGAGACAGTTTGGTCCCTATCTGATGTGGGCGTTGGAATATTGATGAGAGCCGCTCTTAGTACGAGAGGACCGGAGTGGACGTACCACTGGTGTTCCTGTTGTTGCGCCAGCAGCATAGCAGGGTAGCTAAGTACGGAAAGGATAACCGCTGAAAGCATCTAAGTGGGAAGCCTCCTCAAAGATAAGTATTCCCTTGAGATTCCTTATAGACTATGAGGTTGATAGGATGGATGTGTAAGCGTAGTAATACGTTGAGCTGACCATTACTAATAAATCGAAAGGTTTAAAAGTTGTTATGTGTATTTAAAGCATTTCAATGAGTCATAAAAAGTATACTATTCAGTTTTCAAAGAACATGGCACTTAGGTGCTTTTTTATTTCTCTCTTGAGAAAAAATTAAAAGTAATAAATTACTTTTTATAGACATAAAAAAACCTATTTTATAGTTATAATTGTTATTATGATCAAAGTCACAGATTTAGTATTTAAATATCCCACAAGTAAAAAAAATGCTTTAAATGGATTAAATTTAGAAATTAAAAAAGGACAATATGTTGCAATTTTAGGTCATAATGGATCTGGAAAAAGTACGTTTTCTAAATTGTTAGTTGCTTTGTATAAACCATTATCTGGAAAAATTGAAATAGACGGTATAACCATATCTAGCGAAACATTAAGAAAAATTAGAAAAAAAATAGGAATCATTTTTCAAAATCCTGATAACCAATTTATTGGTGCAACTGTTGAAGATGATATTGCTTTCGGACTTGAAAATGCTCAGATAAATCCTAAAGAAATGCGCTCAATTATTGAGATGTTATCAGAAAAAGTAGGTATGGATAAATATTTGAATCGTGAACCACAATTACTATCAGGCGGTCAAAAACAAAGAGTGGCAATTGCTTCAGTTTTAGCTCTTAATCCAGAAATAATTATTTTTGATGAAGTAACTTCTATGTTAGATCCAAAAGGAAAACGTAAAGTTTTAGAAATAATTCGTGATATTCAAAAACAAAGAGAAAAAACTTTAATTTCTATAACGCATGATATGGACGAAGCAATTATGGCTGATTTGTGTATTGTTTTTGCTAATGGAGAAGTAATAGCAAGTGGTGAACCAAAAGAAATTCTTAAGAATAAGGAAATTATCGAAATAGCAAAAATTGATTCGCCTTTTATTTATAGATTAAGTGAAAAAATTTATGGAATAGAACCTACATATGATGAAAAGGAGCTTTTAGAAAAATTATGCAAATAAACATACGTAATTTGGAACATATATTTTTGCCTAAAACTCCATTAGCTTTTAGAGCTTTAAATAATATTAATTTGTCGATAGGTCAAGGAGAATACATAGGAATAATAGGTCAAACGGGTTCTGGAAAAACAACTTTTGTTGAACATTTGAATGGTTTATTGATTCCTACTTCAGGTGAAATTGAATGATCTTTCATTAATTCAAGAATTATTAAAATTAAAGATAAAAACTCTAAAAAGAAAACTAAAGTTAGTGAAGATTTTCAGGATAATGTAATTTTAAAAAATACTTGAAGAAAAAAATTTCCTCAAGCAAAAGATATA
The DNA here is from genome assembly GCF_900660695.1 of Mycoplasmopsis meleagridis. GTDB lineage: Bacteria > Bacillota_I > Bacilli_A > Mycoplasmatales > Metamycoplasmataceae > Mycoplasmopsis > Mycoplasmopsis meleagridis. The sequence goes on along the minus strand of NZ_LR215042.1, from coordinate 566,621 downwards.
AGAAAACGCCTTGGAATTATTTTTCAATTTGCTGAATATCAATTATTCGAAGAAACAATTGAAAAAGATATTATTTTCGGTCCTAAATCATTTGGAATAAGTAAAAAAGACGCTAAATTAAGAGCAAAGAAATACCTAAATTTAGTTGGATTAGACGATTCATACTTGAAAAAATCTCCTTTCGATTTATCTGGAGGGCAAAAAAGAAGAGTTGCATTAGCAGGAATTCTTGCAATGGAACCAGATATTTTAGTAGCTGATGAACCAACAGCTGGGTTAGATCCAGTTGGTGTTAGAGAAATATTGAATATTTTTAAAAAACTCAATCAAATGGGCAAAACAATCATAATCGTAACGCATGATTTAGATAATGTTTTAGAAGAAACTAAAAGAGTAATTATTTTTAAAGATGGAACAGTTGTTAAAGATGGCGATACTTATGATATTTTAAGAGATACTAAGTTTTTAAAAGAAAACGAAATGGAACCACCAAAATTATTAGCTTTTGTAAGCAAATTAGAAGAAAGAGGAATGAGAGTTCCTAAAATTACTTCAATAGAAGAACTAGCTAATTTTTTAAATAGAAAACGAAAAGAGACTGATAATGAATAATTTTACAATTGGACGGTATTTAGCAGTAAATAGTTTTATCCATAAACTTGATCCTAGATTAAAACTAATAATTAACTTAATCATTATTGTTACAGTTTTTTTTACTAATTATTTTATTAGTTTGCTCATTATTTTAGTTCCTATTGTCATTGCTTATTTAGTTGCTACTAAAAGTTTTTATGGTCTAATAAAGTTAATGAAAATGCCCTTATTAGTAGCTTTTATTTTGTATTTTGTAAATATATATACAATGAAAATTAACCTTACAGCAGCTGATGCACAAAGTGATGCTGTAAGTAATCCTAATAGGATGGATTATATATGGTTAGTATTTTATAAAAAATCTAACGAGGAATGATTTGGTTTTACCTATCCGCAAATTGCGCGTACACTTGCATTAATGTTAAGAATCTATATAATGATTTTAACAACCACTATCTTAGTTATTACTACTAAACCAATTATGCTTACTAAAGCAATTGAAGATTTACTTTGACCTTTAAAATTTCTTTTTATACCAACTCATATAATTGCCACAATTATTTCTATTGCTCTGCGTTTTATTCCTACTCTTTTAGAAGAAGCGCAAAGAATTGTTAAAGCTCAAGCAAGTAGAGGAATTGATTTTAAAAATGGTAAATTAAAAGAAAAAGCCAAATCGTTAACTACTTTGATAATTCCATTATTTGTCACTTCTTTTGCTAAAGCAGAGGATTTAGCTAACGCTATGGAAACAAGGGGATATGATCCTTATGCTAAAAGAACTAAATATCGTCATTTAGTTTGAAATTGAAGAGATTATTTGATTTTTTTATTTGTCATTTTAATAGTAATTTTTATCATTATAAGTCAAATTGATTCTTTAAATATTTTACCTAAATGATATATTGCTACTTTCTCTAATTTTTAAACTTATTAACCTATAAAATAGACATATATGTTTGATGTAAAAAATTTAATTATGTTAAAATATTGAAAGTAAGTTTATTTATATCTTGTAAGGAAAGCATGAGAAAAGTTACACGAAGAAAAAATAAAGAACGTTCTGAAAAAAGAGTTCATAAATTACAATTAGAACAAGCTCGTGCATTGAGACGTGCACAAAAAGCACAAACAGCTTAAAAAAGAATTAGTTAGAAAAAACTAATTCTTTTTTAAATTTCACTTACTACAATATTAAATGTTCCTAGTAAAATTTCATTAGCATCAAAAAGTTGATAATTAACTTCCTTATTTTTTTCTTTTTTAGCTATATATTGTCCTCTAGTGATTAATTGATATTTGAAGTTATTTTTTGAATCGATAATTTCGCAAAATTCATCTTTTGAAGTATTAATATTTAAAGTATATTCTCCTGTATAAATGTTCATATTTGTCAAACCAAATTCTAGTCTAGTTTTAAAATTATTTCCAGGATCAATAAAAGAATAAACGTCAAAAATTTGTCCTTCGTCATCTTGAAATGATTCATAAGTAGCTTCAATTTCAAAATCTATAATAATAGGTTCTATTTTATCATTGCCGTTAGAATGATCAGCAATTGAGTGGAATTTTATTTTCATTTGTTCAATCTTTCTTTAATTATTTTTTCACCAAATAGATAAATAGCTTTTGCCAATTCAGGACCATGTTGAGAATAAGTTGTTGCTAATCTAATAGGCATAAAGAGATTTTTACCTTTTTTATCTGTTATTAAGCTAGTTTGGTTTATTGCTTCTTGAATATTTTCAACGGTGAAAGTTTTTTCATTTAATATCTTTTTAAATGTTTTTACTAAATCTAATTCATTTTCATTAAGAATAGGGCTATTTTGTTCGCTGACGTTTGTATAATCATTTAAAAACGTTTTCAATTGATTTAGAGAATATACATTTTCTTTAAAAGTTGAGATAAAAAGATTATTTCATTCGTTATTTTCCAAGTCTAATAATTCTAATAATTTTTCGTTTGTTGCTAGTTTAAAATATTGTTTAGAAAATCATTGCATTTTAACTATGTCAAATTTTGTAGGGCTTTTGCTTAATCTATAAGGATCAAAAGCTTCTATAATTTCATTTTTGGTCATCATTTCTCTACTATTAGCATCTGTTCAACCAAGAAGAGAAAGAAAATTAAAAATACCTTCTGGCATATAGCCTTCATTACGATAATCTTCAATAAATTGTTTTAGCGACAAATCTCTTTTAGAAAGTTTTTTACCTTCCATATTAGTAATGATAGTCATATGTCCAAATTTTGGACTTTCTCAATTTAATGCATCGTAAATAGCTAGTTGTTTAGGAGTGTTAGTGATATGTTCTTCTCCTCTTAAAATGTGAGTTATTTGCATATCAAAATCATCTATTACAACTGCAAAATTATATGTAGGAAAACCATCGCTTTTTAATATAACCCAATCTCCTATATCTTTACTTTCAAAAGAAATAGGTCCTCTTACTATATCGTTTCAACTATATATTTTATTTTTTGGCATAGCAAAGCGAATTGAAAACTCACCATTTTTATCTCTTTTAATTTTTTCTTCTTCGCTTATTTTAAGCCAAAATCTGTCATATCTAAAAGAAGGAATGCCTTTTGCATCTGATTCTAATTTTTGTTGTTCTAATTCATAATTGTTATCGTACGCTTTATAGGCTAATTTTTTTTCTAATAGTAAGGAAGCTATTTCTCTATAGCGTTTTAATTTTTCGCTTTGTCTATATTTGCCGTATTTTTCATTAGGATTTAAAGGACTTTCATCTGGAATAATACCTAGTCATTTTAAATTATCTAATTGACTTTTTTCTCCTCCTTCTACATTTCTTTTAATATCAGTATCTTCAAGTCTAAAAACAAAATCACCATTAAAGTGTTTTGCAAAAAGATAGCAAAATAATGCTGTTCTAGCTCCGCCTATATGTAAATAACCAGTAGGACTAGGCGCATAACGAGTTCTTACTTTTTTCATGCTTCTCCTATTAATATTAATAGTAAAAATGGCCCAAAATTCTTTATTATGGTAAAATTATATATACTTTTACGGTAAAAAATAGGAGTAATTTATGGTATTTGCAAGTCTTGATGATGAAAAAGAAAAAGCGGTAGAAAAAAAAGAACTGGATGAAAATTTCATTCCAGATGATGACTTATTTGTTGCCTTTAAAAAAGAAGAAAAAAAAGAAGTAATTGAAAACGAAGACGAAGAAATAATTCCGCAAAATAAAGAAGAGTATAAAGTTCAATCTCAAATTCTAACTGAAGCAATTAATGGCATTAATCCAGTTTATGTACATAGAGAAATGAAAAATTCATTTCTAGAATATGCAATGAGCGTCATTGTTTCTCGTGCTTTGCCAGATGCTCGCGATGGTCTTAAACCAGTTCATAGAAGAATTCTTTATGATATGAGCGAATTAGGTATATATTACAACTCTCCACATAGAAAAAGCGCCAGAATAGTGGGTGATGTTTTAGGTAAATATCATCCCCACGGAGATTCTTCTGTTTACGAAGCAATGGTTAGAATGGCACAAGAATTTTCAATGCGTTATCCTCTAGTTGACGGACATGGTAATTTTGGCTCTATTGATGGTGATGAAGCTGCTGCAATGCGTTATACTGAAGCGAGAATGTCTAAATTGGCTGGTGAAATGCTTGAAGGGATTAAAAAAGAAACCGTGGATTTTGTAGATAACTATGATGCTACAGAATTAGAGCCTGTTGTTTTACCTGCTAGATTTCCTAACTTATTAGTTTCAGGAGGTTCAGGAATTGCAGTTGGTATGGCAACTTCTATTCCTCCACATAATCTAGGTGAAACTATTGACGCTGTAATAAATTTAGCTAAAAATCCTTCAATTTCAGTTGAAGAGTTGATGGAATTCGTTCCTGGACCAGATTTTCCTACAGGAGCAGTTGTTCTTGGTAATGAAGGAATAAAAAATGCTTATAAAACAGGTAAGGGATCAATTACAGTTAGATCAATTGCAAAGATTGAAGAATATCAAAACGGTAAAAGCAAAATTATCGTTACCGAAATTCCTTATGAAGTCAAAAAAACATCAATAATCGAAAAAATTGCAGAATTAGTAAAAGATAAAACTATTGAAGGTATTTCTGATTTAAGAGATGAATCATCAAGAGAAGGTATAAGAATAGTAGTTGATGTTAAAAAAGGATATAATCCATACATTTTACTTAACAAACTTTATAGACAAACAAATTTGCAAGTTAATTACAATGCTAATTTAGTAGCTTTAGTCCATGGTGAACCTAAATTGTTGAATTTAAAATCTGCTCTTGAAATATATTTATCTCACCAAGAAGAAGTAGTTACTAGAAGACTTAATTTTGATTTACAAAAAGCAAAAGATAAATTACATATTTTAGAAGGTTTAAAAATTGCTGTTGAAAATATTGACCAAGTAATAAAAATTATTAAAGCATCAAAAAATGACAATGATGCACAAATTAATCTAGCAAAAAATTTCGATTTAAGTGAAAAGCAAACAAAGGCAATTGTAGATATGCGTTTAGGACGTTTAACTAATTTGGCAATTGACAATATGCTAGATGAAATGAAAATTTTAAGAGATGAAATTAATAAAATTCAATTCGTTTTATCAAATCACGAGGCTTTAATTAACTTAATAGTTTCTGAATTAAATGAAATTAAAAACAAATATACTGATAAAAGAAGAACACAAATTAATTTAGAAATAGAAGCTTCAATTTCGGATGAAGATTTAATTCCACAAAGAGATATTGTTATTACCACTTCATCTAAAGGTTTTGTTAAAAGAATTGATTTGGAAGAATATCGTAGTCAAAAAAGAGGTGGTGTTGGACAAAGCACAATGAAAACTTATGACGATGATGATATTAGTTCTATTTTAACTACAACTACACATACAGATTTGCTTTTATTTTCTAATTTTGCTAAAGTTTACCGTATAAGAGCGCATCAAATTCCTGATTTATCTAAACAATCGAAAGGAATTGCTTTTGTAAATATTATTCCTTCTTTAAATTCAAAAGAAGGAGAAAAAATTATTTCTATTTTACCTATCGATAAGTATGAAAGTACTAAATATTTATTCACAACGACTAAAAAAGGAATTATTAAAAAAACTTCTTTAAGTGAGTATGAAAGAATTAATTCAAATGGTAAATTGGCTTTCAATTTACAAGAAAATGATGAATTAATAAGAGCTTCAATACTAAGTGATGAAGAATTGGTTTTATTAGCAAATAATACAGATAGAGTAGTTAAATTTGAAGCAAAGGATTTTAGACCAATAAGTAGAACTGCTACAGGAGTTAAAGGAATTAGTCTAAATGAAAATGAATATGTAGTTTCTTCTTCGTCTTCAAATGAAGGAGCTTATGTTTTAACTATAGGTTCTAAAGGATTTGGTAAGCTAACTGATCATGAGTTATTTAGATTAATTAAGCGTGGCGGTAAGGGCGTTAAAGGAATTAATGCTGAATTAGCGGGCAATATTGTTTTTGCAAGATTTGTGAATTTGCAAGATGAATTACTTTTAATAACTAATTCTGGCATAACTTTAAGAACTAAAATTGAAGATATAAGTGTATCAGGAAGATCTGCCAAAGGAGTCAAGTTAATAAATCTAAAAGAAAATGAATATATACAAGCAGTTGAAATTATTAAAAATGCTAATAATATAGATAATACAAATAAAAATATTAATTTAGATGATAATAACTTATAAAACAGGCGAATATGGAACAAGAAGAAGTAAAAAATTCATTTTATTATTCTAGAGATTTGATAAATAAAAAAGTTAAATTAAAGTTAATAAATAATGCAATTTATTTGCATGATTATTCAAATAAAACAGATTTTTTAAATGCAATAAGCAATTTTTGTTCTGAATTTTTTAATTTTTTTAAAAAGAAATTTTCGAATGAAAATTACTCTTTTTTAATAACTTCTGGACAAAATAAAATTGAAGATAAAACATTTAGTAATTTTATAAGTCTATTTGCAAATTATTTCAATGTATATATCTATAAACAAGGAGAAGTAGGCAATTTTTATACTAATAAACTTCCTTTTGAAATAGACTTTTATGTAAATAAAACTATTCAAAAAGAAACAAATAAAATTAATATTCTATTGCGTTTAAAAATTAATATTAAAGAGAAATTTATTAAACTATTAACTAATAATATTAATCATGAAACTATTATTGAATTTATAGATTCTTACAACAATAATTTAGTTAATGATATTTTTTCTTCTGCAAAAAACAGAAACGAACAATTAAAAAATGTAAAAATAGTAGATAATGTTTTTTTTAAACGTTTTTTAGAGGAAACAAACAGAGTTTTTTGAAAAAGCAATACAACATTTGCTGCTAATTTAGAACAATATTTTAATTTGTTAAATGTAAAATTAATTGATAAAACTACTAATCAATTTGTTTTTGAGTTATTTAAAAACCCTTTTAAAAGAGAAAATAAGAATAATTTTTTTGCTGTTAATTGAACTTATAACAAATATATTAAACATAATGAAAACGACTTGATCATCAAGGTAGATAAATATTATAAATATAGTTTATACTTAAAAATTGACAATAGATTTTTTAAAGTAAGTTTTAATAAGTTGAAATATTTGTATATAGACTATTTTCTAAATAGTTATAAAGATTTGAATTTGGATTTAAAAAATAAGAATATTGTTATTTCGAATAGCGATATTATCAATTTTGTTTCTTTAGAAAAAGAATTTATTTCTCCTTCCTTATTTGAAAAAAACAGAAAATTATTTTTACAAAATTATTGTGTCAATTTAAATGAAGAAATAAAATCCAAATCACTAGTTATATTTGATAAAAAACACTATTTTAGCGATATATTCAACAAATTAGATATTGAAGAAAAGATTGGTAATAATTATTATTTTTTACTTTTAATTATTAAAATGCTTTCTTTCTATAAAGACAATAATAATATGCTCTCGTATAAAATAAATTATCTTAATGAAAGAATGTATAAATTCTATAGAAAAACTTATAAAGTAAAGATTTTAGAAAAACAATTGAATCAATTTTGTCTATTAGTTCATCAGTTTTTAGATTCTAAAATAACAGAGAATAAAAATTTGGAATTTATTTCAATAGATAAAAAAAATCTCATTAGCGAAAAAAGCTATGAATTAACTTATTCTAGCGGCAACTGTAATAATTGTCTTTTAACTCATAAAAATGAAGGGCATTTTCTTTATTTATTTGTTCTCAAGACAAACAAACAAAACAATATTTTAATTTCTTATGATTTACTAAGTGAAGAATTAATATTTGACATATACATTAACAAAACTTCTAATGATTCATTAATAAGTAAGCTTAAAGATTTTAGATATATGAAATTCTTGATTAATGAATTGATTAAACTAAGCAATAGTAAATATTTTCAAAATAATAAATAAACCAAATAAAGCTATTTTATCGCTTGATATTACAATTTTATTTAAACTTGAATTTTTAAATTGATATATAATTATTTGGCATATTACAGCAGGAATACATAGATATTAAAAATAACATTTCATTTAAAGATTTGAAAGTAAGATTGCTGCATATCTGAAATCATTAAAATTTTATTTTCTATTTAGAGTATTCCCCTTTTTATGTTTTATGCAGAAAGAGGAAACATGAGTAGATATACTGGTCCAGTTTTTAAAAAATCTCGTCGTTATGGTTTTTCAATTTTAGAAACAGGTAAAGAGTTTTCCAAAGGCAAAAAAAGAGCTTATGCACCAGGACAACATGGTAATAAACGTGTTAAACTATCAGACTATGGCCTTCACTTGTATGAAAAACAAAAAGTAAAATTTTTATACGGAATTAATGAAAAACAAATGCAAAAATATTATGCAAACGCTGTTAAGATTAAAGGTGTTGCAGGAACCAATTTATTGCAATTATTGGAAAGTCGTTTGGATAATTTAGTTTATCGTGCAGGCTTTGCTTCAACGAGAAAACAAGCAAGACAAATGGTAAATCATGGGCATTTTGAAGTTGATGGTCATAAAGCAAATATTCCTTCAATGAAAATCAATGTTGGTTCAATCATTTCTTTAAAAGAAAAATCACAAAAAAATACTGAAATTGTTAAGGCTTTAGAAACCAAAGTTTCTTCTCCTTGATTATCAGTTGATAAAACTAAATTTACTATCAAATTCGATAGATTGCCTGAAAGAAACGAACTTCATACTGAAATTAAAGAAAACTACGTTATAGAGTTTTATTCAAAATAGTTTTTATTAAGGAAATATTATGAAAAAAAATATTCATCCAGATTATTATGATGTTGAAGTTAGTTGCCAAACATGCGGTAAAAAATTTCAATTCAAATCAGTTAAAAAACAATTTACAGTTGATGTTTGCTCGGGCTGCCACGTAGTTTATACCGGTGATAGAACCAAAACTAAAGCAACAGGTATGATAGACAAATTTAACCAACGTTTTGCCAAAAGCCAACAAAAGAAAAATCAAAAATAATAAAAAAGCCTTAAGGCTTTTTTATTATTTAATTTTCTGTAAAAAATATTTAGCAGAGAACTATTAAATTCTGCTAAATAAAGTATAATTTTTTTTATGTCTAGAAAGAAAAATGATGCTGAAAAAAATTTAATTCTTAAATATGCTATTGAAACGTATATAGAATTAGGAGAACCTATTTCTTCCCAATTATTGGTAGAAAAATATAAACTAAATATTTCGTCTGCAAAAGTACGTTACATTTTAAATGAATTGGAACAAAACAATTTATTAATCAAAAATCATAAATCTAGCGGAAGAATACCTTCAAAAAACGGTTATCAATTTTATATCAATAATTTAGCTTCAGAAAATCAAAATAAACTAAAAAACAAAATGAAAGACATTTTTTCAAAACGTTGAAATTCAATTGACAACACATTAGACGAAGGGGTAAATTTTATAAATGAAATTACTAATTTTGCCCTAGTTACTTCTGAAACTAATGAAGATGATTTGTTAAAATCAATTAGTTTAGTTCCTCTTGATGAAACTAAAGCAACTATTATTTTGGTTGATTCAAATGGAAAAGTGTTTTCTAAAATGATGAATTTGACCAATAAAATGGTCAAAATGGAAGATTTAAGAATAGCAATAAGAATTTTTAAAGAAAGATTAATTGATGCAAGATTAACCGAATTAAAAAATTTAGTTACTGATTTAAAAGATATTTTGTCAGTTTCAATTAAAAATTACGAAGAATTAATTCAAAGTTTTGTTGAAAATATTTTTAATTTCCAAGTTGAACAAAAAAATTTTGTCTATGGTAAAGATAAATTAATTTTAGCTGAAGAAATTGAAAGGAAAAATTTAGTAAAAATACTTGATATTATTGAAAATAAATCAATATGAGAAACAATTGAATCTGAACATAAAAATGATGAAGATAATAATATTAAAATAGCTATAGGTGATGATAATTCAGCAATTATTAGTAAAAAAATTCATGCTAATTCAAAAATTAGAGAAATTTCAATAGTTGGAACAAAGAGAATGGATTATAAAAAAGGATTAGTTGCTCTAGAAGCTTTAGAAGAGCTAATAGAAGAAAAATGCAAGGAGAATAATTAATGGAAAATTATTTATTTGTCTATAAAAAGGGAGACTTTATAAAGTTTGATCTTAAAGTATATGATGAAAATAAGAAAGTGATAGAAAAATATTGTAGAGAAAAAGAAGAATTAGTTCTAACAGAAAATAAAGCAGATTTATACAGCAATTTATTAATTGGTAAAAATTTAGTTAATCAATTGACTATTAATCATAAAAATAATGATAAAAAAGACAAACAATTTCATAATAAAGTTCTAACTTTTGAAATTAATATTTTAGATTATAAACCAGCTGAATTAGTAGAATTAAAATCTAATTTAAAGGAATTAAAAAACAACTTAAATATTAAAGAAAGTTCTATAGAAATTTTAAATAAAAAACTTGCTCATACAGAAAATCAATTAAGATTAGCTATTAATGATGTTAAAAAAGCTAAAGAGTCGAAAATAATAGAAAAATTTACAATGCCTGAAGAGGAATTAGCTAACATTAAAAAATATGCACTGCAAAAATTTTTAGAAGAATTTTTAGAGCCTTATTCAACACTTAAAAGTGCAATATCTACTGGCGAAAATAATTCTAATAATGACGTAAAAAATTATGTATTTGGATTTAAAATGGTTTTATCTCTTATAGATAATATTTTGAATAATAATGGTTTAATAGAAATATGACCAGAAGTAAATAAGGAATTTGATCATTTTTCATCCAAAATTGTTGAATTAAAAGAAGATGATAGTTTGCCAAATAATACTGTTATTAAGGTAAATTCGCCAGGGTATAAATTATATGAAAGAGTTATTAAACCATCATTAGTAGTTGTAACAACAAATAAAAAATAGACTTATAGTATTTTTATTTACATTAAGTCTATTTTTTTAATTTTATTATCCATTTGATAATTAAGAAATACAAAAAGGAGGATAATGGATAAAAATAATTTTAAAAAACTTAATAAGCAAGAAGAAGCTAATATTAGTGGTGGATCAATAGTAACTACATTTGTAACTTTAGCGCCAGTAATTTTTTCAGGAATATCCACTATTTCAAATATTATAAAAATGTTTTCTTCTTCAAACGGTGAAGTAAAAACAAAAGATAATTCTCTTAAATGAAGTAATGATAATTCTTCAAATAACAATTCTAAAACTATTTATTACTATTATTAGCAGTTAATTATTTAATTTTTTCTTATAAATTTATATAATAGTAAAGTTACTTTTGTAACCATTCTAAAAAGGTTTAAGTATATTTTTTATCACCTTAAAGATGAGCCACAAAAAACAGGGGGTTTATAGCATGACGGCTATAATCGAAACTGGAGGCAAACAAATTTTAATTAAAAATGAAGGGCAAACAATCTTCATTGAAAAAATCGAAGGCAAAGAGGGCGATTTAGTTACATTTGACAAAGTATTATTAATAAATAATAAAATTGGTCGCCCATATGTTACTAATGCAAAAGTTACAGGTATCATCAAGAAACAAGGCAAAGCTAAAAAAATAGTAGTTTACCGTCATAATCCAAAATCTACTCATAAAAGAAAACTTGGTCATCGCCAACCATATACTCGTGTTGAAATTAAAGAAATTCTAGGTTAATACGAAATGGCACACACAAAAGCTGGTGGTTCCACTAGAAATGGACGTGATAGTCGCGGCCAAAGATTAGGTATAAAACTTGGTGATGGTCAATTTTGTACTGCAGGATCAATTATTTTTCGTCAAAGAGGAACAAAAATTTTTCCTGGAACAAATGTAGGAATTGGTAAAGATGATACTTTATATGCATTAATCGAAGGATATGTAAAATTTGAAAAACGTAGAAATCGTACATATGCCTCTGTTTATTCAGAAAGAAAAAATTAGATAGACTAAAAGAGTAACTCACGCTCTTTTAGTTTTTTATTGAAGCAAACTTTCATCATTTTAGTTTACATTAAGTTTATTTTTAGAATTTTTCTATATCAAATTAAATTAAGAAGAAATGGAAGAAACGTTAGTTTATTTAACATGAAAATATAAAGGTAATATAAAAGATATTTATTATGCTTTAAGAAATAAGGAGGAAACTAATAAAGCAGAATTAACTCAATTCTTGTTAGAGTTAGAAAAACAAAATATAGAATATATAACGGTTTTGGATGATAATTATCCTAGTGATTTAAAAATTGTTAAATATTCTCCATATGTTCTTTTTTATAAAGGAAATTTAGAATTATTAAAAAATAATAAAATATGTTTAACAGCAGATTACGATAATGATATTTGCAAGAATAATATTCAAAATAATATTGAAATATTAGTTAAAAATAATACTTTAGTAACTACAAATTTTAAAAATTTGGATGCTTATATTATTCAAAAATGAAGAGAAAAAGAAGGAAATATCATTTTCCCTTTAGCAAATGGAATAGGATTTAATAATGAGGAAATAATTGATGAAAAAGAATTGCTAATAAGTATGTACCCTCCCAATGTTAATCCCAAATTAGAACGCTATAGAGAAAGAAATGTTTTAATTTCACTATTATGTAAATATTTAATTTGTTATAGCGCAAAAAATAATTCTGGAATTATCAATTTAGCATTATCTTTCGCTAATGTAGGTAAAGAAGTTTATTGTTATCCAGGTTATTCTTTAGATGACGGTAATACATTTCTAATTAAATCTGGAGCAAACATGATAACTGGATTAGCTGATATATATTACTATTAAGATATTTGAACTTAAAAAATATAAAAAATTTTTATATAGTATATTTTTTTAATATTTATAATTAATACACTTATGAAAAATGTTAATCAAAAAGGGCAAAAAATTGTAAATTTTTTTAAGCAGAATAAGAAACCAAATAATTTAAATTTAGACCCTAATTATGATCCTGATAATGAAAAATGAGAACCATTTAGAATATGTGATGTTGATATAAATATGACTGAAATGGGCCAATACAATTTTAGAAAATTAAATAGCAAAAATAAGGAAGTCAAAAAACAAAATATTAAACTTTGATCAAAAAGAGTAATACTAGTTTTTTTAGCTGCTTTAATATTTAATTTTGGGGTGAATGCTTTTTTAGCGAAGGCAAATACAATACCAAGCGGATTTACAGGTATACCCACTTTAACTGTTTTATTAGTAAAACCACATTGAAGTGATATTAATAAATTATTTGCCTTAATTTATGTTATTGTTAATATTCCTCTTTTTATAATTGTGGGTTTACAATTTGAAAAAACTAAATCTTTTTTTAGAGTAAAGTTAAAAATTAAGAAAAGTTTCTTATTAATGTCCTTAGGATTTATGTTTTCTCAAATAGTAACTAATGCCATATTTACTTATGAGCCAGTCAATCATTTTATTACTTCAACTTTTAATGTAGCTCCAGGATGAAAGGAAACAATTGAAGTTGTTGAAAATGGAGTAAAAATAGTGGCTGAAAATCCCGTAACATGACCAATTTTTATTAATGGATTAATTGGTTCAATGTTTCTAGGAGTTGCTATAGCAATGGCTTGAAAAAGTGGGGGATCTACCGGTGGATCAGATTTTATAGCTTATTTTTTTACAACTAAGAAAAAGAAAAGTGTTTCAAGTATCTTGATGGTAGTTTCTTTCACTAGCTCATTAATATTTTTAGTAATTTATAGCATTGTTGATCCTCACAAACCAGCAGTTATGATAAAAGGTTATTTAGATAACGGCAACCCAATTTATGTAATAAATCATGAGGCCAAAACAATTGTTGGCATGAGAGAGTTTTCAACTATTTTTTATATATTCATAGCAAACGGTCTTGTTGGATTACTTTATCCTAAATATAAAAAAGTCGGAATAGAAATATCATGTGCGGATCCTTCAAAAGTGATTGCTTATTTTAGAGCCATTGAATATTGACATGCTTATACAATTACTAAAGCAACAAGTGGATATACAGGAAAAGAAATTTATAAAATAGAAACAACCATATTATTATTAGAATCAAGAAGTTTATTAAGAGATTTAAAAATAATTGATAAAACCCTTTGAATAAGAGTTAAAAACATAAATAACGTTATAGGTAATTTTAAAACAAGTTTTGTTGAATAAAAAATGCTAATTTACGTAGCATTTTTTATTATTCTATAAATATTAAACATCTCTTGAATTCATTTCTTCTTCATGAATTTTTGCTAATTTACCTTTTTCAAGATCTTCAACATCTTTTTGTTCATCATCTACTAGTTTTTTAGCATCATCCATGGAAATACTAAAGAAAGTAGTAACACCTCTATTTTGCATTGTAGCAGCAAAAAGTGAATTTACTCTACTCATTGTTCCATGTCTATGAGTAATTACAAGAAACTGCGTTTTTTCTTTTAATTCTTGTAAATATTCAGCATAACGAACAACATTAGCTTCATCTAAGGCTGCTTCAACTTCATCTAAAACACAGAGAGGAAGAGGTCTTGCTTTTAAAATTCCAAACAATAATGATATTGCGATAAGTGACTTTTCTCCACCTGAAAAAAGTTTAAGATTTTTAATGCTTTTTCCCGGAGGTTGAGCTTGAATATCGACTCCAGAGTTAAGTATATCTTTTGGATTATCGAAAAATAATTTAGCTTGTCCACCGCCGAACATTGTTTTAAATACATTATTAAATTCACTATCTACTTCTTCTACAAGAGTAGTTAATCTGCTTATAATAATTTTATCTAGTTCAGAAATAGCACTAACAATAGCATCTTTAGCATCACTCAATTCTTTAGCATCTGCTGACAATTTATTGTATCTTTCTTCTTCTTCTACTAATTTTTCAAGAGATTCAATATCAATTGATCCTAATTTTACAATTTGTTCTCTTAGATCTTTTACTATTTCTTCTGCTTCATTAGCGTCAATTTCTAATTTAAATTCGAGTTGAGCGCTTTCAAAAGTCATTTTATATTCTGATACTAAACGTTCTCTTGATTGATCAAGAATTATTTTTGCTTTTTCTTTATTAGCAAGTTTATCTGCATACGATTTATTAAATTTGTTTAAACTATCCTGAAAATCGTTTCTTGTTCTTTCGAATACTTTAATATCGTAAGATAAACTTTGAATATTAGATTGCTTTGCGTGTAATTGTGATTGTAAACTTAGCAATTCACTTTCAAGTTTTTCTTTACTAATAATTTCACTTTGTTCATTAATTTTAATTTCATCAATGATGAGTTTTTTATTTCCTAATTCGTTATATCTAACATTATATTCGTCGTATAACTTTTGAGCATCTAATCTCTTATTTCTTAAGATAATTAATTGTTGCTTAGTATTATTGATTAAGTTAATTAAATTATTTCTACCATTTATAAGTTCATGTTGTTTAGCTTCGAGATTTTGTAATTCAACTTTAATTCCAGGCAATGCATTTTTTAATTGTTCTATTTTTTCATCAAGGCCTAAAATACTTTGCATATTTTGTTGAGCACCACCAGTTATTACACCGCCAGTTCTAACAATATCTCCTTCAAGAGAAACAACCATATAACGATGTTCTAAAACTTTAGAAATTTTGTCAGCGCTTTCAATATCGCTTGTAATGATAATATTACCAAGTAAAAATTTGACCAATATATCGAATTCAGGAGCTATTTGAACTAAATCTTTAGCTACTCCAACATAGCCAGGATGCCCTTGTATAGCTAATAATAAATCATCCCTAACATATTTAGGTTGAATTGAAGTTAGCGGTATAAAAGTAGCTCTTCCCCCATTATTATCTTTAAGGAAATTAACTGCTTTAACAGCTGTTTCTGATTTATCAACAACAAGATTTTGTACAGAAGGACCTAAAATTGCGTTAATAGCAATAAGATATTCATTATCAACTTTAATTAAATCTGCAACTGTTCCTTTTAATGCTTTACCAAAATAGGCTTTGTTTTCTAAAATATTTTTTGTTCCTTTAGAGACTAAACCTAAATTTTCTTTTTGTTGTAACAAATTATTTAGTAGGGTTTGTATTTTAGTAATTTCAGTAGCTTTTTTGGTAATTAAAATATTAACTTCATTACTTTTTTGTAAGATATTTTCTGATTCTTGTTCTTTTTCTGTGATTGCATTATTAAGATTAACAATATCCGAATCGTAAGTTTTCATCTTTTGTGCATTAGATTCTATTAACTCACGATAAGAAGCAGCTATTTCTTCAGCACTTGCTTTAGTTAAACCATCAATTATATTTTTATTACGTTCGTTTTCAACAGCTAAATTAATTTCTAATTGATGTATTCTCTTAGTTAATTCATCAATTTTAATTGAAAGTTCCCTAGCAGTATTATTTTCATCAGCAAGCGAAGATTGAGTAATATTTATTTTTTGATTGAAAGTAGCTATTTTATTTTCTAAGTCAGTTTGAGTTTCGGTAACGCCTTCTAATTCTGCTTGTAAAGTACTGAATTGTTCACCGAAAACAGAAATTCTATCTACTAATAGTCCTACCTCAATTTGTTTAAGTTGATCTTTCAAGGCAATAAATTGTCTTGCTTTTTCTGCTTTTTTTCTTAATGAAGTTAAATTGTGTTCAATTTCTGCAATAACGGCATTAACCTTATCAAGGCCATTTTGAGTTTTCTCTAACTTAACAGTTGCTTCTCTTTTTTGAAATTTGAATTTAGAAACTCCGGCGGCTTCTTCAAAAATAGCTTTTCTTTCTTCATTTGTTGCTTCAGCTATGTCGCTAACTGTTCCTTGAGAAATAATTGCAAGAGAAGATTTACCAATACCAGTTTCCATTGCTATTGATTTAATATCTTTAAGGTTACAAATTTCACCATTAATATAATAGGTGTTTCCTTTGCCTCTTTCAAGAACACGACTTATAGTTATAAATTGGTGTGGTAAATTGCTTTGACCATCACGATTATCAAAAGTTAATGTTACTTCTGCTTTGTTCATTGCTTTTGCAGTTTTTGAACCTGCAAAAATAACATCTTCCATATTATCACCACGTAATTCTTTAGCGCTTCTTTCGCCTAGAACTCATTTGATAGCATCATTAATGTTAGATTTACCAGAACCATTAGGCCCAATAATGCCTGCTACTCCACCATCAAATTTAAGAGAAATTGGATCAGCAAAAGATTTAAAACCAATTGCTTCAACTTTGACTAATTTCATTGATTTCTCCTTCTATCTTGTCATATTAATTATATAAGTTAATCTTAATTATCTAATTTATAGTAACTGTTCCTACTATCAAACAAATTTTATTTGTTTTTTCTGCAAATAAGTAGCAGTATTTTTTATTTTATTGGTTAATATGAAGTAAATAAAAAATGGCAGGGGTTAAAGGATTCGAACCCTTATAAACGGTTTTGGAGACCGCAGTAATGCCATTATACTAAACCCCCGTTTTTATCTATTATAAACAAAAGAAAAAATAAAAAAAGTTTGCTGATTTTAAACTTTTTAATACGTTCCGTTGAAACAGATTTTAATTGAAGCAGGTTTTAAATCTAAAAGAGACAAAAAACGCATTTCTAATTCATTAATAAAATTATTAATCACTGTAGAAATATTTTTTCCTTTTTTAATCTCTATATTAATAATAAAGCCAACATTATTTTTCTTCTTGATTAATACTATTTTAGGTTCAGATGATAATTTGATAAATGATGTGTCATTAATACAATTATTGACTAATTGAACAAAAGTATATTTAGAAATGGAATATGATTGATTAACTGAGTAATTAACAGTAACGTAATTCATTATTATTTGTTACCTTTACCAACATATTTGCCTGTTTCAGTGGACACAATGATAAAATCATTATCTTTTATAAACATTGGTGTTTCTACTTCAAAACCAGTTTCCAATTGAACTTTTTTTTGTGGATTAGTTGTTGTATTTCCTTTAACTGCATCTGGAGCGCTAACTACTTGTAAAGTAACGTTAGCATCTAATTCAATATCTAGAACTTCTTCGTTATATTTTCTAATTTTTACAATTGAACCTTCTTTTAAAAAGTTTAATTCTCATTCAACATTTTTAACAGGAATTTCAATTTGTTCATAAGTTTCATTATCCATTAAAATAATATTTTCTCCATCAGAATAAAGAAAATTCATAGGTCTCTTGTCAATGTGAGCTTTATTTACCTTATCGCCACCAGTATATGATTTAATAGTTATGCTGCCTGTTCTTAAATTTTTAACTTTTGCTTTAACGTTAGCTTGTCCTCTTCCTTGTTTTGAATGTTGAGCATCTAAAACAACAAAAATTTCGCAACCATCTTCAAAAGTTATGCCTGGTTTAAAAGAATTAACATTAATTACATCCATGTTTTCTCCTTTGCATACTATTAATTATAGAAATATTTTAATATATAAAATTTTATTTGTACAAATAAAATCGATATTACATTTACTGCGCTGATGTCTTTTATAAATCGAAGAGAGAATTAATTTGTATTAAAAAATTTTTTAATCTCGTTAATTTTATTTAATTTTTCTCAAGGCAAGTCAAGATCATTTCTTCCAAAATGCCCAAAAGCAGCAGTTTGTTCGAAAATAGGATTTCTCAAATTTAAATTTTTAATAATACTAGCTGGTCTTAAATCAAAAATTGATTTTATGCAATCTATGATTTTATTATCAATTTCTCCGTTTTTGTAACCAAAAGTATCAACAAAAATAGATGTTGGCTTAGCTATTCCGATGGCATAAGAAATTTGTATTTCAATTTTAGGAACTATGCCTGCAGCAACAATATTTTTGGCAATTCATCTAGCTGCATAAGCGCCTGATCTATCAACTTTAGTGCCATCTTTACCGCTAAAAGCACCTCCACCATGTTTCGCAGCACCACCATAAGTATCTACAATAATTTTCCTACCAGTTAAACCAGTATCTCCTTGTGGTCCGCCTATAACAAATTTTCCTGTGGTGTTAATATAGATTTTTTTTGGCATTTTTAAGTTATATTTATCCAAAACATTTTTAATTATTTCTTCTTTAACAAATTTGTTAAACGCATTTTTATCATAATTATCGTTGTGTTGAATAGACATTAAAATAGTGTCGACAATAGGAGTGCTATGACTATAATCTATAGTTACTTGACTTTTCATATCGCTTTTTGCTCACGAAGAAAAAGGAGAATTTTGATTCAATCTTAATTCTTCTGCTTTTTTAACTAAATCATGAGAAATACTAATAGCCAGAGGCATAAAAGTTTCAGTTTCATTAGTAGCAAAACCAAAAATTATTCCTTGATCTCCTGCCCCTATTTCATTATCATTTAATATAACACCTTGTTTAATATCTGGGCTTTGTTCGTTAATGTTAATAATTTTTTGAACTTTACTATATCATTCACTTAAGCCTAAGCTAAAAATTATTTTTTCTACGATAGGAAGAATTTCTATGTGTTTTTTTGAGCTAACTTCGCCTGTAATAATGAGTAAATTAGCGCTTATCATTGATTCAATAGCAACATGCGCATTTTTATCTACTTTTAAATAACCATCTAAAATTGCATCTGAAATTTGATCGCAAATTTTATCAGGGTGACCTTTTCCTACTGATTCACTTGTAAAAAGAATTTTCTTCAACATAAAAGCCTCCATGAGCAGGAGGCATAAATTTTTGAAATACATGTTGGTATAAAACCCTTGTTATCCACCTTGCATAAAGTAGGTTGGCATGCTTCAAAGCTAACTAAGCTCCACAACTCTCAATGTATAAATTTAAAAAATTATACCTTATCTGCGCATAAAATAAATTAATAAAATAAGATAAAAGTATTTAATATATACTTTAAAATGAGGAGTTTTATGGGTTTTTTTAAATATTTAAAAAATAAACTATTTGGTGATAAAGAAAAAGATGTCAAAGTAAAAGAAGAGCAAATTAAGCAAAGAGAAGAAAAAGAACTAATTGAATCAAAAAAACTCGAAAAATATAAAACAGGATTAGCTAAATCATCTTCTTTAGGACAAAAAATTCTTGATTTACAAAATAAAAGTAAACAAATTGATGAAGATTTTTTTGAAGAATTAGAAGAAATTTTGATAATGAGTGATATTAATTCTTCTTTGGTATATGCAATTATTACTCATATTAAAAATGAAGTTAGAAAAAGAAATTTGACTAATCCTAAAGATATAGGTGAATTAGTAGCAGATCAAATGTTTGTTATTTACACTAATAATAGCATTGTTGATACATCGTTAAATTATCAAGATAATAGATTAAATGTCTTCATTTTTATTGGAGTTAATGGAAGTGGAAAAACTACGTCAATTGCTAAAATAGCCCATAAATACGTTAAAGAAGGCAAAAAAGTTCTAATTGCAGCTGGTGATACTTTTAGAGCTGGCGCAGTAAATCAATTAGAAATATGAGCGAATAGAGTAGGTGCAGATATAGTAAAGTCTGCTAAAGAAAATGCTGATCCTGCTTCTGTTATTTATAGCGCTTTAGAAAAAGCAAAAAAAGAAAATTATGATATTTTGTTAATCGACACTGCTGGTAGATTACAAAATAAGATTAATTTAATGAAAGAACTAGAAAAAATTTATCAAGTTATAAAAAAATTTCAAAATGACGCACCACACGAATGCTTATTGGTTTTAGATGCAACCACTGGTCAAAATGGTATTTCGCAGGCCAAATCGTTTAATGAAATAACCTATTTAAGTGGAATTATTCTTACCAAAATGGATGGTACTTCTAAAGGAGGAATTATTTTATCTATTAAAGACGAATTTGATTTAAATGTTAAATATATCGGTTTAGGCGAAGGATTAGATGATTTAGAAGAATTTGACTTAGATAAATTTATATATGCAATGACTAGAGATTTAATTACAGATGAACAAAATTAATGATATTGATGAAATAGATTATTTAATAGATCTATTTGAAGAGTATAAAGAATTTTTAACCCAAACTCAAAAACAGGCTTTTTATTTATATTTTTATGAAAATTTATCTTATCAAGAAATAGCTAATATTACTGCTACAACGCGTAGTGCAGCTTATGATAGTGTTAAAAAAGCAATTATTAATTTAAAAAAAATAGCAAGCAAAATAACCTAATAAAATAGAAATTTTATATAATTACTTTTAATTTTTGGAATGACATATAGGAGGCAAAATGCCAAGAGAAGGGCTTATACTTGCATGTACTGAATGTAAACATGAAAATTACATCAGCAAGAAAAACAAGAAAAATAATCCTGAAAAAATCGAAATTTCAAAATTCTGCAACAATTGTAGAAAACAAACTTCTCATAAAGAAAAGAAATAAAAATTCTCATCCGAGAATTTTTATTATTTTTAAATTAATTAATATAATTCTTTTATGAGTTTAACTGTTAAATATTTTCTTATTATTTTTGCTGTATTCTTCATATTTATAGTTGCTTTAGGATTATTTATAATCTTTTGAAGAAATGCAAAATTATCTTATTTTGATAAAGAAATTGAAACATTAAATAATTGTTTCATGAATGCAAAAAATGAGTATAACTCTACTTTAAAAAGATTAAAAAAATTGAATTTAAAGCAAACAATTTATTTCGATAATTTACAAAAATTATTTGAAATTAATAACAAAATAAATGAACTAAAAGATGATTTTGATGAGTATAAGTTTTTTGTTCTTGATTTAATTAATAAAAAGAAAATATTTAGTCTTTTAAAAGAAAAAAACAAAATTAGAAATTATCATGAAAATTATGAAGAAATTAATATTGATTACAAAGATGTTACAGGTGAAATAAATAAATATTGAAACACTATAGAAAATGTTGCTAATGTATCTTTTAGCGCATTGAATCTTTTGAGAGAATATTTAACATCTAACAAAAAAAAGTTAATTAATTCCTATGAATATTGCTTTAATCAATTAAATAAATTATTTAATTTAACTAACCAAATTGAAAATGATAAGATTGAAAAAAATATTTCTAATGTTGCTATTTTAATAAGTGAAAACGAAAAAAGAATCAATCTTTTTTGTGAAAAAGTAGATAAGCTTAAAAAGATGGAATATACCATTACAACTTTGCTTGATCAAAAATTAAACAATCTTAAACAATTAAATATAAGCATGCATAAAATAAACTATTTAGAAAGTCAAATAATTAGTTTAAAAAATCTTTGAGTTCAAGAAAATCATAATAGAACAATTAAAGTAATCAAAGACATTTTAAATGGAATATATTCAATTGAATATAAGCTTTATGTAGAAGAAAAGTATATAAATTATTGAAAGATGCAAATAAAATTACTATCTAACATAGAAGAAAAAATTCAGAAATTTACTAAGATAAGACAATTTTTAACTGAAGAACAATTTAATGATTTATATTCTTTACTAACTTCTGTTTATAATCATATAAGCCTTATTTATAGACAAAAACATATAAATTTAGATGATGCATATAGTCTTAAAAAATCATTTAACGATATACGCAATATTATTGATAATACAAATAAGTATATTGCTAATTCTTTTGCGGAAAAAATTGTTTTAGAAAATAAGAAAAATATAGATTTTATTTATAACAACATAATTTTGTGAATGCAAGATAACTATCATTTAATTGAAAATAATAATGCCAATTTCAATTTGCTTATTTCAGTTCAAAATGAAATAAAAAATAAAAATAATGATGCTTATGATAAAAATATTTTTCTTGATAACTTAATACATTTATTTAGCAAAATTTTTAAAGACTATTTATATGTTAATATGATTAAAAGTATTTATGATAAATATGTTTTTGAATATGTAAATAACGATAAATTTATAATTATTAAAGATGTAATTGATAAAAACATAGCTACTAAAAAGTATGATTTTGCTTTTAATTCTTTAGTAAAGTTCATTAAGAGGAGATAAAAGTGTATAACAAAATTTTAATTAGATATGGCGAACTTACTTTGAAACACAAAAATCGGGATGACTTTACTAAAAAATTGGCTCATAATATAAAAAATATTCTTAAAGTTATAGTTATAAAACAATTTGACAGAATGTTTATTCCTTATTCTGAAAATAATTTAGAAAAGTTAAAGTATATTTTTGGTATTCAATCCTATTCTCCTGTTGTTGAAACTAGTAAAGAATTTGATAATTTAGTTAATATTGCAAAAACATTGATAAATGAAAAAATAAAAACTTTTAAAATTAACGCAAGAAGAGCAGATAAAAACTATTTTTTAACGTCAAATGAAATAAATCAGAAATTAGGCGCAATTTTATTAGCTAATTTTCCGCATTTAAAAGTTGATTTAAATTCTCCTGATTTGACTATAAATATAGAAATAAGAAAAGATTTTGCATATGTTTTTACTAAGGAAATAAAAGCTAGTGGCGGCTTACCAACTGGCATTTCAGGGAGAGTTTTACATTTAATGAGTGGTGGAATTGATTCTCCTGTTGCAGCGTATAAATTAATGAAAAGAGGCTTAGAAATAGTTTATCTATCTTTTATTTCTCCGCCACAAACTGATCAAAAAACAATTGATAAATTAAATAGCATATTAAAAATTCTAAATAATTATCAAGGACAAAGCACTTTATATTTAGCTAATTATGCAAAATTAATGAACTATATTTCTTTAGTATCTAATCAAGCTTATAAAATTAATTTAATGAGAAGAAGTTTTTATAGAATTGCCAATAAATTAGCTAATAAACTTAATATAAAAGTTCTTTCAAATGGTGAAAATTTAGGACAAGTAGCTTCACAAACATTAGAATCAATTCAAACAATTGCTTCTTCTTCAAATCTAGTTATTTTTAGACCCTTATTAACTAATGACAAAATAGAAACAATTGATCTTGCCAAAAATATTGGTACATATGAATTATCAATTCAGAAAGCTAATGAAACTTGCGAACTTTTTGCTCCCAAATCTCCTGTCACTAAGCCAAAAATAGAAGAAGTTCTAAAATTAGAAAAAGAATTAAATCTTCTAGAGCAATTAGAAGATGAACTTTTAAAATCTTTAATTGAAGTAATTAAAATTGAACTTTAAATTTATCTAATTCATTTATTATTTTTTATGTCAAATATTTCGCTTGCTTTATTGGTTATATTTCCTTTAAATTTGTAAATATTTTTAATTTGAGGAAATATTTTTTTTGCATCTTCGATTTGAATAGGTTCTTTTCCAGAAATATTGGCACTAGTAACATACATTGGTCCATTAGTTAATAAAAAATCACAAAGTTCTTTATTATTAGGCATTCTAAAACCTTGTCCATTTACTATGATCGAATATGCTCCTGGTCAGTATTTTAATGCCCAATTAGTAGCTTCCATATTTCATTCTTTGAATTGTTTGGCTTGTTCAATTGAGCCAACAAGAATCATTATTTTCTTGTTTTTAGGTCTTTTTTTTAAAAAATAAAGAACTTCTAAAGTCTCTTTTTTTACTGGCCCACCTATGCCACAGACAGTATCGGTATTACAAATAAATATTTCTTTGAAATTCATATTTTTATTATATTTTTTTAAAATAAAATACACCTAAAAAGGTGTATTTTTATTGTTGACGTTGTTGTGCTTGTTGGCTTTTCATAACACGAACTCTGTCTTTAGCATATGGCATTAGAGCAATAAAACGTGCTCTTTTAATTGAATTTGAAATTTGTCTTTGGTGTTTTGAGCATGTTCCAGTCAATGCCCTTACTTTAATTTGGCCAGTTCCGTTAACAAATTTAGCTAAAAATTCTACATTTTTGTAATCAACATAGTTAATTGCATTTTCACATAATTCACATTTACGACGTTTAATAAAACCATTTTTTTTGTTATTTCTTTTTACCATAATTACCTAATTAATATGTTTCTATGCTATTTTCATCTTCGTCTTCATAATCAACGTAAAAATCACTAACATCGTTATTTTTCTTAATTTGTTCAGCGGCTTTTTTATTGTTTTCGTAATTTGAATAAGATCCCAAATCAGTTAAATCGATAAATCCATTTGGTTTATCTATATTTTCTTCATCATTAGGAGAATTATTGCCAAAATTACCTGAAAAATTATTTTGATAATAATTAATCCCTGAAGAAGGATTATAACTAGGGCGTTTGTTTCTTCTTAATTCTCTTTGTTCTCTAGTTTCAAGAGCTTGAAAATTATCTATTTGAACATCTAAAATGGTTTGATTTTCTTTACTTAAGTAAGTTTGTAATTTACCTTCGATAAAGATTAAGTCGCCTTTTTTTAAATTATTCATTATAAAAGAAGCACTCTCTCTTCAGGCTGTTAAAGGAATATAATCAGTTAAATTATTTGTTGTATTTTTTCTGTCAATAGCAATATTAAATCTAACATAATTAACATTTGAACTAGTAACAAACATTCTTGGTTCATTACTAATTCTTCCTATTAAGAGAACTTTATTGAAACTCATAAACACCCCCCTTCATCATAAATTACAAATTAATTAGTTATCGTTTTTAGCAGGTTTAATTGTTTTTTTAACGTCTTTATTTTCTTTACTTGAATGTAGATTTTTGTATGCTTTTTTCGAAAGTTTAGCTTTTTTGCCTAATCCTCTTTCACTGTCTAAATTAATTACAAGATGTCTTCAAATTTGTTTTTTGATATTACTACGACGAATAAATTCAGAAATTAATTTATTTTCGCTTAAAACTTCAAAAATTAAATATTGAGCTTTTAAAGATTTGTTTATTTCGTATGCTAAATCAGTATTTTCGAGCTTTTCAGCCTTTTTAACATTGTCTTTTCCAAAAACTTCTTCAATAAGTTCAAAACCAATTGAAGCTTCAGCTTTAGGATCGACAATTAACATGATTTCGTATCTCAAAATACTCTCCTTTTGGACTTTTGGGCTAATTAGCCAAGGAGTAATTAAAATTACTCAGGTTAATTATAATATAAAAAAATATAATGTAAATATTGCAAATCAAATTACAAAACAAAAAGGTTCATTTAATAAACTTAATTTAATAATATTAATGCTAAAAAGATTTTTTTGTGGTATTCTTATTTTTATGTCTGATAAATTAGTTATAGTCGAATCTCCGAATAAAGTAGAAACAATTAAAAAATATTTAGGTGATCAATATGATGTTATGGCTTCAGTTGGTCATATTATGAAACTAAGTACAGTCGGTACTATGGGATTAGGTATTGATTTAGAAAATTGAGAACCCAAATATGTAATTGATTCAGAAAAAAAAGAAATAGTAAATGGTTTAAAAAAAGCTTCTAAAAAAGCAAAAATAGTTTACATTGCGACCGACCCTGATAGAGAGGGTGAATCAATTGGTGAACATTTAGTTAATAATTTAAAAATAAAAAATAAATACTACAGAATAAAATATAACGAAATTACTTCTGAAGCTATTCATAACGCCATAAATAATCCTAAAAAAATTGACGAAAATTTAGTTAATGCTCAAAAAACTAGAAGAATGTTAGATCGTATTATTGGTTTTAGGTTATCTAATTTAATGAAGTATAAATTATCTAATTCGCCAAAAAATCCTAGTGCTGGAAGAGTGCAATCGATTGCTTTAAAGTTAATCGTTGATAGAGAAAATGAAATTACTAGTTTTAAACCTATAGAATATTTTAAAGTTGATGCTTTGTTAAAAAATAATAATCAAGAAATTAAAGCGCATATTTATATGCCCAATCACGAAGCTGACAAAAAATCATGAATATTTAATGACGAATTAACCTATATAAGAGGCGAATTAGAAAAGGAACCAACTAAGGAAATAATAGTAGAAAATATTAAAGTTTCAACTAGAAAAAATAATTTAATTTCACCTTTTAAACAAGCTGTTTTATATAAAAAATCACCTTATAGTGCTGTTGTTACACAAAATGCTGCTCAAAAACTTTATGAAGGTTATGGTGACGGGGGATTAATAAGTTATCCTAGAACAGATAGTACTAGACTTAGCGAGGTTTTCATTAATAACGCTAGAAAATATATTGAAAACAAGTTTGGTAAAGAATATATTTTAGACGAAATTAAAGGTTTTTCAGGGGATCAAGATGCTCATGAGGCTATTAGACCAACTGATATTTCTTTAACTCCGAATGAAGCTAAAGAAAAATATGCATTAAATGACTACGAATATAAGATTTATAAACTAATTTACGAAAATACACTTAAAGCTTTAATTAGCCCTCCTGTCAAAGAAATTAAAAATTATACCTTTAAGAAAAATGATCTAATTTTTAAAATTTCAACAAGCCAAACCACATTTAAAGGTTATTATGTTATTAAAGATGATAATGATGATGAAAATGAGGATGAAATCAATACTGTATTAGACTATAAAATAGGCGAAAAGGTTAAAGTAATTGATTTCGAAATTTCTAATCATTTCACTAAACCTCCAGCAAGATATAGTGAAGGAGCTTTGATTGAAGCTCTTGATATTATCAAAGTAGGAAGGCCATCTACTTTTGCTTCTACTATTAAAATTGTTATCGAAAGAGAATATGCTAATAATATTGATGGATATTTGCATCCTACTGAATTTGGAACTGTTGTCTTAGACAAATTACTTAAAGGTTTTCCAAAAATTATTAACGAAAGTTATACAGCTAAAGTTGAAGATGAGCTTGATAAAATTGCTGAAAATAAACAAGATTACAAAGAAGTAATGAATGATTTTTGATTCAGATTTAACAAAAGCTATAATGAAGCAAATGATTTATTAGAAAAAACAGCTATAACTACTAATATTTTGGATGAAAAATGCCCTCTTGACGGAGGAGATTTAGGAGGAGATTTATTAGAGAGAAGTTCTAAATTTGGAAGATTTTTTGGTTGTTCCAATTATCCAGAATGTAATTACATTAGACCTAAATATTCAGATAAAACTTGTGTTAAAGACAATGGAAGGTTAGTTCTTAAAAAAAGCAAATATGGTGAATTTTTTGCTTGTGAAAACTATCCAGAATGTAATTATGTAGTAAATTTAACAAAGAAGAAAAAAAGAAAAATAAGCGGTTAAACTTATTTTTCTTTTTTTTGCTTTAGCATATGGTGCCAAATACGAGAATCGAACTCGTGCTAGTTGATTACGAGTCAACCGTTCTACCATTAAACTAATTTGGCATTAAGCAGAATTAAACTGCTTTAATCAAATAAATTTGTTTTTTGCCTTTTTTAAAAAAAGCATATTTATTTTGATAATTTTTAGGATAAAAAATAGTGTCCATAGTAATATTTTCACCATCTATTTTTAAGGAATGATTATTGATAAATTCTCTTGCTTCCCTTTTAGATTGAATAATTTTATTAGCGATAAGAGAATTAATTAAATTACTATTTAAATCAACATTTATAACATTTAAGTATTTTTCAATTTTTTCTAATTCTTCTATTTTAAGGGCTAATAAATCAAAATCATTGTTAAATAGAATATTTGAAATAGTTTGCGCTTCATCAGCATATTTCTTTCCAAAAATATCTTTAACTATTTCATAAGATAAAACTTTTTGAGCCAATCTTTCTTTTGGGAATAGGAAATGTTTTTTAAGTAAACTATCGATTTCTTCAATTTTAAGAAAAGTTAATCATTTTAATAATTTTTCGCAAGTTAAATCACTTTGGTTAAATAAATATTGATACATTTGATAAGGTGAAGTTAATTCTTTGTCTAATCATAATGATCCTCCACCAGAAGATTTACCTATTTTGTTTCCGTTTTCATCAGTTAACAAATCAAGTGTAATAGCCAGTGCTTTGTGATTAACGCCTTCTACTTTTTCGATCATATCAATACCAGTTATTATGTTTCCTCATTGATCGCTTCCACCAACTTGTATGCATATTTTTTTAGTTTGATAAAGTTTTAAAAAGTCATACCCTTGTAATAACTGATATGTAAATTCAGTAAACGATAATCCTCTTTGAATTCTTTTTTCAACAGATTCTTTAGCAAGCATGTTTGAAATATTAACTAATTTTCCTGCATTTCGCAAAAAATCAAGAACATTCATATCTTTATAAATTTCATAATTATCAATAGCATTAAGTTTATGAAAAGTTAATTGACTTATAATGTTATTTTTATTTTTCAAAACAGTTTTATTGTCTAATAATACTCTTTCACTATCCTTAAAAGAAGGATCGCCAATCATTCCAGTAGCTCCGCCAACTACAGCAAAAGTTTTATAGCCATATTGCATAAATCTTTTTAGAGTAGCAATTAAGATGTAATTACCTAAATGAAGACTTTTAGCACTTGGATCAAATCCACCATATACTCCTGTTTCATAAGGATTTAAGGATAAAAATTTATTTTCATTACTAATTTGTTTAAGAATGCCTCTTAATTTTAATTCTTCTAGTAAAGTCATTACTCTCCTTGTAATTTAGTAATTATTTCTGTTAAATCATTCCCCCAATATTTATCAATAAATTCACTTTGATTAATTAAATTTATAAACTCTTCTCAGTTATTTTTATCATATTTTTTAATACCTAAAGCTTTAGGCGAAGCTAGCATACCATTACTTTCAACACTAAGTATTTTGCCACTTTTTATTTCATCTCCTTGAGCAGTTATAGCTCCTTCTAAAGCAAAAATAAAAAATTTATCTTCATTAGTAAAAGTTGTATTTGTAATAATTTGATTTTTAAATTCTTTATAATCTATTGTTAAAACTGCTAATTTGTCACTATTAGGATGCTTTTCTCTTTTAATTATTTTTCCTAATTTAAAGAATTCTTTTTTGTTAAACATTAATTCTTTATTTTCATTTTTAATTTTAGAAATAATACTATTTTGTAGATCAATAGGTAAAAAACCGTAGTTTCTATCTAATTTAACTGGTTCGTAATAATTAATTAATTTAACATTGTTATTTTCATCTACTAAACAAGAAATTTTACTTTTATTTAATTGAATTACTTTAGTAGCATTTATCGAAGAATCAACGAAAACGATGGTAGAATCAGGGAATTTATCGTCTATTTTGAAAAATATCATAAGTTAATTATACTTATTAATATTATAATAACAATATGAAATACGCAATTATAGTTGATTCTTCTTGCGGTTTAACTAAAGAAGAAGCTGAGCAAAAAGGTTGATATTTTTTACCTTTACATATTATTATCAATGGCAAAGAATATCGAGACGGCATTGATATTAATGGAAAAAATCTTTTTGATTATTATACTAACGATGTTGATGCTAAGACATCTGCGATTAATATTTATCAAGCTCAAGAAATGATTAGTGAATTAAGCTCTAAATATGATAAAGTTATCATTTATCCTATTTCTAAGCATTTATCAGGAACATATCAAATGCTTTCTACAATAGCAAATGAATTTAGTAATGTAAAAGTTATTGAATCAAAGCAAATTGTTCAACTGATTCTATTAGATTTAATATGGCTTGAAAACAAAATTAAAGAAAACAGTGATAAAATTGACGAATACATCGATTTTATAGAGAAAAAAGGTTTTCGTAATTCTATTACTCTTATTCCTAAATACAATAAATATTTAGTTAAGGGAGGCAGATTGCACCCTTCGGCAGCTTTAGTTGCAAAAATGTTAAGTATTGTTCCATTAATAGCTTTTGATAATGGCCAATTATTGAAAGAAGGAATAGGAAGAATATTTAAAAAAGCTGTTATAAAAAATATTGAAAGTAAAAAGAATTTTATAAAAACTAATTCAGAAAACGAGATTTTATATTGTTATTTACATTCAGGAGCTAAGAAGGAAGAAAAAGAATTATTTGTTAAGACTTTTAATGAAACATTTAAACAAAATGTTTTTGTTAAATATATTTCTCCGGTCGTTTCTATTCATACTGGCC
This sequence comes from Mycoplasmopsis meleagridis, assembly GCF_900660695.1. GTDB lineage: Bacteria > Bacillota_I > Bacilli_A > Mycoplasmatales > Metamycoplasmataceae > Mycoplasmopsis > Mycoplasmopsis meleagridis. The sequence continues at coordinate 535,573 of NZ_LR215042.1, read as the reverse complement.
CAGAAGCTTATGTAGGAATTGCTATTGAATTAGATAAAAAAACTAAACAAGATTTCGAAGATTTTTTGAATCAAATTGATTAAATATCCTTTTAGGATATTTTTATTTTTAGTAAAATGATTTTGCTATGCATCCTTAGCTCAGCCGGCAGAGCAAGGGACTCTTAATCCCTGGGTCGTGGGTTCGATCCCCACAGGATGTACCAAATCAAAAAATGAAGAAACATCTTCATTTTTTGTTTTTCTTAGTTATAGAACAAAAAACAAAACAAACAGCAACAACAACAACAATAACAAAAAAAAAAAAAAAAAAAAATGGCAGGAGTGACAGGATTCGAACCCATAACACACGGGGTTGAAGCCCGTTGTTCTACCGTTGAACTACACTCCTACATTTGTCAGAAATAATTTTATCATATTGTAATATAAATTAAGAATTAGATTTGTTACCGTTATAACTTTCTTCGATAATATTGATAATGTCTCTTACCGTTTTTATGTCATTAAATTTGCTATCATCAAAAAGAATTCCATAGCTTACTTCAGCTTCATAAATTAATTCAGCTAAGTCTAAAGAATCAATTTTTAACTCTGATAAAAGCATGTCTTCTTTGACATCCTTTTTAGCTAACCTAGTTAGTTTAGAAATAATAACCTCTTTAATGTTCATAAATTTATTATATATTAAACTCTTTTAATATTACGAATCTATCTTTTCCATTGATGTCTTTTAGAATTTGAACATTTTTAATTTTTTTTCATTTTTCTACGTGAAAAGGATTAATTTCAAATGCTATTATTCCGTTTTTATTTAAATATTTTTTATATTGTTCAAGGATCAAACGATAATATTTGAAACCTTTTTCTGGAGCAAAAAGAGCAATATTTGGTTCGTTATCAATAACTTCTTTACTTATAGTTTTATCTTTTTTGTATAAATATGGAGGATTTGAAACAATCAAATCAAATTTATTCTTTATATTTTTAAATAGGTTAGATTTAATAACTTTAATATTTTTTTTACTTTTAAAATTAAGTTTAATATTTTTTTTAATTACTTTAATAGCTTTATAACTAATTTCGCTTAATGTAATAACAGCACTAGAAAAATTCTTTTTAATGGCTAAACCAATAAAGCCGCTTCCACTACAAAGATCCAAAATTTTCATATTCTGCTTATTTATAACGTTTTTGAGCAAAAAATCTACTAATTCTTCAGTTTCATATCTAGGAATTAAAACATCTTTATTAACTAAAATTTTAGTATTTAAAAATTCAACATATCCTATGATTTGTTGAATAGGTATATTTTTTTCTAAAAGTTTTTTCTCTTTAGAATATAAAAAAAGAGGCAAATTATATTTTCTTTTTTCTTCCAATAATATTTGCTCTTTTTCATTCATTATATTATGCCTGCTTTCTTAATTTTTTGATTTTGTTCTTCAGTTAATAAAGCATCAATAATTGATTGTAATTTTCCTTCAATAATTTGTTTAAGAGAAGTAGAAAAACCAATTCTATGATCAGTTACTCTATCTTGGGGATAATTATATGTACGAATTTTTTCGCTTCTATCTCCATGACCCGCAAGTTTTCTATATCCAGCTTCTTCTTCTTCTTTTTTAGCAATTTCTAAATCATAAAGTTTAGACTTTAATACCATCATAGCAGTTTCTCTATTAGCAATTTGGCTTCTTTCATCTTGCGAAGAAACTACAATTCCAGTAGGAATGTGAGTAATTCTAACTGCAGAATCTGTTGTATTAACTGATTGCCCGCCTGCTCCACTTGAACGATAAGTATCTATTTTAATTTCACTAGTTTTAATTTCTATATCAATTGAATCATCAATTTCAGGAATAACAGTAACTGTAGCAGTTGAAGTGTGTATTCTACCGCTGCTTTCTGTTACGGGAACTCTTTGAACTCTATGTACACCACTTTCAAATTTTAATTTAGAGTAAGCATTTTCTCCTCTTACAGAAAAAACAATTTGTGAAAATCCGCCAGTAGAAGCACTATTTGCTGCAAGCAATTTAATTTTAAAATTCATTTCATCAGCAAATTTAGAATACATTCTAAACAAATCGCCAGCAAAAATATTGGCTTCATCGCCGCCAGCAGCTCCTCTTATTTCAATAATGACATTTTTATCATCATTTTCATCTTTAGGCAAAATTAAAATTTTAAGTAAATTTTCTAATTCGTCTGTTTTAACAGTGTTTAAGTCAATAATTGATTTGGCAAATTCAACTTCTTCATTATTTTTGGATTCAAGCATAATTTTTGCTTCATTTATTTCTTCTAGGCATTTTTCATATTCATTAAATTTGATTGCAATATTTTTAATCTTATTAATTTCTCGATTGATTTTAGTATATTCCTTGATATTATTTATCGTTTCTTCTTCATTTAACTTTTTATTAAGTTGTTGGTAAGTATTTTTTATATCAGTTAATGATTTAAACATTGCCTTTTCCATAAGGTTTATTATATTAAAAATGAGACAATAAATAAAAAGGATATTGGTAAAATAAGTTAATTAAGGAGTAAAATGGGTAATAAATTTATCAGATTTTTATCAGAGGCAGCAACAAATAAAATTTCTGCAAATGAAAAAACAACTGACAATATATCTAAATCAAATAATAATTTTGAATTTACTATTTATTTAGCTATACCATTAGTTTTTATGGCTCTTCTTTACAGTATTTATATTTATCATTCAAAGTTATATATAAATTCGCTTACTTCACAACAAAAAGTGCCTAATACACTTATTAAAAGAGCAAAAAGAACCAATTTACTACTTTTAATAATTTTTTCAAGTTTAAATTTACTAATATTTTTTATTTGCTTAGGACTTTTTTTAAGCGGGAATATAAATTTTAATTTACTAGTTTTAATTGCTGTAGGAATAGTTTCATTTGTATTTATAGGATATGCAATATATAAGTATTTTAAAAACATCAGTATATTAAGCAATATAAAAGTGGATAATAAAATTAACTTCAAAAAATTTGAAGAATATTCTATTAGATCTGTTAATCCTAAACAAGTTTTTGTTAATGCTAACAAATTAATAAATCCTAGGTCTATAGCAGATGAAACCTTTGATATTTTTTTCAATAAAAAAATAAAAGATAAATCATTGACTAATAGAAACAAAATTTGTCATACTGTAGCAAATAATTCGTTTAAATGATCTAATTATTTGACCACTAATACATATTCTCAGTTAAATGATAATAATGATAATTTATATTTTGTATTATCTTGTTCATTTAAAATGTTAGTTGAAAATAATCTCTTTAAAGATTATGATGAAGTTTTGACCTATTTTACTAATAAATGAGAAGAAATGGTTAAATAAAAAAACAACAAAGATTTTAATAAAAGAAATTTGTTGTTTTTTTATTTAACTAAGATTTTTTGCCAAATTTTCTAAATAATTTATAACCTATAAAACTAATTAAAGATGCTCCAGCAAGAACAGGCAAAGTAATTGCTAAAATTAATTTAGTTCTTGAAGATACATTTTGTTCTTGACTTATTAGTAAACTATTATCAGCTTCTCTTGTTTTGTTTGATTCAGCGAGAGAATTATTATTACTTACTTTTTCTGTATTATCATTATTGTTAGAATTGGTTTCTTTTTCATTTGTTTTTTCAACGTTAGAATTTATCTCATTTTCAGAAGTATTATTTGCTTCATGAGAATTATAATCACTTGTATTTCCTTCTGTTATTTCTTCATTTTCATTGTTAGCAGAAGGGCCATCTACAATTTCTCCTTCATTGTTAGAATTGTTAAATTCATTAGGGGATTCATTTGTTGAATTTTGACTGTTACTAATTTCTTCAATATTAGAAGAATTTGCTGAATTATCATTTTCCTGAATACTATCATTTGTGCTAGGAGAGTTTTCTGAAACTACAACTCTTTGTTCTTTATTTGTTTGTGAAGAATTTTCTTGTTTTGGTGAAGTAGTTGGTTCAGAAACAGGATTAGAATTATTTTCAATTTCCAATTTCTTGTTCTTTGGTTCTGTATATGTATAAGCTTTAATTTTGAATGATCCGTTTAAAATTTCTTTAGCATTAGATCATGTTCCATCTTTAATTTTAAGAAAGGTAAGATCACCTACGCTATTTGGTTCGTATGAGTAATTGATTGCTAAATTTTTATCTGACGAAGAAAGTTTTACAACAACAGCGAAATATTTATTTTTTGGCAATTCAAAAGCTTTAGGAAGTTCTAAAGTAAATGCACCAGTTTTTCCATTAGTTTCAGAATTATCTACAGTAGTATCTCATTCATATGCAGGATTTTTACCGTTAAGATCAATGTTTTTATCGTCACCTATAAAAATTTTAGAATGAATGTTGATATTCTTGCCAGTTAGCACTAAATTAATTGATTTAAGCTTTTCAGTAGTTTCATCGTTTGCTTTTCTAACTGGAAAAACAACTGCATATTCGTTTGAATCTGTAGAATATTCAGTATAGTTTCTTCTACCATCATAATAATATGCATTTTGTGGGACAAAGTCTTTTTCTATTTCAAAGGCAACAGCATCTTGTAATGGAGAATCATAAGATAAGTAGAAATATCCTTCTGATTGATATTTAGTTCCTCAACTATTTTTTACAATTCAAGCTCCTTTTTGAGTTGCCGGATTGGGTTTAAAATTACTTTTGTAATAGGTGTCGTCTCAACCAACGATTGTACATGCATGAGCTAAAACCCCTTCCATTGGTTCAGTGTAATTATTATTATAAAAAATGGAATGAGCATTAAATGTTCTATATGGATAAGTCATTGAAAAAGCTATGCCGCCATATTTAACAATTGCTTTTTTAAGTTCTTCTTTATTAGATCAGTTAACTTGAATGATATTTTTTATATTAACAATAGGTTCTACATATCCCTTTTTAACACCTTGATTAGCGAAAGAGGTTTTTTGTAACGCCATCAATGCGGAATCAAAAATATAATTACCTACACCTAATTCATTTTCGAAATGATCGCTTCCAGCTAATTTTAATTTGTTTGCTTCTTCTGTTCTGACGTTAGAAACATAGTCGTATTGATTTTCATCAATATCAAGATTTTTCATATTATAGTTTCCAGGCGCTTGTCTTAAAATAGAACTTTCAACCGCAGAAACTATTGAATAAGCTCAACAAAGTCCTTCGATACCTTGATTTTTAACGGGAGTAACTAAGTTATAATCTCTTAAATCAAATCTATCTTGCTTTAAAATATCATTTAAATTTTTGCTATCTAATTCTTTATTTTTTGGGAAATAATCTTTAGGTATTCCCGCGTTATATGTTATCGTTGTACTTGTTCCTGAAACCATAGGAATAAATCCACCAACAAAAAATAAACTTGTCACAATTTTTGTTATTTTGTTTTTCTTCATTTGCTCTCACTAAAAATAGAATAATATACAAATTGTAAAACCATGTTAAATGCATGTTTAGTAAATACAACATTTTGTATCTAAATAGTGCAAAAATGCTATTCTTACAAACATACTTATAGAATTATCATTTTATAAATACGCTATTTACCATAAAATCTATGTTTGGTTCAAATTGTATGGGAATATTATATATATTAATTAAGTAAAAAAAAAAAAAAAAAAACGAACATTTATTTGTAACGCAAATAATTTAATGTTCGTTTTTAATAAAATGTTATTTTTCAATTTTAACCTTAACTCCAGGAGCCATTGTAGCAGAAACAACAATATTTTGAATATATGCTCCTTTAACAGCTGAAGGTTTTAATTTTTTAATTAATGAAATAACTGTATTAGCATTTTCTACCAATTTGTTTGTATCCATGCTAGTTTTACCTATCATTGTGTGAATAATTCCGGCTTTATCCGTTCTGTAATTTGCTTTACCTTTTTTAAGTTCTTCAACAGCTTTTTCAGGAGTTGGAGTAACCGTACCAGTCTTAGGATTAGGCATAAGGCCTTTTGGTCCTAATTTTTTACCATATTTTCCTAATAGAGGCATCATTGTTGGATCAGCAACCATTACATCATAATCGAATTCATCTTCTTTGATTTTTTCTTCTAATTCGAGACCATCCACAACTTGATCGGCTCCCGCAGCTTTAGCTAATTTTTGTTTTTCAGGATTATTAGTTACAACTAAAACTCTAACAGATTTGCCAGTTCCATTAGGTAATAGAACTGAACCTCTTAATTGTTTATCAGCTTTACGAACGTCAAGATTCAACTTAAGTATCAATTCAACTGAACCATCAAAACTAGTATATGAAGTTCTTTTAACTAATTCTAAAGCTTCTTTCAATTCGTATGCTACTGTTTTATCAAAAGATTCACGAGCAGCTCTAATTTTCTTTCCGCCTTTGAAAGCCATTATTTATTTTCTCCTTCTCAGCCTTCAATTGTAATACCCATTTGTTTTGCTGTTCCTGCTATTGTTTTCATGGCAGTTTCAACATTATCTGTATTTAAGTCAGGTAATTTATATTCAGCAATTTCTCTTAATTGATCAACAGTAATTGAAGCAATTTTGTTAGTTTTAGCATTTGAGCTACCTTTTTCGCTTTTGATAGCTTGTTTTAATTTGTAACTTGCAGGAGCAGTAAATAATTTGAATTCGAAAGATTTATCTTTATAGACAGTTATTTGCACAGGAACAGGTTCATTTCCTCTATCTTTTGTAGCGTCGTTAAAAGCTCTTGTAAAATCAGGCATGTTAATTCCAACACCAGCAAGAGCTGGTCCTGGTTTTGCTTGCCCTGCATTAAATTGCAATTTACGAACACGAACAATGTCTGCTTTTGATTTTGCCATTGTTTTATATCCTTTCGATAACGTGGTACTAGCGATAAATTTATCTCCCACTAGCAAGAGGCAATTGAAATTGCGTCTAATATTATATATTAAAATGGAATTTTAGGAATAAATCTTAGTGTATAGTTTTTCATTTGACCATATGCCTATTTTATTTTTTTTAGCAATTTTTTCTGCAGTCATTAGTTTTTGAATATAGACCTTTAATTCTTCATCTGCAATATAGAAAGGATTTTTATAATTTTCATCATCAGCATATCTAACAATTCCAAATCCGTTTAAAGCTATTTTATAAACCAAATCTTCATTTTTACTATTTTTTACTAAGCATACATATCTGCCGTAAAAATCTTTTTTAAGATAAGTTAATTCTATAGGTGAATTTTTTAAAAAATTTTCTGTAAAAGTTCTTGCTTTTATAGCGTAATTAGTTTTAATTTTATTTTTGACAAAATTAATTTCTGGAGTATCAATTCCAAAAAGTCTGATTGTGTAATTTTGTTTATTTTTAGTTACTTTAAAAGTATCGCCATCATGAATATCTCAAATTTCATTTGAGACTATTTTATAGAATGGTTTATCAAAATTATTGTTACATGAACTTGTTATAAAAAGCAAAGAAATTAGACTTATCAATCACAATGATCTTTTCATATTTCTTAATTTCAAAAAACCACATTTTACATTTAAAATGGATGAAAAAGAGACAAAATTATCTTTTGTCTCTTTATTTTACTTATAACCAATTTTTATTGATCATAAACCTTCTGTATTTCTTACAAAACGTGAATCTACGGTAAGTAAGCGATATAATTCGCCAATTTTGTTAAGTTGAATTGTTTCATAATTAAGATTTTTATTTGCTGCTTCTATTTCTCATTTTTCATGTAATTCGCTTTCAACGTTATTAAAAATTTCATTAAAAGCTATGTAGTTTTGATTACTACAATTTTCTTTAACAAAAGCAAGTGCAACATCTAACATTGTTTTCATATTGGCTCCTTCTTACTTACTTAATTAAGTATAATAATAAATAATTTTAATATAAGAAATAATTTTGTGCAATAAAAAGGAATAGGCATGCTTAATATTGTTTTATTTGAACCCGAAATTTCGCCTAATACAGGCAATATTATTCGTACAGCTTTTGCTCTTAATGCTAAATTACATATTATCAAACCTATTGCTTTTGATTTAGATCCTAAATATTTATCGCGCCCTGCGGCAGGAAGATTATTAAGCGACATTCCTCATGAAATACATGCTTCTTATAAAGATTTTTACAATCTTTATGGAAAGAAAAATATTTATTATTTAACGCGTTATGGTTTAAAAAATTACGCACAAATTGACTATAAAAAAGAACTATTAGAAAAAAATGAAATTTGAATAATGTTTGGTAAAGAATCAACTGGAATTGATAAAGAAATTCTAATTAAGAATTTAAATAATTGTTTAAGAATTCCAATGGTAGATAAAATGCGTTCAATTAATTTAGCTAATACAGTAGCTATTGTTGGCTATGAAATTATGCGACAATTAGATTTTAAGGAATTAAGCCTTTTTGAGACGCAAAAAGGAAAAAATTATTTGGAAGAATTAAAGAAAAATGGAGAATAAAATTTTAAAAAGTATTGCCAATAATAAAATCAAATTTTTAAGAAAATTGCTTAAAAATAATCGAGAAGAAAATTTCTTTGTAATTGAAAATTATCATTTAGTTTATGAAGCTTTAAAAACTAATTTAATTGAGGAAATTTATGAAATAGAAAATAAAAATGAATTTCCTAATAGTATAAAAATAGCTTCTTCTCTTTTTCATAGAATAAGTAATTTAGTTAATCCAGAAGGCGTTTTAGCTTTGTGCAAGAAACCTAAAAATAATGTTATTGGGAAAAAGATTGTTTTTTTAGATAATGTACAAGATCCAGGCAATATAGGTACAATTTTACGTAATACTATAGCTTTTAATTTTGATAGTGTTTTCACAAATGTTAATATTTTTAACGATAAAGTTGTGAGATCATCACAAGGAGCAATTTTTAAAGTTAATGTTAATAAAATTAATAATAGCTATAAAGATTTGTATAACTTAAAATTAAAAGGATATAAAATCTATCTTACTTCTTTAGAAAAAAACAGTTTAAATTTTAATCTCTTGCCCTATAAAAAAGGTGAAAAAGTAGTTTTAGTGTTAGGTAACGAAGGGCAAGGAGTAAGTAAAGAACTCTATGAATTAGCAGATGAAAAAATTTATATCCCTATTAAATTTGAAAGTTTAAATGTAGCAGTAGCAAGCGGAATATTTTTAAGTTATTTTTATACAAAGGAATTAGAAAATGAAAAATAAGTTTAACGAATTAATTTCTAAAACTAAATTTAGCAACGAATTTAATGGTTATTCAATGAGCGAAGTGGACCAATTTATTGATAAATTAGCTGAAATTTATGCAGAACTTGATCATCAAAATGAAATTCTATTGAAACGTTATGAGGAAATGAAAAAAGAAATGAATAATAGAATTGCTTCTTTAGAAAAAGAAAAATTAGAACTAGAAATGGATAAAGGATCAAATTAATGCAAAAAAACGATATTTTAATCAATTGATATCCAGGCCATATGGCTAAAGCAATTAGAGAAATTAAAGAAAAAATTTCTATTGCCGATATTTTAATAATTATTTTAGATGCTCGCTGTCCTATTAGTTCTTATAATGAAGATTTTGATTTACTTTCGCCACATAAAAAACGTCTTTTTATAATCACTAAAAGTGATTTAATGGACATAAATAAGAAAGAACAAATTGCTAAAAGATTTTCTACTGATAAATTATTGTGATTAGATTTAAGAAAAACTACTAGTAGAAATAAAATTCTTAGTGCTCTTAAAGAAATGAGCAGAGAAAAAATTTTAAATCAACAACAAAAAGGTTTTCTAATTTCCAAAATAAAAATTTTTGTTTTAGGTATTCCAAATACTGGTAAAAGTACATTAATAAATTTAATTGCTCAAAAGAAAAAATTAGCTGTTGCTAATATGCCTGGAGTAACTAGAAGTCAAAAATGAATTAGCGTTGGTAATTATTATTTTATGGATACACCTGGAATTTTATTACCTAAATTTAATGATCAAGAAATGGCTTTAAAATTAGTAATGATAGGCTCAATTGATGCTAAAAATTTTCCTAGCAGTTTTTTAGCGACTAATTTTTTAAAACTATTAGCTAAATATTATCCAGAAAAAATTACTAATTTTATGCCTTTTTACAATTTAAATAGTCAAGAAATAAGTGATATTGAAGCTTATAACGTTTTTTCGTCATGAGCCTTATTAAAAAAATATAAAATTAATAACAAACCTGACTTAAATCGTATTTATAAAGAATTCATTACTTATGTAAGGGATTTGAAAGGAGTTACCTATGATTAATAGGGATACTAGTTCTCTTAACGAAAGAATAAAAGCATGAAAAGAAGTTTTTACTAATAATATAACTTTTTTTAGAGGCAAATTGTTTACACTAATTAATGCTTCGATTCTATTAACTATTTTTTCTATTTTTATTGTCATTACAGGTTTAGTTGGTTTAGTTAATGGTAATAATAATCAATTTGCCGTTGTTTTAACCATTTTTATCATTTTTTTAATTATTTCAATAATAGGAATTTATATAGTTATAGCTTTAATTTTTCAACTAATTGCCTTAAATAAAATTTTTAAAAAACAAAATGGTAGTGAAATTTATTTAAGAAGATGGATCAAAATGTTATTTAAAAAAATGCCTACTAAGTATGCTAATATGAATGTTTTAGACGAAGATGAAGAAAAATTAATTGCTAAATTAAAAGAAAAATACGAACAAGAAAAAGATTTAAATTCTAAAGATTACAAGGAAGAAGAAAATAAGGAAAATTCCAAAAAAGAGAATGAATAAAAAAACGAATTAGTTTGTTTTATTAGTCTAATTCGTTTTTTATTTTAATCATAATTATAGAAATCTTTTGGATCTAAAGATTTTTCATTTATATGAATGTTTTCAATTTTACCATTGGCAATGGTGATAATTCTATCCGCCATTGGTTTAATTCTTGAATCATGACTAACCATAATTACAGTTGTGCCATATTTTTTATTTATTTCATATAAAGTATTTAAAACAATGTTAGTAGTTGAAGGATCTAAAGCACCAGTAGGTTCATCTGCAAAAACAATATCTGCATTTTTAGCTAAAGCTCTAATTATAGAAACACGCTGCTGTTGTCCTCCTGACATTTGGGTCGGAAATTTATACATTTGTTCAGTGAGGTCAAATTTTTCAAAAAGTTCTTTTATATCAATTTTTTTAGATAAATCTTTTTGTAAATAAGCTCCCGATTCAGCATTATCATAGGCATTTAAATTATCTAATAGGTTATAACTTTGAAAAATAAAGCTAACGTGATCTCTTCTAAAAATAGTCAAATTATGGTTACTTAAATAAGGCAAATTATGGTTGCAAACAATAACATCCCCACTATTTGGTCTATATAAACCAGAAATAATGTTAAGTAAAGTAGATTTACCGCCTCCAGAAACACCAAAAATAAGTAATAATTCACCTTTTTTAATGTCTAAACTTACATTATCTAAAACTTTATTAATAACATTACCAGTGACATAATATTTAGTAGCATTTCTAATTTCTAAAATATAATCCTTAGTATTAATTAATTTACTATTTTCGTCTTTTGGATGTTTTTTATTTGCTAATTTATCTAATGACTTAGCTATTTTTCTAGGAACAACAACATTTTTCTTTTTATCATCAATTTTATCTAGATATTTAACAACATTTTTAGTTGTTACTTTAATTTGCTTCAATTTTTCAGGAATAATTAATTTAACTGCGTTTTCTAATTCATTGATAGTTTTACTTTTATTAACATTTTTTTCTGAATCATTTTTATTAAATAATTTCATTTTCTTAATCCTTTAAAAGCTGAATAGGTTTGATTTTACCAATTGAATATCACGTTAAGAGCGCTGTACAGATAAAAATTGCAAAAACAGCTAAAACAACACTTATTATCTGTGGAAATGAAAGCGATATCATCAGCACAATAGATCCTGCTTGAAGCATAAAGATATTGAATAGATAAATTAAAAGTAGTGTTGTGGGAATAGAAATAATAATAGCTAATACGATAAAAGGTATAAATATTGAGAAAAACATTTTTAATTTTTCGCTCTCTTTATAACCTAAAATCGCTCAAATTGCAATGTTACGTTTATTTTCTGTAATTATGATAGTTGAAATAATAATTAAAATAGTTAAAGAAATAATAATTGTTACTCAAATAATTCCAATAGTTACATTATTAACTGTTGTACCAATTTTACTTACAAAACTTACTTCAATATCTTTAGCATCTAGCGAAGAAGAAAGTAAAGTATAAAGTGAATTATTGTAAATATTAGCAAATTTATTAATTAATTCTCTAGGACTTTCTAAACCGTTATTATAGGCTTTTTCAGCATTAGCATTAGCTAAATTCATTGAAGAATCTAGAAAAATAGCTAATTGTTTTTGAGCATCATTTAGAGAAAAACCATTATTTACTAAATTATGTATAAATAAGCCGTTTTCTACATTAAATAATTGGTTATAAATATCTTTAGCATTACTTTCGTTTGCTTCAAAAGAAGTAATAATTGGTCAGTAATTTGAAGGCGAATAAAGAGAAGCAGAACCAGTGATTTGAACGGGATTATCTTGATTACTTAAAATACCGTTAAAAGGAATAAAATCAGTGTTTTTTAATTCCTTTGGCACAATTGAGCTAAGGCCAGTAAGCTTATTAGCGATTTCTTGAGTTGTAATTAATTCTTCGTTAATATAAGTAGAATTAATTCCTATAATTTTAAATTTGACTTCTAAATTTCTTTTATAGTTAGTAATTTTATCCAAGTAGCGATGTACTTCGTTGTTAATTTTAAAAGTAACTACTTCTCCAATACTTCATTTATGTTTTTTTCTAGCAACATCATTAATAACTAAAGGATATATATCATTTTCTACTTTATAGTCATAAAGTTCTTTCAATAGATCATTTCCTTTTAAATCCTTTAAAGAAATAAATTTAGAATCTTTTCTATAACCATCAATTTTGCCTTTATCAGTATCTATATAGGTATATTTTTCATCAGTTTTTTTATTAAATACTACACCAGAAAAACTTATGAAATAGTCATTTATGTATTTTTGATCATTTATTAAACTAGGATTATTAGTTTCTAAATCAATTTGTTTTTGAATATAATCATAACCATTTACGATGAAGTCTCTATATTCATTTCTTAAATCGGTTGTAACTCTAATTGTTTCATAACTATCACCATTTCATTTTTTGTAAACAAAATGACCTGTTTTTTCAGCAAATGCTTTATAGTAGGCAAAATAATTTTTTACATCGTTTAAATTGTCTTTGTTAGCATAAATTATCATGTTTTTATTATCAGGACTATTAGTGAAAATATATGTTTTATTATCTATGATTCTATTATTTTGCGATTGCTCTAACTCATTTCCAATTTGATCTCTTATTGAATCAATTTTAGTCCTTTGACTATCTGGCATACTTTGGTAGGCCAAATCTCATGGATTTAAAGAATAACCGCTAGCTATAACTAAATCTAATGAAAATTGAGAAGTTACATGGGGATCTAAAACTCCTGGATTACCATTAGAATTTTTGTTATTTATTACAGGCGAAATTCCTGGAGCAACAAAATTATATAAAGTAGTTTGAATTTCTGCTGCAGTACCTATAGGGGTATAAATCAAATCTTTCAAATTACTATTATCATAACCTTTAATTAAACCAGCCTCAGCAGTAGGAGTTTGTAAATTCATCTTATATTTATAATTTCTATTTTGGTAAGTAAGATTAATTGTATCGTTAAAAACGCCACGATTAGTAACACCAAATAAAGAAGCAGTTGTTACCAAAATAATACTTATTGCAAAAGAAATTAATTTTCAAATACCTATGTAACTAAGAATGAATGAAAATCTAGTTTTAACGTTATATTTTCTAATTTTATTAGTGTAAATGGCAAATAATTTATGTTTAGGAATTGAATTATTATCATTAATTAAATCAAGAGGTTTAATTCTTAAAGTTGTAATAGTGATTAAGTAAATAATAAGACAGATGATAAAACAAGGAGTAATAAAAGTAAAAATTGCTGCAATAGGATTAAAAATTAAAGTATTTTTTGGTAATGTTCAATAGCCTGAAAAAGTATCTAAAACTTCAAATTGCAATCTATTACCTACAATATAACCTAGAATTCCGCCAATTAAAGCGGTGATAAAAGCAAAAACAAATAATGAAGAAGCAATTTGATTAGGGGTATAGCCTTGTGCAATTAAAATTCCTAAAACTTTATTTTTACTATTAATGTATCTTTTAATAATGAAAATTATTGAAACAATAACTAAAAAGCTAAAGAGAAGAACTAAAGCAATTGTAGCTACTAAAATAACTTTGATTATGTTAGTAATAGTAGTAATTCTCAAAGCTCTTTCTGGATTAATAATATCAGTTTCATTATTTTTAAAAACTCTTTGTAAATTATTGGTATTGACAATCGAACTATCTACTATTTTAATAATTTGACTTTTAAGTTGATCTACATTTACGTTTTCTGGAGCTTTAACTAATAAATTTTCTTTAATAATATTTCCTGCGTAAGCATCTTTAATTCTATTAAAGCCATTGTTGTTAACATAAACTAGAGCTTGATGTTTAGTATCGACTTGTAAATTATTTTCATCAATAACTGGATACATATAATCAACAGTTGTTTCTTCACCTACAATAATGTATTTAATTCCATTAACGTTAATGATATAGCTATCATCAAAACGATTTATAAAATTATCTGTTTCAGTCTTTAAAAAAGGCTTATCTGTAGGAATTTCTCCGTCATAAATTTTTTTCTTATTAGCAGATAAATAGGCAAAATTAACTTTAGCTAAATAAAATCTAGGAAGTTGCATTGGTGCTACTTTTAGATCTTGTTCTCCTAATACACTACTTAAAGCATCATATTGTAAATCGATTAAATTAATTCCAAATGAGGAAGGAGCATTAAATGATTTAATAGTTTTAAATCATAAACCGTCAATTTTAATTTCTTCATCGTTATCTGCATTACCTGTAATTTCATTTACAACAAAATTTGTAGAATTATTGTAATTTAAATATTGTTCCAATAATTCACTAGAAGAACTATTGTTCATGCCTAAAAGTTCTAAGTTATTAATTTTATCGCTAACAAAATAGGCTAAATTACCATTTACTAGAGAACTATTATTAGAATTAGTTTCAACGGCGATATATGAAATGGCAACTTCAGGGAAAAGACTTCTTAAAACAGGATTAAGTAAAGATGAAGAAATACCGATAATTTCTAAAGGTAAATAATTTTTATCAATATAACTTAATATTCCAATTGCGTTATTTCTAATGTTAAAAAAACTATTGCTCATTAAATAGTTCTTAACAAAAGAGCTTATTGCTATATAGTATGCTGATTTTGTTGCATCATCAGTAAAATTATTAGCAAATTTATTACTTTGGGCAATATAGCCTAATTGGATAATCAATTCTAAACGATGCTTTAATAAATAATTTCTAAATTTAGGATTATTAGTAGCTAATTTTTCTATTTTAGAATTTATGAATTTTCCTTGATTATCAACGTTAAACAAAGTTACGCTTGTAGGATCCGAAATAAACTTATTTACAGTGTAATTAGTAGTAGAAGAAAAAGGAACATTAATATTATTATTAACTTCAGAAGCAATTTTTAAAATTTCATTATCAACTGCAAGATTAAGAAAATCATTTACAAATTTATCGCTTTCTTCTTTATTAGCGTCACTAACTTGATACATGTTAATGTATGGTATAAAGATAGAAAAAGCATTTTGTCCATAAAAATAATCGTCTTTATTATTTAGTGGAATTAAGTTATTAAATAGTGTTTTAAGTAAAATCCTAATTGAATTACCACCATAAAATTGATCTAAATCTGCTAATAAATCAGCCCCAGTTTTTTGACTTTGTTCACTAACTTTATTAATTCCACCTATTGTTTGTTTTATAAAATCTTTAGTAGAATCAATAAAATTAATTACTTCATTTTTAGTTATTGTTTTTTCCTTAGGTTTAATATTATTATTAATAAAGTTTTTTAAGTTAGAATCAGTTATTTTATTAATTTCAAATTTATCATTTTTAATTGTAGCTAAGCTATTTTTTATAACATCTAAACTATTTAGAAGTCAAATTTGTGAAGGAATATCACTATTTTCAGAATTGGTATTTAAAGAATTATTTTTAGAAGAATTGCTTATTGCATTTAAAAGATCAATAAAACTTAGTTTATTTTCATCTTGAGCGGGTAATCAAATAGAAGAATTATCATAATTAAGTCTTGTTGTTGCTGAAGAGAGATTAAACGTTCTAATAACGTTTTCTTTAAAGCCTTTACTTGATCCGGTAGTGTGAAATTGTGATTTAATTATTAATCTAATTAATTTATTTACTGATAATTCATCTATTTTATAGTGTTTTATGACGCTATTTGTTAAGGAATTATTATTTACTACATAATCGATATTGTTAGTTTGAATAGTAGATGAAAAATTACTTTTAAAATAATTAAAATCAAAAGCTTTAATAAATGATTTTAATCCTTCACTAACGTTAGTAAAGTTGCCATCTTTATTAGCATCAATTTTAGGAATAATTGAGTAAAGAATATTTAATATATTTTTATCTCTAAAAATAAGACTAATTAATGAATCTTTTTCAGTACTTAATAATAATTTAAAATTGATTTTATCAATTAAGTTAGTTAGGATTTGTTGCATTCCATTAGGATCAATGGATTTTATAAACATGTTAATTAATGTAGCAACAGTTAGTTGCGGTTTATAAGTATCACTAATATTAGTAGAATTGTCATATCATTCTTTTCATAAGGAAGAAAAAGTTTTAGTGTCAATAACACTTGCTATATTTTTGATTAAATCAAATAAATCAGTAGGTTTTTTAAATAAATTAACAAATTTAGTTACTAATAATAAATTATCTTTTTCTACACCATTTAATTTGTCAAAAGTAATAAATAGATTATTAATTTGTTCTATTAGATAAGCTTTTTGTTTTTCATCATCACCTTGTTTAATAACTTCGTTCTTTATCTTGTCGATAAAATTATTAAAAATCAAATTTAACAAGTTACCGTAACTATCATGCGATGCATAATAAATAAGTTGCGATAAAAATTTAAAAACAGTAGAATTATTAATCTTTGCAGTAGTTAAAACACTTGTAAAATTAACATCATCTAAAGCTTTTTGAATAAGAGGAAAAAGACGATATAGTAAATCAGTTTGAACAAAACCTTTTTTAACTATATCTAAGTCAATAATAATTTTTTCGCCTTCTTTAATCAAAGGTTCAACGGAATTAGACTTAATAACTAATTGATTTAAATCATCTCTAATTGATCAAAATTTAAAAGGAATATAAGCTTCATTATCGTCATATTTTACTCAACCATCACCATTTGTTTTGATAAAACTAGTAGCAATAGTTAAATTATTTTTTTCCATAAAAGCAGTTAATAAGCTATAGTTTAATCCATTTTCTTGACCATTTAGATAGTAAGTTTTATAGCCATAGGAACCATCTTCTTTTTTATATTTTTTAACCAAATTGATACTATCAAAATTCCCATAAACTCCTAAATTTGTATCTAAATAATTAGGAATTTGATTTGCATTTTTAATTGTTTTTTGATCTTTAACATAACTATTTAGTCAAACAACTTTTTGATTAGTTAAAAAACTTTTATTTTTAGTAAGAGGATTAGTATATTCTATATTTAAATATTGAATTATAGGTTGAACATAATCAGGATCATTGAATTGGTTTGTAAGATTATTTTGAATAATCAAAGAAGCAATATTAGGAGGAATTTGATAGTTATTAAAAAGATCCGATTTATTTGTTAAAGTAAGTAATTTAGAAGGAGAAAATTGTTCATTGTAAAGCTTTCCTACGTTTAGTTCAACACCATCTACTTTATTTTCTCTATCTCCTGCATCAATAAAATGAAAAACATTTTTTTCACCACTATCACTTACAGAATCAACAGTAATAGTTTTTCTTAAACCAATATTTTCTTTACCTACTAAATTAGTTACTTTATTAATAATATTTTCTTTAGTTAGTCTTAAAGCATTATCTTGAATGATTTTAAATCTTTTATCTCTTATTGATTGATCACTAATAGAATTGTAAAATTCTGTATCGTTATTCAATATTTCTTGATTCAAGGAAGGATTATTTTTTTTCTCAATTTCTTTAATAGTTAATGCTTGATTTAGATCTATTTTATAAATATTTCTACTATTATCATCAATAGGTAATTTACGATTATCATAAGTGTAAAGTTTGACAATATTTGTATCTAAAAAATTAAAGTTAGGATTAATTTGACTTTCAGATTCTTTAGTATAAAAAGGTGTTTTAGATAAAGTTCACTTACCATTAATGTTTTCATATTTATAGCCTGTTTCAACTTGCTTTTTATATCAATAGGAAAAAATTTCTAAATTATTAAGCAAATTTTTATTTTTTTCTTTATCAGCAAGTAAGTCTAACATGTATGTTTTATAAGAACCGCTTCATAAATCTTTAGCCGATATATCTCTTGAAACAATTTTTTCTTTACCATTTTCATCAGTTTCTTTTTCTGTGGTTGTGTAAATAATTTTGTCAACAAAAGAAGTGTAATAATTAAGTCTTAAAAATGACGTATTTATTCTAATGCTATTAATTCATTCTTGTGGAATATTATATTTTTGTTCTTTAAAAGTATAGTTAAGATCTTGGCTAATAGTTTTGTTTTCATCAATAAATAAAGAAGAATTAAATACCTTTTTAAGCGTTAGTTGTTCATTTAATTTTTGATTATTGTTTATATTAACGAATTCATTTAAGTTCTTATTTGAATCCAAAATATAATTCAAATCATCATTTGGATCTTTTTTAAAGTCAAAATATTTGGCTATTTGATCTACATTTATTCTATAGCCTTGTTGTTCATTAATTCAATTAATTCCCTTAGAATAATCCAATGTTGCTTCTTTAGTTACAACATTGACAAAAATAGGGCTAATTTGTGAAACTATTTCTCTATTATTGTCTGAAGTTAAACGTAATAAATCTCCAATTAAATAATTTTTATCAAAAGTTAAAGAAGTATTCAAATCTAAATTATTTTGTTGGTGAGCTCTAACAAAATTATTATTTTTGTCTTTTTCATATAAAGCTATTTTATAAGTATTTTGGTTAAATTTTACATAAGGATCTTCAATATTAGTTAAATCTCATTTAACATTTTCATTATTGGTATTTAAAACATATAAACTAACGATATCATCTTTTTTAAAGTAATACTTATTACCTAATTTATTCAAATCACTATTTTTGATTAACGAAATATTAACATATTCACTAGTTATATTTTGGCCACTTAATTCGTTGTGATTATTATTGTCTTGATATTTTTTAATCAAACTATCTAATTCGTTGTTATTAATTTGATTAAGTTGTTTTCTTCATTTTTTAAAACCTTCATTATTGAATGAAGCATCATAGTTTATCTTATATTCAATAGGAGTATATGTTTGTTGACTAAAAGGTTTTTTACTAAGATCGTATGAAGATTCACCATTAACATAATAACCATTATTGTAAGCGCTACCATTAGCGTTAATATTTAAATCGACGCTTATGTCGTGCAATCTAGAAACTTCTTTGTAATTATTAAAGCTTCTAGACATAGAGTTTCTAACACTAGTTAAGAGCGTAAAAATAGCAGCAGTTAAAAAAACTAAAATACTTAGTCCAATAACCATAACTTTATTTTTACTTAACGATTTAAAAACTTCTTTAAATAGTCTTCACATAAACGCCTTGCTATTAATAAAATTAATATTAATTATAATCAAATAATTTTTAACGCAAAAAAAGACCATAAAAAAGCATAAAAGCATTTTTTGTATTATAATTTTTTATACGCCGTCATAGCTCAGCAGGTAGAGCACATCCATGGTAAGGATGGGGTCGCAGGTTCAAGTCCTGTTGTCGGCACCATTTGTTAAATAGCCAAAAGAAAAGCATGGGGCTTTTTTTATTTAAATTTTTATTATTGAAAGGAGGTAATATGAAAAATAAAGCACAACTAAAACACGATAGAGCAGAAATATTATTTGCACATACGCCCATTAGAAAAAGTATTTGAATAGTTGCTGTTCCTTCCTTAATTCTTACATTAATGATTGGTCTTTACTCTTTTGTTGATCAAGTTTTTATTCAGCAATTTGTTCCTAGCACTAAACCAGTTTTACTAGCTAATGCAACTAATAATGGATTAGGCGAAATTGCGCCATATTTACCTATAAATATGGGTTATTCATTGAATAATTTTAATCAACTTTTTAATGAATATAATAGCTTACCAAATATGACAAATAAATTAGCCTATATTACTTCTAATAGCATTGTTTCAACTACTTCTGCATCTTTTCAACCTTTAATAATTTTTTCTAATTCTATAGTTTATTTAATTCCTGTTGGTGCTTCAGTTTACTATACAAAATGTTTATCGAAAAAGCTTGAATGAGCTTCAAAAAATATTTGAGCAACAATGTTTTGATGTACTTTTGCTCTATCTATTTTAGCAACATGTATGTCATTTATTTTTGTTGGTTCAGGTATTATGAAAGCTTTAGCAGGTAAAACGGTTTTAGAAATTGATAAAGCACAAGCTGCTGGAATGACTCTAAGCAATTTAAAACAATTACAAGCTTACTATGATGCTGCTTTTGAACTTAGTATTAAGTGAGCAAATGAATATGTCTACGTTTATGCTGCTGGAACTATTTTACAAGGAATGGTTACTTTATTTTCATATTTTATAAGAGCAGAAGGATTTAATACATATGTTATGGCAGCTGGAATTGTCGCAAATATTGTAAATATCATTCTTGATGCGATATTCATTATTGTTGCTAAGGTAGGAGTTTTAGGAGGAGTTATTTCTACTATCATAGGATGAATGGTAAATTTATGTCTTTGTGTTATTTATACATCCTATAAAGCTAAGAAAAAAGAAGTTTGACTTTCTCTTAAAGGCTTATTCCATTTTAGATTCAATAAAGAATTATTAGGACCAGTTTTCTTATTGGGGTTAAGTGGTTTTATTAGATCATTTGGTGTAGCATTTTCTTTTGCAATGATTAACATTATTCTTTCTAAACCTGCTTTTGCTGATCCTAATCATTTTCAATTTTATTGAGCCAAGGCAACACCTATTATTACTCTCTTTTTAATATCAATTTTTGGTATTAGCGATGGTGCTAGAAGCTTACTTTCATACAATTACACAAGAAGAGATTTCACAAGATGTAAACAAATTTATTTTTGAACATTAATAGTTTCTATTTCATATGCTTTAGTAGTTTATACTTTCATTGCTCTTACAGCAGGAAATCTATGAGTTTTGGCATTAAATGTTGATAGTGTCTTAGTCAAAGAAACAGCTAATTTTATTCGAGTTTTAACAATAAGGATAGTAGCTCTATCATTATCAATAAGTTCTTTTTTAGTTTTCCAAGGAACAAACAACATTGAAAAATCAATTCTCGCTACAGCTTTAGAAAATTTTATTACTTTCATTTTTATAATTCCAATTGCTTTTGGAATCGCATATGGAGTTTACAATCATACAAATGAAAAAGATATTGCTAATTGAATTATAATTGCGGGATTTATTACCAATACCTTAAGTGCTTCATTATTTCTTTTATTTTACTCATATCGTTATATATCCAAGGTTTTACCAAAAATAGATAGTAATAAAGTTTCTTGAAGTAGAAAAATTGAACATAAATTTTTTGATCATGTTGATAAATTAGAAAAAGAATACAAAGAAAAATTAGAAGCAAAAAATTTGTTGAATCATCATTAATTTAAAATACTTTAAAAAAGAGTTGATTTATCAATTCTTTTTTATTTAACTGATTTTACTAATTAGGCTATTTAATGGGGAAATAGGATACAAAAGATTTAAAAAATTAGGTATTATAATATAAAAAAACACGAAAATGAAAAATATAGTTTAGAGCATTTTTATTTTCCAAATCAGAAATAAAAATTTCTTCTTGATAAAGAAATATTTGTTTCTCTAATATGCCTTTTTTCACTTTTTTGATTACTTTTAATACTTAAATTAGCTTCTTTCCAATCACAGAAATTTTAAATTTAAAATGCCATATTTTAAAAAATGCAATTTTTCAACTAAAAAATTATTAAATATTTATATATTTACTTTATTAATTAAAATAGTGTTGCGGTTAAATGACAATAAATAATTAAAATGAAAGCAAATATTGATATTTTGTTTGGAAAGGCGTTAATGACTAAATTTAAAAAATCTCTTTTTGGGGTAGCTGCTTTAGCGGGTATTATCTCTCCTGTTGCTTTAGCTGCTTCATGTACAGATACAGATACAAAAACACCAGATCCTAACACATCTGGCGGTGATACTGGTAACAAAGACAATCAAGGTTCTACTACTAATACCAAAACATATTACGAGTATGCCAACAATTTAAAATCTGCTTTATCAAACAGACTTGATGCAAATAGTATAAATACTGTTAAAGTTGGCGTTAACTTTTCAAAAGATAGAGAACAATGAAATGCAATTTTAGCTGTTATTGATAGATTCAATTCTTTGAGTAATGAATACAAATCTAGAAAAACAGAATTAGATGCTAAAAAAGCAACAGGCACTCTTACAGATGAAGAAACAGCTGAACTAGCTAAAATTGACGATTTTCTAAAGTACTATAAAAAAGTTGAATTAATCAATTTAGGTTCAGGTGGATATAATGCAGGTGCTCAATATGTTAATGACAAATTAACAGCTAAAAACACTAACGAATTATTCAGCATTATTCTTAATTATCCTGTTGTGGCATCGAATTTAGCAAGCAAAGGAATGCTTCTTAATTTCGATTCAGAAAATGCTAATTTATCTAACAAGTTAACTAACTTTAAGAGTGAATTTACAAAAGCAAATAACGGTAATACTTCATATGTTTCAAATCCAGGAACTTGAGTAGTTCCAGCTTTACTTTCTGGTAATGTTTTAGGTGTTAATGCCCCTGTTATGTCATATATTCTTGAAACAATGGAATCAAAAGGTGCAAAAATTAACTTAAGCGACTATGATGCTATTAAAGAACAAGGAAAAAATGACAGAAATGCTGTTAAAAAATTATGAGGTGAACCAGAAAGCTCTGTTAACTTGAGTGGTTATACTGTAGATCAAAGCACATTCTCATCAGCACAAAAATTATTTGAATTTGCCAACAAAGCTAAAACATTATTTAGCATATCGAAAGATAGAAATTCGAACGTTCATGTTTTAGGTATTGACGATGCTGCCGGTTTTATTGAAACTCTAGCCTATTCATCAGTTGGGGCTGACGATGATAAATTCTTGGTTAAAGTTGTCACAAAAGATGACACTATACTAGCTGATTATGAATCAATTAAAGATGAAAATAGTCAAATTGGTAAAAACATGGTTGCTATTTATGATGCTCTTAAAGGAGCTATTGCTACTGGAGCAGTTGTTATTCAAGCAGATGGAGTATATTCATCAACAGATGGTAAAAATCATAAGTATGCCTTAAATGTTGGTTCTTCAGCCGGTTACTATCAAAGTTTTGTTTCAGGTAACAAAACAACATCTGAGTTATCAATCAAATTGAATGTTAAAGAGTTTGTTCCTGTAAAATATTTCAAAGTATTTTCTAAAACAGAAGGTGACAAATCATACGTAAAAACAGATAAAAAATATAATACAAACGGTATTTACTCACCAGATGACATTCCGTCATATGTTCAAGCAAAAGACGATAGATATAACTACTACGCAAACGATGATACTGCAAAATCATCATTAGCATCTTATTTAGAAAAACTTAAATCTAACACAGAACCTTCTGATAATTTCATTGTATTTACTGTAGATCCAAAAGATAAACATCTTGCAGAACTTAAAAATTTAACTTCGACTAAATCAGATACTTTTGTTTATTTAGGCCAATATAGAACCGATAGAACTGCTTCTTCTACTAATACCATATATGAACTATTTGGAACAATTAAGAAAATGGATGAAAGTCTTGGTGGAATAATTACAAGAGGTTCAGAATCTGTTCTTAACAGAAATGAATTATTTGCTTTTTCTGCTCCTTCACAATGAAAACCAACAGATCCACATGTTGTTTATACTCAAGGCCCATCATTAATAGGTATACATACAAACGAAGCAGTAGACAATGCAACTAGATTATTCGTTAAATTCTTGTTATCTAATGATAAATACACCTTCAATGTTAAAAATGTTGGTCAAAATGCAGGAACTACAGAAAAATCTGGAACACCAATGGATATTGTTTCATCTTCAGGATCATATATTTTCCCAGTTAATGGTTTTGAAAATCAAGACTTTTCAAAAGAAACAAATGTTTACTTAAAACGTGCTAAACAAGATTTTGCTAATGTTATTAAACAAGGCGATGTGTATCACGCATTTGCAGAAATCGGTGACCCTAACGCAAATATTTTCAGACAACAATTCAAAACAGCATTTATTAACTTGAATAATAATATTGTTAATAGTTCTAATGGTACAGTATCAGGTTCATCATATAGAAGAGACATTATTGATTCAATAGTTACTGGTGCTCAAGCGATTTTCCAAAAATAATATTTAGACAAATAAACATGATAGCAAGTAGTTATCGTGTTTATTTATGAACCGAAAAATTATGAAAAAGTTTAAAAAATTATTTATTCCTCTTGCATCATTAACATTGAGTACTTTTGGTACTATTCTTGCTGTTTCATGCCAAAACGAAGAAACAAAAGAAGAAAGTATAAAATTAACCCCGGAAGATAAAGAAAGACAATATATTATTAACTCAAGACTAAATGACAATAATTTCTTTATTGATAAAGTTATTCCTGCTTTAGGTATAGGTTCTAAAATAAATAAAGAAGTAACTATTCCATATTCAAATGGAACAATAAACATTAATTACAAATTAGAATGAAATAATTCGTCAAAAGAAGAAATTAAAGCCACTAACAAAGAAACAGCTAATGAAAAAGTTAAATTAGCTTCTTATACTAAACAAACCGATACATATAAAGTTTTTTCTCAAGATTTAAAATCTCAAAATTCTCAAATGGAAGAACTTAGAGGCATTAGGTATACTTATAAACAAACTATCGTAGATGATAAATATCTTGATTTATATGACTTCAATACTTCATTAACAAGCTCAGAATTAGAAGAAATACAAAATCTTTTAAACCAATCACAAATTCAATTGAAAATTAAAGATCAGGAAGCAGATAATGTTTATTATGTACCTTCTTATAAGATCTTAAATCCTTATTATGTAGTAGATTTATCGAGCGGCAAAAAAATATTATTAGAATACAACAATAATATTCTTAACCCAAAAGTTACAGATACAGAAAAAACTACTGAAGCAAATAAAGACTTTACGACTAAAAGAGTAGTAACTTACAAAGTTTTTGTTTTAAATACTACTACTAATCAATGAGAAGGCGCTCTTAATAAAACGGTAAGTAGAGAATATAATGTAACTATTAATTTTGCCTTACCAAGCTCTCTTAACACTAGATTTGATAAAGCAATTGCTAAAAAAATTGATGTTAATTGAGATGAACTAGTTAATTCTTCAGCACTAGCTGAAATTACTCGTTGAGCAGATGGTGATACTGTATATTTTAAAGTTATTCAAGATTTTCCTCTTGATTCACCTCTTTATAATGAATTTCATGACGCTTTTATTAACCAAACAGAATTTAAGTTAAGAATTAGGGGAATCGATACTCCAGAAAAACATGTTGGAACTCTTACTTCAAGTCCTTTTGAATATCAATATGCCGAACTTTCTTCAGCTTTTGGTGAAACTAATTTCCCTGCGGGAACAAAAATCAAAGTAGTATTTAACGGTAATGCAGAAAAAGATGCTTTTGGAAGATACTTAGGAGATTTCTTCTTTGGAAATAATTTTGAATATTCTTATACAGTTGAAATTGTTAATGCAGGTTTAACTTTACCGCTTTATTCAGAAGATGATGTTAAAAACGCTATTAACCAAAAAAGAGATAGTTTCCACTATAGTACTATCCAATTAGCTGATGCTTTTAATGAAGCAATGATAAATAAAAGAGGTTTTTATAAAAATTTCGTAGATGGAGATGGTGTTAATTCATCTATTTATATTATGAAACCTTCTTCAGTTTATGCTTTTTTAAGCAAAAATAGAGAAGGAAATATTTATGAAACAGGTTATTATGACAGGTTTTTAAATTTAGAAAAATCAAGCGACAAATCAACAGATACAAATAATTCATAAGGAAATACATGAAATTAATTAGTAAAATAACTGATTCGCTTAAATCTAAATATTCTAATTACAGTGAAGAGGATTTAGCTGAATTTAGTAGATTAAGCGAAAAATTGTCTGATAAAAATAGTAAAAAAGATCACCCAGCTATTGAGTTAAAAAATGTTTTTATTGATTTTGGTGAAACATTAGCTGTTGATGATGTTAGTTTTACTATTCCAGAAGGAGCTTTGGTTACTCTATTAGGACCATCAGGTTCAGGAAAAACAACTACTTTGAATGCTATTTCTGGTTTGTTAACTATTACTAGTGGTAATGTTTATTTTAGAGGTAAGGATGTAACTAAATTACCTCCACAAAAGAGAAAATTAGGTTTTGTTTTCCAAAATTATGCTCTTTATCCTCATATGAGTGTATATGCTAATATTGCATTCCCACTTAAAAATGATATTGAATGACAAAACAAAGTCATTATGAATAAAAATAATGCAATTAACGAAATTAAATATATTTACCTACAAGCTCTAGGTTTAGATGCTAACAAAATAAATGAACTTAGAAAACTTTGAAGAATTTATCGTAAAATCGGGGCAGAATCTTCATTAGAACTTACTAATAAAATTATCAAAGATCGTGAAGAACTTGAAAAAGCAGAAACAGAATACAAAATGGCCAAAGTGCACTATACTGCTGCTTTATCAGCTGTTTCTAAGGAAGTTCTCAAGGCTTTAGAAAGTTTGAATAGATCATATAATTCACAAAAAACAGTTTATACTGATGAATTACAAATTATCAAAAATAATGGCGAAGTTTTAGATGAAAGCAATTTTCAACAATCTGAATTTTTAAATTCTGAAATTAGTTTGAAAAAAGTTAAACCAAAAAATAGTGAAGAAGCTAAAGAATTAATTAATCAAACTCAAGAATTATTAGTTAATTTACGTAAGGAAGATCAAAGTAAATTTTCAATTAATACCAAATTAAAATTGTTAAAAGTTGAAAATGCTTTAATGAAAAACTTACTTTATTATAAATACTACAATAATCAAGCTAGAGAAATAGCTACTTACGAACCATTAATCCAAGAAGCAAAACAACATTTAGCGCTTAAAAAAGCCGAATTTCAAGAAAGCAAAAAAAATAATAGTAGTGAATTAAATCAACTTAAACGCAATAATAAATATTTTCAATACTTAGCTTTTAATAATTTTAAAAAAGCTTTAGATGAAGTTGAAATTCAATATAACTTAAAACAAGTTATGATGGAAGATAAACAACTCAAAAATGCTCCTTTAACTCAAGAGCAAAGAGCAAAAATTGTTGAATTAAATAAAGATATTATTACCATTAGAAAAGCAATTCATGAAGCAGTTTTAGAAGTTGCTAAAAAAGTGGAAATTCTTCCTATTTTACAAAAAAAACCAACAAGACTTTCTGGGGGACAACAACAACGTGTTGCTATTGCTAGAGCTATTGTTAAAAGTCCACAAATTCTTTTAATGGACGAACCTTTATCTAACCTAGATGCTAAATTAAGAATTTCTACTCGTCAATGAATTCGTGAAATTCAACAAAAATTAGGTATTACTACAGTTTTTGTTACCCACGATCAAGAAGAAGCTATGTCTATTAGTGATATTGTTGTATGTATGTCTACTTCTAAAGTACAACAAATTGGCACACCAATGGAACTATATAGAAAACCTAAAAATAAATTTGTGGCTCGTTTCTTAGGAATGCCTGAAATGGCTCTTTTCCCTGGTAATTATCAAGACGAAACTTTAACTATTTTTGATCAGGAAATTAAAGGTATAAAAATTGCTAACGTAGATAAAGCTGCTTTTGCAGTGGGCTTAAGAGCAGAAGATTTTATAGTTAGAGAACAAGGTCAAGGCAGTTTTTCTGGAATTGTTAAAGCTGTAGAAAATTTTGGTAAAGAAAGTAAATTAATTGTTAAAGTACACGATACTGTAGAAGCTAATTTTTTAATTGATAATCGTTTAAATTATGTAGTAGGTGACACGATTTATTTCGACCTACCTAAAGATCGTTTACACTTATTTGATGAATTAACTGAAAGAAGAGTTGAATATGAAATTTAGTAACCAATTTTGAGCTAAATTATCGTTTAAATTACCTTTTCTTTACAAAATAAGTGCTGCAAAACAAAGCGAAAATAGAACTGAATCATTAGCCGGTTCAATCATTGACAAACCAGTAGCTGCATATAAACCAATCGGTATTTTATTGCCTACTTTAATTGTGCTTTTATTTTTCACAGTAATTCCTCTTGTTTTGAATATTGTTAGTGCCTTTTTTAATACTGATGCTAATCAAGTAACTTATTTTACTTTTCAAAACTTTGGAAACGTTTTAACCGATCCTGCCTTTGCAGTAGGATTTAGAAATTCAGTTATTTACGGACTTATTGTTTTACCTTTTGTTATGATGTTTTCACTACTTATAAGTTCGTTAATAGCAAATGTTATTAGTAAGAGATTAAGAGGATTTTGACAAACAATTTTCTTCTTACCATATATGACAAGTGCGGTTGCAATTTCTTTATTCTTTATCCAACTTTTTTCACCTGTAGGAGTTATTAACCAAATTCTTGGTTTAGGAACCTATGGCTGATTAGAATCGGGAGATCAATTTTCTTTTAGAGCTTTAGTGCCTATTATTTCACAAGGAATTTGAGGCGGATTAGCTTTCAATATCTTAATTGCAACTACAGCTATGCTTTCTGTGGATAAAAATCAATATCGTTCAGCTTCAATTGACGGTATTGGTAATGTTAAACAATTTTTCACAATCACTTTACCAGCTATTAAGCCAACAACAACTTTTCTTATCACAATGGGAATTATTAACGGAATAAAAGTTTTCCCATTAGCAATTTTTGACAACGTACCAGCTAAAGCAATAACTAATGGTGGGGCATCATTAATTCTTTATGTTTATAGATTTACTCAAGAAGGTAAATATGACTATGCTGGTTCAGCTGCACTTGCTTTATTCTTAATCGGAGTGTGTTATTCAACTCTTATTCGTGGTGGTTTCAATACGATTTTAAAAGTTTCAATCAATAAAGGAGAATACAATGTTTGAAATCGGATTAAAGATTCAAAAGTTATGATCGAATATAAAGCTAAACAAAAATAAAGAAATTACCACCCAACAAGTACATGAAACCCGTTTTGCCCTTATGGCTTTTGGCTTTGGCCTTAAATTATTTGGTCTAGTTTTATTTGCTTTAGTTATTCTCTTTCCTTTTTTCTTCATGATAATGATTTCCTTAATGCCTCGTGAACAAGCTGAAGCATTAAAAACTACCTTTACTTTAATTCCTAGAGAGTGAACTTGATCTAACTTTGTTACCGCAGCAACTACTTCTAATTCAGGGACTAAATATGGCGATGGATTTGTTTTAACTTTTGTAAATGTTTTATTTTCAATTGTAATTAAAACTTTTGTAACTATGCTTGCAGGTTATGCCTTCTCATTTAAAAACTGAAAAGGTAAAAATATCATTTGAAGCTTATTTATGGCCTTATTAGTTTTACCTGAAGTAGCATTACTTTCTGGACAATATAGGGTTATTACTGAATTAGATAAATTAACCGAAATTAAAAAATATTTCACAGGAATTATTGCAGTTATAGCAGTTCCTTTCATTGCTTCAATTTTTACTGCTTTAATGTTTAGAAATGCTTTTTCATCAATTCCAAGTAGATTAAAAGAAGTAGCTGCTATAGATGGCGCTATTGGTGCTAAATACTTCTTTAAAGTCGCAGTTCCCCTAGTTACACCTACAACTTTAACTGTAGTTATTCTTACATCTTTAGCTTCATGAAATTCATATTTATGACCTTCATTAGTATCTAATGGTAATTTCCAAGTGCTTTCATTATGATTATTCTCGGTTGGTCAAGAACAACAACCTGATGGACAAGTTATTTTGTTACAAAGTATTAAATTAGCTGGTGCTTTACTTGCTATTGCTCCTATGTTTGGTTTCTACTTATTGTTTAGAAAACGTATTATGGCTTCTATTTCAAGACAAGGAAGTGCAATTAAAGGATAGAATATGAAAAAAGCTAATGTTAAAACTAAAACAATTATTTGACTTATTCTCCTTATTATTGCCATAATAGTGCTTTGTCTAACTTCAGTTGTTATTGTTAATGCCGAATATATTATTGATGCTAATTTAAACTATGTGCAATTAGGTAGCGATGTTGTTTTAGATGCACAAGTAGAGCGTTCATATGCTATAGGCGCTGTTGCTTTATCAATTGTAGTTATTTTAATGGGATCATACATTTGTTATTCTGGCTTTAAGTCATGAAAATATAATGCGGTTCTTTAATTGAGGTTTATATGAAAAAAATTAGCAAACTAAGCTTATCAATAGGCTTTTTGGCAACATCCTTTACTCCTTTATTAGCTTCGTCATGTTTAATTAATGTTGATAAAGAAACAAAAAATGTTATTGATTATGCTAAAAATTTTCCTATTAGATTAAAATCAAATTTTCAAACAAATATTGAAGAATTAAACAATGATCCTGCTATTAGAGAAGCAGCAAATAAAAAGACAATTGAAAATGTTAAATTAGAAATTCAGAATGAAGAATTGAAAAAATTAAATAAGGATTTAAATAATTTAACACCTGAAGAAAAACAACAATTAGATCAAACTGTGGAAAATAAATTTGCTTCCTATGATAGAAACGAATTAAATAGCAGAACTAACGAGGCAATTAAAAATGTTTCTAATTTAGTCCAAGAAGCACAAAAAGCTCTTTCAGATCTTTTCATAAATAAATCAATTTATTTTATCTATAATCAAAACTACGCAAACATTAGATGAATATCAAATTTCATTGATACATACAGCGATAAATTAGCTAATTTCGTTGATTATAAAGATATTTTGGCAGTTATTAATCACTTTTTTAAAAACACTCCACTTAACTATGTATTTTTAACTAAATACAAATCAATTATTAAATTTGAAGCAATTAGTAATAAAGTTTCTTTCTCTTCACCAACGTTGCTTTATAAAACTTATGATCAATTCTATACTTATTTCTTTACAAAATTCAATGAAATTTTTGCTCAAAATAACACAAATAGTTATAGTGAAGGATTAAGCGAAATGCTTAAATATGCCATAGAAAACGGCTTAAAAATTAATAATAATCAAGCTGTTAACGGTATGCAAGCCGCAATGCCTTCAATTTTCTTAGCTTTGAGAAAAAATTTAACTTTTACTGATGAAACTGAATCAAATGCACTCTTTAGGGAAGCTCTTGAAATAAATTCGGATAAATGATATGAATTCATTAAAGATCCTAAAAAATTCTTTGAAAATGCAGATAACAATAATAGATATTCAAATTTAACTGCTACAGAAAATAATAATTCACTGCAATTAGCAGCTAAAAATAGATTAATTAGAACACTAAAAAGCATTAAAAATGAATGAATAGATAACTATGGTGCACAAGCCCCTGATGTAGCTAGAATGTTTGCCTTTATTATGTATTTTAATAGAGTAAGTGAAGTTCAAGTTAGTGTTGCCTATAGCAGAATAAATCATAAATTAGTTAGTTATATTGAATTTAAAGATAAAGATGGCAAATATAAATATTTAGACGTTGAAAAAGCTGTTAATGACTATAAAGCAGCAAATGACAAAAATAACTTTAAATTTACTTTCTATGATCAAAATATTTTTACAAATGATTGAACTTTCAAGCCAACTATTGTTTTAAATAGTGAAACAATCGACTCTTCAAATTCTAAATATGAAGAAGCAATTAAAAATAATGCTGCTAAAGTTCTCTTTAACGATCAAATTATCTTGCCTTATGATTATCAAAGTATGAATACAAACGAATTAGTAGAATTATTAAATCTCTTTGCTAAAAATTCAAATATCGAAGGAGAAAAATAATGTCTAGAGATATTAATTTAGGGAAATTTTGAAAAGATAAGCAAAGCGAGAAAAGTATTTGAAATAGAAAAGAATATTTCATTAGAGAAAAAACAATAATTGCAAAAGTTTATGATGAATCTTTAGAAGAAAATAAAGAAGAAATAACCGTTTTAAAAGAAAATGTTGAACCAAAAGAACAAATTAGTGAATCATTTAAACAAGAAGAAATGATTCTAGAAGAAAATTCTCTTACAAAAGAAAATAATTTTGTCGAAGAAAAAACTACTTATTTAGAAACAGATAATTTAACTTTAGAAAAAAATGAAGAAGAAATTAAGAATAAAAAAGTTAAGAAAGTTAAATTATTTGTTCAAAGAGATATGGTAAAAACTAGTTATTTCTTGCCAATTATTTTCCTAATTATATTTATTATTTATTTAATTTTCACTTGGATATTATTTGATGCTGGTGGAAATGTAAAATTATTTACCTACATTAGTGGCGCCGATAAACCTTCACAATTTGCACTTTTAGGTTTTCATTATTCGAAATGATTAACGACATTTTTCATCTCAGTAAATAATGGCACAAGCGCAACAGAAGCTAGTTATTTACTTAATTTATCAAATAGTGCAACTAATGGAACTACAATCTTTGCCTTTTTCTTATTTATCCTTTTTATAGCTTTATTAGCAACAACAGTCTTTTTAATGATTTGAAAAATAATTCCTCTTATTAAAAATAGTTTTACTTATGGAATAGTTGCTATAGCAATTACAGCATTAATAATTTTATTTACAATTTTATTAATAACTGCAGCCCCAAGCTCTAAATTATCATATGCAGAAGTAAATAAAGTTGTTTCAGAAGGGCAAAATGAACCAACTATAGATAACAATGGCAAATGATTGGGATATTTCCTTATGTCATTATTAATTATTAGTAGCGGGTTTGGAATATATATTTTCAAAATGGGGCAATCAAA
Organism: Mycoplasmopsis meleagridis; assembly: GCF_900660695.1. Classification (GTDB taxonomy): domain Bacteria; phylum Bacillota_I; class Bacilli_A; order Mycoplasmatales; family Metamycoplasmataceae; genus Mycoplasmopsis; species Mycoplasmopsis meleagridis. The sequence goes on along the minus strand of NZ_LR215042.1, from coordinate 502,209 downwards.
TCCTAAATTAGCTGCTTAAAATTATTAAAATAAACTGGATAACCAGTTTATTTTTTATAAATCTATTTAAATCAATAAAAAATTATTTTAAAAAAGAAAATAAATTTTTCTATTTATTTTCTTTAATTCTTCTTAAAGTTGGGAATAATAAAACATCTCTAATTGAACTAGTTTCTGTTAAAAGCATGATTAAACGATCAATTCCAATACCACAACCGCCAGCAGGAGGCATTCCATATTCTAGTGCGTCTACAAAATCATAGTCAATATCACTTGCTTCGTCATTACCATTATTTTTTTCTTCTAATTGCGATTCAAATCTTTCTAATTGATCAATTGGATCACTTAATTCAGTATACATATTGGCATATTCTTTTGTGTTAATGAATAATTCCGCTCTTTCAGTATATTTAGGATCATCTGCTTTTGAAGCTAAAGGTGAAATTTCGATAGGATGACCATAAACAAAGGTAGGTTGGATTAAAGTGTGCTCAATTAATTCTTCATATAGAGCATTGATAATATGACCAATAGTAAAGAATTTTTCAATTTTTACATTATACTTTTTGGCAACTTCTTTTGCTTTTTCTAAGCTGATTTTTCTAAAATCTTCTTTAGTTGCTTCACTAACTGCATCTACCATATTTAAACGTTTGAAAGGTTTAGATAAATCAACTTCAATACCATTATTCATAAACTTACTTTTACCGATTTTTTTGCAAAGTTCTTTAAGTAAAGTTTCAGTTCTATTCATCATTCCTTCAACGTTAGAATATGCTTCATAAAATTCTATAGTAGTAAATTCGGGATTGTGTGTTGTATCATAGCCTTCGTTTCTAAAAATTCTCCCCATTTCATAAACTCTATCAAAACCACCAACTACTAATTTTTTAAGAGGAATTTCTGTAGCTATTCTTAAAACAAATTCTTGATTTAAAGCATTATGGTGCGTTTTAAAAGGTTTTGCAGCAGCACCAGATAAATAATCATGTAAAAAAGGAGTTTCAGCTTCTAAATAACCTAAATCGTTAAAATAGTCTCTAATTCATTGCACCACTTTAGTTCTTAATATGAATCTTTCACGTGATTCTTTGTTCATTATTAAGTCAACATATCTACGACGATATCTTTCTTCAGTGTCAACTAGACCATGGTATTTTTCAGGAAGAGGTTTTAAAGCTTTAGTTAAAATATCTATTTTGTTAATTCTTATGCAAACTGCTTCAGTGTTAGTTTTCATCACTAAACCATTAATTCACACAATGTCACCTATGTCTAATCTTTCTACAAGTTTATCATAGTCAGGTAATTCTTTTTTGTTAAAGTAAGCTTGAATTTGGCCTTTATAATCTTGAATTACTAAAAAAGGGCCTCTTTTATTCATCAATCTACCGCTAATATTTTTAGCTATATTTTTACTTTCAATTACCTCTTTATTTACCTCTTGAAATTCGTCCAAAATGTCTTTTGAATAGCTTAATTCGCCCAAATTGTATGCTTTTTTAAAAACGATAATATTATCGTTTGCATAATCTTTTAATTTATTTCTGCGCACTTGTTCTTGTTCAGTAAGTTTTACCATTTTATAACTCCTAAAAATGTTAGTAATCTTATTTTATACGAGAGTTAATAAAAAGCAAAAAATTAGAATTATAAATACAATTTTTGCTTTTGTAGGCAAATTTAAACTTTTTAAAAGAGAAAATTATTTTTTTCATTTTAGAAGAAAATACTCTTTTTTTTTTTTTTTTTTGCGCACCCTATAATTAAATATACTTTATTAATATATTTAATATAGTGAGGTAAGATGAAAAATAAAAAATGATTACTTCTTTCAAATTTATTTTTAGGTGGTGCAATTATTCCTTTTGCAGCTTCTTGCAACAATACGAATAATACAAATGATGATAATAGTCCTACCTACAAAGATAGCGAGGAAAAAGATCCTGCTAATAATGATAATAATACGGATAATAATACTCAAAATAATTCATCTAGCGCAGCAGGTAAAGAAGGATCAGTTGAAGTAGAGGACTATGGCCCTACGCCTGTTTTTCCCGGAACGCAATCTACTTCTAGTGTAAGATTAAATATTCCAGGTAAACCAGAATTAGCAAATGACAAGGAAAAGTGAAGCAAATTATCTAAAGAAGAAAAAACTAAAGCAGAATTAGATGCTTATGTTGACGCTTTGCAAAGCAATTTTGGAACTTACCAAGATAAATTAAAAAATTCTAAGTTAACTGATTTACCTAGATTAGATGCAGAGCAAATTCAAAAATATGATGAAAAAGCTGCACAAGCAGGACAGCCTACTTTTGAAAGTGCAATAGCTAGAAATTTTTCGGTTGCTAATGAGGATGGCACTATTACTTTAAATCCTATTCGTGATTCTGTCAAAGCGGCATATTGAGATTCAGTGCCAAATAATAGAGGTTTAGCAAGAAATTTGCCTAACCAAAAATATAAGGATGTAGCTTTACAAAGTTATGCTATTGAATTCGTTAATATGAATGAAAAAATTAGAGACGAAGTCAAAGATAATAAATATATCAAAATATTTAAAGGTACGGCATGATTGTTAGATTGAGAATTAGATGATAGCGGCTATCCTACAAAATGATTCTTAGCAACTAATGCTCACGTTGCGGCTGGTTTTATAACTGAAAATAATACTGGTTTAAGATATACTAATCAAAATGATTTAGAAAAAGAAGCAAAGAACCATAAAAAATACTTGGATCAATATAACCAAGCCCAAAAAGCTTTTGATGAAATGGCTGTAGAATATGATGATAAAATTCGTGCAGCCAATGATGAAATCGCTGGTTATGAGGCTAAGTTAAGAATTGCTGAAACTAACCAAGATCCAGCTGAAGTAGATAAATATAATAAATTACTTGATCAAGTTAAATTGGGCGATTTAAAGAGTGCTATTGATGCAAAAAATAAAATGGCAGAAGAAAAATGATATCCAATTTATGGTAAACAGTGAAATGAAGCTAAAGCACATCTAAATGATTTTGTTGGTGCAACTAGAACAATATTCCTTAGCCATTTCAATGATAGTGTGCCAATTGATCAAGACCTAAAAGTTATGGGCTTAGATAATAGTGTTGATAGATATGAATTAAAACCTTCACAAGTAAAATTAATTTATGCTGGTGTAGATTTTCTTAATTCTTCACCTAAGGATTATTTGAAGAGCACTTCATCTTTATCTAATGTTCAAGAAGCAGCTGATTTTGCTGTTATTGAAATCGATTTTAATAATCCAAGTGGTGTCACTAGTTATTCATATACAAACAATAGAACTAAACAACATGTTGTTCAAAATGCGCATGAGTTAGCTAAAACTGCTACAAATGGTTATGCAACTTGAGATAAAAGCAGACAATTTAAATTTGCTTCTAAAACTTTAAGTCAAACTTATTCAAATCTTATCAATGAAAAAGTTAATGTTAGAACAACAGATAATAGAGAAGTTTCTGTATCAAAAGCGGATGTTGACTTTATTTCTTTAGGTTTCCCTGATTCTAAGAGTGATAATTTCATCAAAAAAACATATTCAAATGATGATTACATTAATGAATCATCACAATCATTGTGAGTAAATAAACCTTACTATATAGCCGATTACAATAGAACAGAAGGAAGAGTCTTTACTAAAGAATTAGGTGGAGGGCTAAATAAAGCTTATAGTATTAGAAATGATGTTAATACTCCAGGTATTTTCGATCTAACTTTAGTTAGCCCTGTAATTTATGCTGAGAAAAATGAAGGTTATAAGTTTAACTTTATCAAAGATACTAAATCAGATTATAAAGGTGATACTTATACTAACTATGGATTAGCTTACTCATTAAATTCATGAGCACCCTTAGGTGGGGCTTCAGGTTCATCATTTAGGGATGTAGATAATAATATTTTAGGTATTAACTTTGCTATAGCTGATGGTAATGGTATTGCTCAAACTGCTTATATTCAAGCATTTAGAAGCAATGGCAATGACTATAATAATTTCTATGGTAAGTACAAACTTGAAGAATACGATTTAATTTATGGAACTGGTAAAGATCAAAGAACTTCGTATCGTCAAGCATTAGAATCATATAATCCAAATATAAAGACACATTTATTTCCTAATGGCGTTTCTTTAGCAAATGTACCTACTGAATATAAATTTGCAGATACACCAACATCAAGCAAGTAATAATTTTTAATTAAGGAGGCCTAATGATAAAAGCTAAAAAGATTAAATTAGTTCTTTATTTAGGGGCTGTAAGTACTGTTGCAGTAGCGAGCGGTATTACTGCAAAAGTTATAATCGATAATTCATCAATTAGGGCGAAAGATATAGGTATTATTACTGCCTCGAGAGGTTCTGATAGTACTATTAAAGTCGGTAATTATGAATTTAGAGATGATTATGCATCAAACAAAGATAATAATTTGAAAAAAATAGTTGAAGTTAAACCTAAAGAAGAACCAAAAGTTGAACCTACTCCTTCTCCTACTTCAAAAGAACCTGAACCTGAAGAAAAACACGAAGAACCTAAACCAGATCCAGAACCAGAACAACCTACTCCTCCAAAAGAAGAAACTAAACCAGAAGAAACAACTCCCGCTCCTGCGCCAGAGCCAGAACCAGAACCAAAACCTGAAGAAAAACAACCAGAACCAGAAAATCCTACTCCTGAACCTGTACCTGAACCAGAAGAAAATGCTCCTACTTCAACTGAAGAAGAAAATAATAATACTAGTTCAAATACTGATTCAGAAGGTGAATCAGTTGAATTAGTTGACCCAGTTTATGGTGATGTTGATAATACTCCTCCTAAAGTAGAAGAACCTAAAGTAGATATTATTAATCCTCCTGAAGTTGTTAATCCTCCCAAACCTAAAGAAGAACCTAAACCTGAGCCAAAACCAACACCTAAACCGGAAACAAAACCTAAACCAGTAGTTACTGATAAAATCTCTACTACTCCAGGAACTGAAGGAACAGTTAATATCAATTCTATTCCTGATTTAGATTTTAGTCATCTTAAACCTGACCCCGTTCCAGGCAAAATTGATGCTGCTACTAGGGCTCAAATTACTAAAAAAGTAGATGCAGCTGCAGAATTGTTCATTAATCAAAAAGCTCATTGAACAGAAGATGACTATAAAAAATTAAATGATACACTTAATTACTTGATCAAATTAAATCCTAATAGAACTAACGAAAAAGATAAAGATTTCCGTTATTTAGGTAAATTCGCTGAAAATAACGGTAAGAGCGCCGAAGAAAAACGTAAAGAAATAGGATTTGTAAGTAATTTCAATCTTGATACAAACTATCCTTTAGCTCTTAAAACATTCTGAGAACAAGTTAAAAGAGACTTGCCAGAAATGCTTGATAAAGGAATGATTCTTAGTCCTGAATGAGGTTTTGATGCCTTTTCATGAACCTTCATTGATGATAGTAAAAACGTCGTAAAAAGACATAACATTGAATTAAACAAAAAGAGATTCTTTGGTTATGATAGTCAATATAAACGTATGCCAAATGATATAAAGAACAATAACTACGTTGGATATAGTAAAAAAGATGTTACTAACGAATTTACTAGCCTAGGAATAAGCAAATCTGATGGTATTTCTGTTTTGCACTATACTCCTAATAGCGATTATTCTAAGAAAAATGGTAAAGAAAGAAATATTGCTGTTCTTGATGCAACTAACACAAGTGGATATAATAAATTCCTTAAATTCTTACAAGATGCTGAAAAACAAAATAAGAAAATTGATGGAATTATTATCCAAAATATGGGTCTTATTGATAAAAAACAAGACTTTAGTAAAATTCTTGAACAATTACCTTCTTCAATTCAAAACCTTACTTTATTCTTCCAAACCCATGATACTTCTTCATTGATTGGTTTAAGAAACAAAACAATTCAACAAGTTGATATTTATTCAATTGGTAATACTATTGACGAAGATTGAGCAATTGACCCTTATGCTTTAAGAGGTGTAAAATACATTACTTTTGACTATAACTACCAATATGATGATTTCTACAATGGTAACAAAGATGTAGCTGGTTCAATTGTCTTTAACAAACTTAAATTCAATAAACAAGATACATTTAGTCAAATTAATGAAGGATTAAAAATAGCCTTTAAAGATAGAAGCGACGAAAGAATTTTCCAAGGTGCTTTTGGTGATGGTTCTTGACCTACATGACTTGATTTTTCAGAACATCCAGAAATAAGATCACTTGAAGGAATGAATTTCTATGGTCGTGTTTTCAAAAATTTAACTTTATGAAACAATAGTAATGTCTTCACAGTTGATGCTAAAAAATTAAATAAACAACAATGATCTGCTTTATTGATCAAAGGACCAGAAAGACCTAAGTTAAACTTCGTTTCGCCTGTCGAAGTGGATACTCTTTATATTAAAGGTCAGCCAGGTGACTTAGGTGATAATTGAGGACCAGAACTTTATGCATTAACTGAGGCTGGTAAAAATGTCTTTACAAAAGTTATTGTTGATAATGAACAAATGGCTAATGTTTTAAATAGCTCACAAGCCTTTACTACATTTAATAAACATGCAGAAGTTGGCACAGTTAGCTCAAGCACTAGTTCAGGAGGTGGTGATGCAGACTTTAGCGCCAACTAAGAAAAAAATCCTGCAGTTTAATTTCTCTAAAGAAAATATTTTAAAATTTGTTTCCTTATTATTTCTTTTTCTTGCTTCTTTAGCCTTTGGCTTTGTTATTGAACACTTTATAAAAGTACTTACTGAAAATAAATTGATAAGTTATGAAACTTTATTCGATACAAGTTTGTTAAGTTTAAAAAGTCTTAATTTGTACATATTTTTCAATATCACTCTCTTTGGTTTATTAATTATCATAGCTACTATGAAAAGTTACTTTTTAATAAACCGTAATAATCTTAGATTCTCTCACTATATTACTTGGTATGTACTATATTTACTTTTTGCACTTGCTGCTTTAATTCTCTTTAGTTTTAGTTTCAATATAGATAATAATACGCCTGCTAAAACTTTATTAAACAATAGTTTTATTGTTATTCCGCTTTTAGTTATCGATATAAGTTACGAAATTTTTAATCAACACTACAAAAACAAATTATTTCACTTGAAGATTCTTGATCTAAGTTTAGAAATCGTTTATATTGTTGTTAAAGCACTTCTTGTAGGACTTTCATTTTATGTTTTAAGTGCTCTTATGAATAATCGTTCGATACTAACTATTTTCATTAATAACCAAGCGTTAAATGAAATGAATACGATTTTCATTAACAATCACGCTTATTTCAATTGGTTAATTTTTGGAATCATATTTATTGCTGTTTTATTAATTGGCCTAAGAATTTATGTCAATAGAAATAAAATTAAAAATATTATTCTAAGAAAAAAAACCATTTATGCTTTTATTAAAATGCTTTGCGTTTTATGTGTTGCTGTAGCAGTTTTTGCTATTTACGACTTAATTATTTATAGATCAACTAATTATTTCCTATCTGAATCAATTAATAAAAAATTAATCGATTTTATCATTGTTATTTCGCTTATTGCGCTTGTTAATCTAATTGTCTTTGTTCTTTATTTAATCAAAGGCTTAGGTAAGTATGTGAAATATCAATTTACTTTCTGAATAGGCGAATTAGTTTCACTATTTTTAGTTTTAGTTGGCAACATTCTTTTGAATAATGACACAAGATTAATCATTAACATTACTTCTAGTTTGTTATTTGTCATTAACTACATTACTCTAATTGTTTTCAAAAGACCTAAAGACAATTTCATTAAAAATGTCTTTCTTAGTCTAACTTTATTATTTATTGTTTTATCTCTTTTATTTAACATCCTCATTTATATTTCAATAATAAATAATAATTATTCAATTTTAACTTGAAGTGACAAAATTGACCTTTCAATAATTTTCGCAATTGTCGCACTTTTAAGTTTCTCGCTAATAATTATTATTCCTCAAGCATACGAATTAATCGTTAAATTCATAATGTTAGTTGATTTAAAGAAAAAAGTAGTCGCAAAAAAGAAAGGATAGAAAATGTTTAAAAAAATGGATGATCGCCTTAAAAATAACCATAAAAACAAAAAAATTCTTAAATATTTAGAAGGCGTTGAAGCGTTTCAAACGAAATTATATAGTGATTACGTTAAATTAACTCGTAGTACTAATTTTGTAGATAATAATGCCTTTCTTAATACTTTAGCATTAGAATACAACTTAGAAAACGTTGATGTTATTAAAAATCAATTAACTAGTTGAATTAAAAGCAAAAGAAATTTAGTTTTAGATAGATTTACCCTTACTTTTACAAGAGACAATCGTTTTAGTAATACCACCTTTGTTCCTGCCTTAAATGAAACTCCTTCATCAAAAGTTTTAGACATTGATTTTAAAAGTACAACAAATGAAGATTTTAAAGCCTTTAATAGCTACTTGTATAAACTTTTAGATGCTAATTTTATAGTAGAAATTTTGGATGGAATTATTTTGGTTAAAAATTTAAATACTTACAAAATTCTTTTTGGTCAAGGTTTATTTGATGAATAAAAAAACTGCTGAATCTAGATATAATTCTTTATTAAAGATTCATAAAATAGTCGAATCCAACAAAAATATTACTTTAATTAATCTACTAAAACTATCAAAAGAAATAGGCTTTTATTTAGATAGAGCAAATTATTCAAAATTCATTATTGAAGAAATTAATAAAAAATTTGCAATCGATGAATCATCATTAGATAAAAGTGGCAGTTTAATTTCGATTCGTAATTTAAAAACGTTATGAATATATGTAACTGAAGAAGAAAAATATAGCACGAACTCATATCAAAAACATGAAAGAAATCTCTTAAGTTCAATTGATAAAGAAAACGACAAACTAATTGCTGTCGGGAAAAGAGCAATTGGTTTTGCCCAAAAAAATAACATAGAAATACTTACAAAATTTGAAAAAAACGACATAGCTTATTTAAGTAATTTATTACCAAAATTAGTTATAAGCACTTTTAAAACAGACGAATACGAAAATTTAAACTTTGTGATTAATTCCAATAAAATTAAGCAAAAATACATACAACTATTACCAATTAGAAAAAATAATTTTACTCTTGAACATCATAAGGAAAGTGTAATTTTTAAATCATCTTTAACTTCACATAAAATTTACCAAGATTTGAATGCTTTTATCGACTCTGAATTAGAAAATTATTTAACATTTGCTACTTGATCACTTTTAACTGAATCAGCTTTAATTTATGAAAAATATAAATTAGTAGCTCAAAATAGTACACTTAATGATTTAGATGAAAAATTGCGTTTCCAATTTAGAATGATTCTTAAAGCAAAAAGAGAAAGAGAAATTGAAGAAATGTCAATTTTATCTAAGAAAAAGGATTTATTGCATAGTCAGGAAAGGTTAAAAAATGATTAAGTTAGTAACCTTGTCAGCTAAAAATGATCGTCACACATTAAGTATCAATAATTTTAAAATTAACCTTAATTTAAGCGATAGTTGAACAAAAATTGATAATTTTGGTATTTGTAGTTATAAAAACGTTTTATGTAATTTTGAAAAAGGCAATAAGCAATACTTTTTAATTTTTGATTCATTATTTATTCAAAGTAACAAAAATGAAATTAACCTTTTTTATAGAGAAAAAGTTCACACCTATGTTCAGGATGATAAAAATAAAAAAGGTGTTAAAGTTCTTGATAAAAAATATAAGGAAATGAATAAAGAATTGTTCAAAGTTTCCTTTAATAGTTTATTTAATAACAAGTTAGTTGCTAAAAAAGAAGAGCTAAAGTGAGAAATTTTTAAACTTAAAGCTCAAGTATACTTTTCACTATTTGAAAATGAGGAAGTATGAAATTAAAATTTATTCTTAAGTTAGGAGCTATTAGTTCATTAGCCGTTCCTTTAGTTACTGCAGTTTCAGCTAACGAAGAAAATAGTGCTAATAATCCTACAAATAGTGGTGAAAATACAAATAATAATATAACTAATACAACTAACGATAACAATAATATAGCAACTAATAGTGGTACCACAGACAGTAGTGGAACTAACAACAACACAAACAATAATACAAATACAAATAATAGCGAAACTAATAATTCTCAAGGCGAGAATAATACACAACCTCCAACTGATTTTAATAAAGTTAAAGAGTTACAAAAAACTAATGTTGAGGGTAGATTGCCACAAATTATCGATTCAATAATTGAAAAAATTACGCAAGAGTCTAAAGAAATTGAAAGAATTAACCAAACTGAACCTAGCGTTGAAAATTTAAGTCGTTTAGCTTATGAAAAAAATGTTATTAACTATTTAAAAAACAATAAGGATCAAATTGTTGCTGATCCTGCTAATAAGTTAAACGTAATATTTCCTTACATTTTAAGCAATACTGAATATAAAAACGCTAATATTACTTATGATGAAGAAAATTATACTCCTGTTATTGTGCGTGATGAATCACCCTATAACTATAGTAAAGTTCCAGATACTGACGTATCAGGAAATGTGCAAGTTGACAATGAAACAGGAACTGTTAAAAATACTTATGACGAAAAAACAATTCTTAACACTACTAATTCCTACTTAGATAGTTTGAGCAGTGAATGACAAGATATTTTTCTTAACAAAGATGATTTTCCTAAATATAACAAGGATGAAAAAGTTTTTAATGTCAAGGATAATGGTGATTTAGAGTTAGTTCTTCCTCAAGGTTATAATTCTTGAAATGATTATATTGCCGAAAAAATAAGTAAAAGATCATTAAAATTTGACCTTAAACAAAACCAAGAGTTTAATGCTAACCAAAAAGATCCAGTAGTTATTCCTCCAGTTACTGAAGTTGAACCAACTGAAGAAGATCCTGGTATTCAATTAAACGTAAGATCAGAAAATATACCAAGATTAAGTCCAATTATTAGTGCAGATTATTTGACATATAACAATCAGGGAATAATTAATTTATTCAATAGCAATCAAGAAACATTTAATAAGTCTATTGTTTTCTTCTCTAACCCTATATTAACCGTTATTGATTATAAAGTAGTTAGTTTGAAAGAAGAAAACGGCAAATTAATTGCAACAGTACACATTGTTAATAAATTGAATAACGATTCAGCAACATACGAAAAAGAGGTTATAAGATACAAAGATTGAAATTATGTTATGTCTATTCGTATTGTAAATGAAGCAATTGCACATGCAATGAGTCTATATTACAATGCACTAGGATTAGATAGCAATCTTAATTTGAATAAATTAGGAAATCCTAAGTTATCTCAAGCTGTCTTTAACCAAATTTTTACAGCTATACAAACTATTAATTCAAACGATTTTGTCACTATTACTAAACATTTTATTAACATGTTGAAAAACCAAACTGTTGGTGTTTCAAACAATAATAGTAATAATCCTCTTGTAACTGTCGAAAACAAAGTTTTATCTGACATGATTAAAGACACTTTTACTCTCTCTATTCATAATCAAACTATTTCTAGATATACTTATTTCAAATATTTAAGTGCTACATATAAAAATCTTTATAGTGCTTTTACTAAAAAAGTTACTTCGGATAATAAAGAAATAGTTGATAAAAATTTCAAATCTTTCGGATTTAATATTGACAAAGTTAATGATGCAGTTAATCAACTTTTATACCTTATTTTAGGTTTAGATAAAATCGATCAAAGTGATAATTTTAACTTTACTCACTTTAGCGAATATACTAATCAATTAGCCAAAGTACAAAAACAATTTTTAAATTTAGCTATTCTAACTCAAGATAAAGAAATTGATAAAAATACGGAAGCGGAAGCTAAACCATTTAGAGAAGCTTACCAAAGCTTAATTTTAAGTGCACAAAGCGATGTTGAAACCACAAACAACGCAATCTTAATAGCAATGGGATCCATCCTAGGAGTTATTCTTGTCGCATCAATTGCTTTAGGTGCATTGTCTATTATGAAGAAGAAGAAAAACTAATAAGGAGAAAACATGAATAATAAATTACACATTTCAGCTATTTATGACTATGTTGTAGAAATTAGTGGTAAACATAATTTTGTTCAAAATGAAATTTACCATCTCAAAAATGATACTAATTCACTTTTAATGGTTATTTCAGCGAGTGAAAATAAAGCTTTTTGTTTGGTTAAAGAAAAATCAGAAAATTATCAAATTGGATTAGAAGTAGTTAAAGCTAGTGTAAGTACTAAAGTTGCAACTGATGTTAATTATTTTGGCAAAATTATCGACGTTTATGGGAATATACTTTATTCAAAAAATGGTCTTTCATACCAAAGTGCAATTTTACCTAGCCAAGCTGAAATTTTTAATGTTAACAATAATTTAATGACCTATCAACCTTTAGAAGAACAATTAAACACAGGTTATTCGGTAATTGATCTTTTAATTCCAGTTGGTAAAGGCCAAAGAGAATTAATTATAGGTGATAGAAAAACAGGTAAAAGTTTTATCGCTTTAAACACTATTATTAACCAAAAGAATAAAAATGTTAAATGTATTTATGTAGCGATTGGTCAAAATCAAAATGATTTAGCTAATACTTATACACTTTTAGAAGAAAATAATGCTTTAGATTACACAATTATTATTAATGCAAGTAGTGATAAACCTTATGAACAATATTTAGCTCCTTATGTTGGTATGGCACATGCTGAAAATATTTCTTACAATGACGATGTTTTAATTGTCTTTGATGATTTAACTAAACATGCTAATATTTACCGTGAAATAGCCTTATTAATTAATAAACCAGTTGGTAAAGAAGCTTTTCCTGGTGATATGTTCTACGCTCATGCTAGATTGCTTGAAAGAAGTGGTAAATTCACTAATAGAAAATCAATTACTGCCTTACCTATTGTTCAAACAGTAGATAACGATATTACCTCATTAATAGCTTCTAATGTTATTTCTATTACTGATGGGCAAATTGTTACTAATTCAGAACTTTTTGCTTTAAATAAATATCCTGCTATTAACGTTAATTTATCGGTAAGTCGTATTGGCGGAAGCGTACAAAGCAAATTAATTAATCAAACAGCTAAAATTATCGGTAAAATCTACTACGCTTATAAAAAACAAGCTAAGTTAGTGGCGGTAAAATATGATCTTAATGATGACATTAATTCTTTAATTACTAATGGTATGCAAATTGAAAAAATGTTTAACCAAAAAGGCATTACTTCATACAACGAACAACATATGTTCTTAATCGCATATATTATTGAACTAAACATTTTAAATAATTTGTTAGAAAACGAAATTGGTCATGCTATTAACTTTTTAATCAAATATCAAGAAAATAATAAAGCTTGTCAAGATGCTGTTAATAATTTAGTTAATAGTGATGCCAAAAATCCAACTTTATTGAGAGAATATTTCACTTTTCTTTTTGCTAAATATTCAGAACTATTTAAACTAAAATGAAACATTAAAGCTAAAAAAACCTTTGCTAATATTGACGCTAAATTGATGCAAAATATTTACGCAGAATTAAAAGGAGCTAAATAATGAGCGCAAAAATTACTAAAATTTGAAGTGATGTTATTGAAATTACTTTTGAAAATGAAACATTACCAGCTGTCAATTCCTTATTAAAAACAAAGGATGATTCATTTCTTTTAGTTAAAAAAATTGTTAGCGATACGATTCTATTAGCTGTTATTGTTGATTCAAAAGATAATTTAGCTATTAATGAAGAAATTACTGCGTTAAATCATAGTTTTCAAGTTCCAGTTGGTCAACAAGCAAAAGGTAATATTTATGATATTTTAGGACAAAATTTAAGTTCTCCACATAACCAAGTTAATCACAAAGTGGAGATGGATTCGACTATTAAAGTTAATAAAAATTACCGTAGAACAAACAATTTAATTACTACAGGTATTAAAGCTATTGACTTCTTTATGCCACTTTTAGATGGTGATAAAATAGGTATTTTTGGTGGAGCAGGAGTTGGAAAAACTGTTTTAATGAAAGAAATTATTTTCAATCTTTCTAAACAAAATGCTAATACATCTGCTATTTTTATAGGAGCGGGAGAAAGATCGAGAGAAGCAATTGAACTTTATAATGATTTAACTGATTCAAATTTGATGAAAAATTCTACAATGTATATTTCACGTATGAACGAAAATCCTGGTAGTAGAATGTCTATAGTTCCAGTAGGTATTACTGCCGCAGAATATTTAAGAGATACACAAAAAGAAAATGTTCTTTTGTTTATTGATAATATTTTCCGTTTTCTTCAAGCAGGTAATGAAGTAGCAGCTTCATTAGATAAAAAACCTTCTATTGGTGGTTATCAAGCTACTTTAAATACTGAAATTTCACAAGCAGAACAAAGACTTTATAGTAATGAAAATGGTTCAATCACCTCTTTCCAAACTGTTTTTTTACCAATGGATGATTTGAGTGATCCTTCTGCTGTAGCTGTATTTAATCACCTTAATTCATCATTGGTTTTATCTAGAGAAATTACTGCAAAAAATATTTTCCCTGCTATTGATCCTTTAGTTTCTTCATCAAATAATATTAATCCTGAAATTATTGGTCAAAAACATTACAACGCTATTTTAGAAAGCAAATATATTCTTCAAAAATATAAAGAAATTGAAGATGTTATGTTAATTTTAGGTTTTGATGAACTAGATGATGAATCTAAAATAATTGTTAAAAAAGCTTTACAATTACAAAACTTTTTCTCACAAAATTTCTTTATGACTGAACACTTTACTCATAAACCAGGCGTTTTCGTGCCAATTGAAGAAACAGTTGATTCAGTAATAAGAATTTTAAATGGCGAATTCATTGATTTAAACCCTGAAAAATTTGCTTACATTGGTTCAGTAAGCGGAATTAAATAAGAAAAATAAGAACGTGCTTAAGGCATGTTTTTTATTTATTTTTTTACTATTAACAAAAAAATGATAAAATGAATATGTAAAAATAGTGGTCGCGTAGCTCAGCTGGATAGAGCACAAGCCTTCTAAGCTTGTTGTCAGAGGTTCGAATCCTCTCGTGATCGCCATTTTTTATTTTTTTTAATTTTTTGAAAATAATAAGGCTTATATTTTTGTTTTAAGTCACTAAAAAGACACTAATTTGGCTTTTATTACTAATTTTGTAAAATTTGATAAGTAATTTGAGAAGTAAAATGAGGAGAGATAAATAATGAAAAAGAAATTATTACTACCTTTATTAAGTTCATTAGGAACAATAACAACAATTATGCCTCTTGCATTAGTTGCTTCATGTAATGAAACTAATACAACTGGCAAAAACAATACAACTAGTGGAGACAATACAGGCGCAGAAAATAATACGGCCAAAGTTGAGAATCCAAGTAGCGAGAATAACAATCCTACTACTTCAAATGATAGTCAAAATCCTCAACCAAGCGAAGAAACACAAACTAATCAAGCTTTACAAGAACAAAAAAATAGTACAACTACTGTAGTTACATCAGCTAAAGCTTTGGAAGCTAAATTAGAAAAATATACTCTAACTGATTCTAAAGATAAAGTTTCAGCTCTAGTAAACGAATTAGAAGCAGAATTAGCTAAAGCTGAACCTTCTATTGAAGTATTAAAAACTAAGACAGATACTTTAAGTGCTGAAATTGCTAGTGCAAATACTTCTGTTAGCGAAATAGATAAAAAACTTACTACTTTAGAAACCAATGGCCAAAAACTTTCTACTCTAAAAACTAGCGCATTAACTGATGAGAAAGTTAAAACTTTAGCAACTAAAGTAGAAGCAGCAGTTAATGAAGTAAATAGTTTTAAAGAAAAAGAAAAATTTACATCTCAAGAATTAGATGCTTTGAATGCAAAAGTTATTACGGAATATAATTCTGTTATTTATGATGAATCATACTATACAGTAGGCGAAGATGCTACTAGCAAATTCAAGTTCCCTGCAGAAACTACTATAACTAAAGAATCTTTAATTGAACATGTTAAAACTAATAAATCAGCAGAAGAATTAAAAAAACCTTATATTTATGTTTATGATAGATTCTCAAAAGCAATTGTTGAATTTAAAGATAGAGTAAATTGAAAAGATAAAACTCAAGTTGCTATTTTATCACTAAGCGATGAATCTTTACTTGAAAAGAATAAACAATTAATTAGTCCTTCAGATCCATTAGGTAATAAAGGTAATTTAAGTAATTTTGTTGATCTTGATATTTCAAAAGACAATAGTAAGTTATTAGTTAGATTCAAATTAGGAACTTATCCTAAAACTGTAGATCCAAAAGATTATCATATTTCTTTTGATTTAAATAATTTTAAACCAGCTACATCAACATCAACTTCAGGAACACAATCAGCAAATTCTAGCGCAAGCGGGGCATCACAAGAAACATCTACAGGAACACAATCTTCTTCAGCTACCCAAGGAGATTCAAATACACATTCAGATAGCTCATCTTCGAGCAGCTCATCATCTAGTTCAACTCCTGCTTCTGCAGTAACATCGAAAACTTCTCCAGCAGCGGCATCTAATAGCGGCACACAAACGCAAAAATAATTTACTAGACTTATTTGCCTTATTTATAGGTAAATAAGTTTTTTTACTAAAATAAAATATTATAATAATAAAATTATGAAAGACAACATTGTAGAAGTTAAAATTGAAATTACTAAAAATTCTAGAATTAAGTATGAATATAATCGTTTAGACAAACAAATTCATGTTGATCGTATTTTAAGAGAAGATTTCAAATATCCAGCTAATTATGGCTTTATTCCTAATGCTTTAGATTGAGATGGTGATGAATTGGATGTTCTTCTTTATAGTGAAGAAGAATTTATTCCTGGAGCAGTGTTAAATGCACGTATTATTGGTGCGATGAAAATGATAGATTCAGGCGAAACTGATACTAAATTAATTGCTGTACATGCTGATGATTATCGTTTGGAACAAATTAAGGAACTAAAAGATTTACCAGAACCTTTTTTGATGAATTTAGCAGTTTTTTTCAATAATTATAAAAATTGAAAAAAACCTAATTTAACTAAAGTAGAAGGATTTGAAAATATTGAATGAGCTCTAAAAGAATTAAACGAATGTATCGATTTAATGGATAAATACGGTAAAATGCCAAAAAAAGAATTTATTGCTAAAATGATGAAAGAGCATCCCGAAAAGTATGAATAAAAGACCTTTTTGGTCTTTTATTTTTAAATAATTTTTAGAAAAATAAATAATTCATAATCTCAAAAGAAATAAAAAATAGACTTTTTAATGTATTTTTAAGTTAACATTTAATTACAAGGAGTATTATGAAAACAAATATTAATACGTTAAGAAGAGAAGAACAAATAAAAAATGCCATTGCCAAAATTATTTCTTATGACATAACAAATGTTAATGTTATTGACCCTGTAGTTGTGGATGCTTATTTATCAAATGATCTATCACACGTAAAAATATATGTAACTTTTGCTTCCAATAAATCTAAAGCCTTAGAAGCACTTAATAATGCTAATGGTTTTATTAGAAAAGAACTTTCTCGTATTTTAGATTGAAGAAAAATTCCTGAAGTACACTTTGAACTTGACGAAGTAGGACCATCAGGAGCAAAAATTGATAAAATTCTAAATGAAATAAAAAAAGAAAAATAAAATCTCAAAGATTTTATTTTTTTCATTCATCTTTTCTAAAAGAATTACTTAATTTTTTTTCTTTAAAAATAGTTCTTTCTTCGTTTAATTTTGCTAGTAAATAATTATTGTAAATATTTATGTTGTTAAGGTTATAGTAAATTAAAAGTAAAGAGATAACTAAAATTTTTTGTTGAATCAAATATTCTTCTCAATAAGTATCATAAATTTGTAAAAATAGTTCTTCTTCTTTTTTATCTAAATAGTTAGTTATTATAAAAAAAGCTAAATCAAAGTGTTTATCTCCTTTAGTTGCTTTATCTAAATTAATTTTGACTTTTTCATCTATAAATTCTAGACAATTAGGAAAAAATTCATTCACTATAAATCTATTTTTATAACTTTTATTAAGAATATTATTAATTCTTTTGAATTCCTTATTTATTTCTTCAAAAATTATTTTTTTATTAGGAATTTTACTAAGCTCACTGAGGCCATTTTTAATAAATTTACTAATTTGATTTTTAGCTAACGAAGAACTATCTAATTCATGAATTTCTTTTAATTTATATGCAACTAGTTTTATTTTATTTTCATCCAATTCATTATATTTGACTTCTTTTTCTTTTTCAAAATCTATTAAAGATAAAAATTTATTAGCATATATATTCATATTAGAATTTTACTAATTAAACTATTTTAAAGGCATTTTTTTAATATTAACTTTCCGGTGAAAAAAAGAAATTTTACCATATATTTTTTCAATTTTATGATAATATTAATAACATAATAGGTGTATTAAAAACAATTTGATATGTTACTATTACTTGAGTTGATTTTTTATAAATTAACTCTTTTTGTTTTCTGATTAAAGAAATATTTAACTTTTGATGATAAGGGGAATTATGGCAGTAAATACATTACAAAAAGCCGCTTACAAATTGCGTAAATTTGGTCCCATCACAGAAAGACGCGATTATTCAACAACAAAATATACTCTTGATATTCCAGATTTTCTTGCTATAAGCAAAGAATCTTTTGAATGATTCAAGAAAAATGGAATTGAAGAATCATTGCGTGAACATTACCCAATTATTGCTTCTAATGGCAAATTAACTCTTGAATATATTCATTCTTCAGCTTATTTAGAATTTCCAGCTAGTAAAGAATATGATGCTGTTGCAGATGCAAGAGTTAAAGGCATTAATTATGCAGCTAAACTTTATGCTAAATTTAAAGTTACAGTTACTGAAACTGGTGTAGAACAAACTGATACAGTATTTTTAGGCGAAATTCCTTTAATGACTTCTGGCGGAAGTTTCATTATTAATGGAAGTGAAAAAGTTATTGTAAGTCAGCTAATTAGATCACCAGGTGCATATTTTGGGCGCGGCGTGCGTAATAAGCAATCAGATGATCTTTTCAATAAATTAGAAATTATTCCTCGTATTGGTTCTTGGTTAGAAATTTCACATAAAGTTACTACTAAGAATGTTGATGCTGTAAAAATTAAAATTGACAAAAATAAAAATGTCAATCTAACTACATTTTTAATGGCTTTAGGTTTATCAAATGAAAATATGATTGAACTCTTTGGTAATTCTAACGAGTTAGCTGAAACTATTAAAAAAGATAGAAAATTAGTTGAAACAGCGGAAACTTTAGATGAAAAAATAAGAATTTGTCAAGAAGAAATTTTTTCTATTGTAAGAAGAGGTGATAGAGTCACTGACGAATCAGTTGCTAATTTATTAGCAGGTCTTTTGTTTAATAAAAAACGCTATAGTCTAAATCAAACCGGTCGTTATATGTTAAATAAAAAGCTTAATTTAGTAGATCGTATTTCTGATACTATTTTGGCTGAAGAATTAACAATTAAAAACGAAAAAGGCGAAAAAATAGTTTTGGAAAAAGGAACTGATATTACTCATAAATTAGCTTTACTAATACAGAAAAATTTTGATGAAGGCTTTTTAAGTTCTAAAGATATACCCGGTATAAAAGCAGAAAGAGTTTATGGTAAGTTAATTACTGGTAATAATCCCGTTAAAAATCTTAAAAAAATGACTAAAATTATCACTCTTTTAGTTTATCCAAATAGAAAATGAAGAGATAGAGGCAAAAATCCCGTTTTAGTTATTGGTAATGATCCTAAATCAACTGAAACTCATCTTATTATTTCGGATATTATCGCTGCTATAAATTATTACTTTAACTTACTTAATGGTATTGGTAATGATGATGATCCAGATTCATTGACAAATAAGAGAATTGTAGCGGTAGGTGAATTAATTCAAAATCAATTGAATGTCGTTTTAACAAGATTGGAAAAAACTACTCTTGAAAGAATGGGTGCTAAAGAACCTGATAAAGTAACACCTAAAAATGTTACAAATAATAAATTGGTTTCTACTCAAATGAAAACATTCTTTAATCAGTCAAAACTTTCTCAATTCATGGATCAAATCAATCCATTAGCAGAAATTTCTAATGAAAGAAGAATTACTTCTTTAGGTCCTGGCGGACTTAATCGTGATACTGCACAATTTGAAGTACGTGATGTGCATGCTACTCATTATGGAAGAATTTGCCCTATTGAAACACCAGAAGGGCCAAATATCGGACTTATTTTAAATTTAGCAACATACGCTAAAATCAATGAGTATGGTTTTTTACAAACCCCTTATTTTAAAGTTGAAAATGGTATTGTTCAATATGATAAGGTAGAGTATTTAACAGCTACTGAAGAAATTAATTTTTATATTGCCCAATCAACAGTAAAAGTAGATAAAAACAATCGTATTATAGGTGATCAAATCACAATGCGTCATAACTATACTTACGTGCTAGAAAAACCTGAAATAATTGATTACATTGAAGTTGCATCTAATCAGATGGTTTCTGTAGCTGCTGGATGTATTCCTTTTCTTGAAAATGATGATGCGAACCGTGCTTTAATGGGATCTAATATGCAACGTCAAGCTGTACCATTATTACAAACCGAAGCTCCTTTTGTTGCTACTGGTTTAGAAAGTGCTATTGCTAAGTATTCATCAGCTAATTTTACTGCCAAGCATTCAGGTGTAGTCGAATATGTTGATGGTTCGAAAATTAAAGTTAGAAATAATAAAAATACTTTAGATACTTATTCATTAAAAAATTTCCAACGTTCTAATCAAGATACCGTAGTTCACCAAAGACCATTAGTTAAAGTAGGCCAAGAAGTTAACAAGGGCGATTTATTAGTTGATGGTTCAAGCTTTAAAAACGGTGAATTATCACTAGGTAAAAATTTAGTTGTAGCTTTTACAACCTACAAAGGTTATAACTATGAAGATGCCATTATTCTTAATGAAAGATTAGTTAAAGACGATGTTTTAACATCTATTCATATTGAAGAACACACAATTCAATTTAGAACAAGTCGTATGGGAGATGATGAATTAACTGTTGATATACCTAATGTTTCTAAGGCTTCAATTAGAAATTTAGATGAAAATGGTATTGTGAGAGTTGGTTCAGAAGTTATTCCAGGAGATGTTTTAGTTGGACGTGTTTCACCAAAAGGAGATGAAAATCCTTCGCAAGAAGAAAAACTTCTCTCTGCAGTTTTAGGACAAAGATTATCTAATGTAAAAGATACTTCCTTAAAAGTTAAAAACGGTCATGGTGGAACTGTTATAGCTGTAGAAGTATTAAATCGTGATAGCGATAGTAATGCTCAATTTGAAGATGGCGTTGACAAAATTATTAAAGTTTCAATAGCGGTAAAACGTAAAATTCGTGTAGGCGATAAAATGTCTGGTCGTCACGGAAACAAAGGCGTTGTTTCAATTATTTTACCTGAAGAAGACATGCCATATTTAGAAGATGGTACACCAGTAGATGTTATGCTAAATCCCCAAGGTGTTCCTTCACGTATGAATATTGGTCAAGTTCTTGAAATTCATTTAGGTATGGCTGCTAAAAGTTTGCAATGTAAATTTGTCACTCCTACATTCGATGGTATTAAAAAGGAAGATATTTTTGAATTAATTAAAGAAGCTAAATTACCAGAAAGTGGTAAACAATTTTTAATTGATCCTATTACTGGTCAAAAATTTGATAACCCTGTTTCAGTCGGTGTTATGTATATGCTTAAACTTAATCATATGGTTGATGATAAAATGCATGCTCGTTCGGTGGGACCTTATTCATTAATTACACAACAGCCATTAGGTGGAAAAAGTCAAAATGGTGGACAAAGATTTGGTGAAATGGAAACTTGAGCTTTAGAATCATATGGAGCCGCAAACGTTTTACAAGAAATTTTAACTTATAAATCAGACGATATTAATGGACGTAATAAGTTATATGCTGCATTAGCTACTGGCAAAGAATTACCTAGTTCAGGCACTCCTGAATCATTTAATGTTTTAAGTTATGAACTTAAGGGTTTAAAAATGAAATTCGATGTAAGTTATGAAGATAATGACGATGAAATTAAAACTTACAACGAATATTATGAGGATAATTTAGACATGGAAGGAGATTTAAATGAGTAATTTTATGGAAAGAAAAATTTATGGTAGAAATGCTATAGAAAAAATTACTTTGTCATTAGCTACTCAAAAAGATGTCCTTGAATGATCACATGGTGAAGTAACAAAACCAGAAACAATTAATTACAAAAGTTATAAACCCGAAAAAGAAGGTCTTTTTGATGAATTAATTTTTGGTCCAACTACTGATTATAAGTGTCCTATTTGTGGAACAAAATATAAGAAAAGCGACGAAAATTCAGAATGTAATAAATCTGAGTTATGTAAAAAATATAAACCAACTATTTTGCCTAAAATTTCTCGTCGTAGCAGAATGGGACATATTCATTTGGTAAATCCTGTTGTACATTTTTGATTCTTTAAAATTGATCATTCGATTATTTCCAAATTATTAGGTTTAAGAGTCGCAAAAACTAATCGTCCTGTTGCTAAAGCAGATTTAGAAAAATTAATTTATTACAAAAGCCATATTGTTTTGGAAACTGGAGGATTAGAGTCGTTAAAGAAAAATAGTATCATTGATATTTCAGATGCTGCTATTGTTTATCAAGAAGCATTATATGAATTAAAAAGTAAATTAGACATTAATGATCCAGATTATCAAGAAAAATTTGAAACTATTAGCGAAACTTTAGAAGAATTACAACTCTTTGCTACTTCTAAAGTAGGTAAAGATTATGGTGTTGATTTTTACGAATATAATGAAATTATTGAAGAATTTAGTGATGCTAAAATTAGTACTGGATCGAGAGCAATTGAATACTTACTTAAAAATTTGAACTTGCAGGAAGAATTAGAAAAGGTAAATAGTGAAATTAATGCTATAAATTTTCAAATTCAAGATAATCCTAATTCTAATAAATTACAAGAAAGATCAAAATTATATAAGAGATTAAACGTTATTAATGCTTTTATTAATTCTGGTCAAAATCCTCTTGATATGTTGATTTATGATTTGCCCGTTTTACCGGCTGATTTGAGACCTTTAATTCAATTAGATGGCGGTAGACATTCTACAAGCGATATTAATGAACTTTATAGAAGAATAATAATTAGAAATAATCGTCTTAAAAAATGAGATGAAGATGATGCTCCTATGCTTATTAAACAAAATGAGTATAGAATGATACAAGAAGCAGTTGATTCTTTAATTGATAATGCTAGAAAAAAACCTACTCCAGTTTCTTCAAAAGATGGACGTCCTTTAAAATCCATTTCGGACGCTTTGACAGGTAAAAAAGGAAGATTTCGTCAAAATTTATTAGGTAAACGTGTTGATTATTCTGGTCGTTCAGTTATTGTGGTTGGTCCAGAATTAAAAATGCACCAAGTAGGTATTCCTAGAGAAATGGCAGCTAAATTATTTGAGCCATGAATTATAAAAGAATTAATTAAAGGGAATAATAATATTAATTCTATTAAGGCGGGAAAAAAGGCTGTTGAAAATTTAGACCCAATTATTTGACCTTATGTAGAAAAAGCTATTGAAGGAAGACCGGTTTTATTAAATCGTGCTCCTACATTGCACCGTTTATCAATTCAAGCTTTTGAACCTGTTTTAATAAGAGGTAAAGCAATTAAATTGCATCCTTTAACATGTACTCCTTTTAATGCTGATTTTGATGGTGATCAAATGGCTGTTCATGTTCCAATAAGTGATGAAGCAGTAAGAGAGGCTAGAGAATTAATGCTAGCTTCAAAAAATATTCTTGGACCAAAAGATGGCGAACCAATTATCAATCCAGGACAAGATATTATTTTAGGTCTTTACTATCTAACAATGGAAAATAAAAATGCTACTGGTACAGGATCATATTTTTCTTCATTTGACGAAATGATGATCGCTTATGAAAATAAAAAAGTGCATTTACATACGAGAGTAGTATTACCAATTGAAGCTGTTAAAAAAATTTATTTAAATTATTCACCTAAGAAAAAATATATTGTTTCAACTGTCGGCAAATTCATTTTTAATAATGCTTTTCCAAATAGTTTTGAATTTATCTTTGGCAAATTTGTAAATGAAAATGGTAAAGAAATAGTTCACACATCTAAAAACATTGATGAATTTGATAGATATTTATTACCTTATGGAGCTAATTTTAAAGAAGAAATTGATAAAATGCCTATCAATCTTGCTTTAACTAAAAAAGATATTGCAAATATTGTAAGACGTATTTACAACGATTACGTAGCTGTTGTTAATATCGAAAATATTTCAAACGTTATTAATGACATAAATGAAATAATTCAATTTAATAAATTGCCTGAAAAATTATCTGAATTAAAAGATTATAAAGGACAAAATTTAAATGGTGCTCATACTCAAATCCTTGCACAAATTATTAAAGAAGAATATAAAGTAATTAACGAAAGATTTAAACAAACATATAAAAAACATAATAGAAGTAGTTGAACGGTTAACGAATATACTAAATTATTAGACAAAGTTTGATTTAGATATACTAATTTAGTAGCTAATATACTAGATACAATTAAAGAATTAGGTTACTACTATTCAACTATTTCTGGTACTACAATAGCTGTTAGTGATGTTTTAACTCACCCTGAAACTAAAAGAAGAATTGCTTCAGGCGATGAATATATTGCTAAGCTTAGAGATTATTTCTATAGAGGTTGAATTACCGATGATGAAAGATATTCTCTAACAATTGCAAAATGAAGCGAAATTAAAGATACAATAGAAAAAGATCTTAAATCTTTAACTAAAGAAAAACCTCATAACCCATTGTTCATGATGTTTACTTCGGGAGCTAGAGGTAATTCATCTAACTTTGTTCAATTAGCCGGAATGCGTGGTTTGATGAATAATAATACAAAAATTTTAAAAGCCGACGCAGAAAATGAAAGAGTTGTTCGTTCAACTGTAGAAATTCCTGTTAAATCATCATTTTTGGATGGTCTTACTGCTTATGAATTCTATTCATCTACTCATGGTGCTCGTAAAGGGTTAACTGATACTGCACTTAATACTGCTAAATCAGGGTATTTGACACGTCGTTTAGTTGATGTTGCTCAAAGCATTGTTGTTAAAGAAGAAAATTGTGGAACTGACTATGGTTTTGAAGTTAAAGATATAATGGATACTAAAACAAATACCATTATTGAAAGTTTAGCTGAAAGAATTGAGGGACGTTTTGCTAATAAGATAATAATTCATCCTCTAACTGGAGAAGTTATTGTAAATGATAACCAATTAATTACACCTGAAATAGCTCAAAAAATCATTAATGCTGGTATTAAGTCGGTAGAAATTAGATCAGTATTATCATGTTATACTCGTAATGGAGTATGTAAAAAATGTTACGGTAAAGACTTGGCATTAAATCGTGTCGTTAATATTGGTGAAGCTGTTGGAGTTGTAGCTGCACAATCGATTGGCGAACCTGGTACGCAACTTACTATGCGTACTTTCCTCACCGGAGGTGTTGCTGGAGTAGAGGATATTACAGGTGGTTTTGGTCGTTTAATGGAATTAATTGACGCTTACGATTCTCCTTGAGGAAAACCTGCAATAATTGCAGATAAATACGCTAAAGTTATAAAAATTGAAAGATTAAATAACGTAACTTCTAATAATGCAAATAATTTACGTATCCATTTAGAATTTGAAGATGCACAAAAACAAAAAGTAATTGAATTTATAGATACTAGATCAAATAGACGTTTAAGAGTTAAAGAAGGACAAGAAGTTGTTCCCGGACAAAAAATTATTGAGGGACCAATTATTTTAAATGAATTACTTAAAGTTGCTGATACTAGAGCTGTTCAAAATTACTTGCTAAAAGAAATTCAAAGATTATATCGTCTTCAAGGTATTACTATAAGTGATAAATATATTGAAATTATAATTAGACAATTACTTTCAAAAATTATTATTATTGAACCAGGCGATTCACAATTTCATGCAGGATCATTGGTAGATATTTTTGCTTATCAAAAGGAAAGTGCTAGATTAATAAAAGAAGGTAAAAAACCTCCTTTTGGTGAAGTAAAAATCAAAGGAGCTAAAAAATCACCTTTATTATCAGATTCATTTTTAGCTTCTGCTTCGTATCAAGAAACACCTAAAATTCTTGTTAATGCTTCTATTGCTAAAAGACAAGATCGTTTAGAAGGATTAAAGGAAAATATTATTTTAGGAAGAAAAATACCAGCAGGAACTAATTCAGCATACGAAGATGGAGGTAAATATGATATTAGGGATTCTAAATCATATTTCCCAAATAAATATGATCCTGAATTAGACAATGCTCAATCTTTAGACGAATTCAATAAGGAATTTGAAGATGAAATCAATTCTGCTTTAAATAATTTTGCTCTAGATCTTCCTTTTGATGAACAAACTACTGAAGAGGAAATGAAAGAAATTTTTAAACAAAATTATTTTCCTAATGAAAAAGACGATTCAGAAGAAGAATTAGATTTAGATGACTTTGATTTTGATGATAATGAAGAAATTGATTTTGAAGATTTAGTTAATAATACAGAATCAGATGATTCAGAAGAAGAATGATAATTTGATAATTTTAAAATACGCATAAAAGAAGCGTATTTTTTGTTTTTCTTTTTCATTCTTAAAACAAATTATTTGCTTAAAAATAATACAGAATTTAGCACTTTAAATTTATAGATTAAATATATTTTTGAAATCTTTTATTACCTAAAAACATATTTATTTTATAGTATAATTTTTCATTATCTTAGTGTTTTGATTAACATGGTAAGGAAAGTTATGAAATTTAAAATTGGTAAGAAAACAATTATTGCTATAGCAAGTGCTAGCGTTTCTACAATTGTTTTGGCAATTAGTTTAAGTTTTATTAGGACAAAAGAACAAACCATTGACAGAGGTGATAATTTAAACGATAACCCTCGAAAAGATGATAGTAAAATTCCTACTATTAATGATTTAAAAACAATTGATGATAAAACTAATAATTTTACTAATTCTACTAATAATATGGATTATTCGTCAAATAATAATTCTAATATTTTTCCAAATTTTTTATTTGATGATACCACTCCAACTAATTTATCAAAAACTTCAATAACGAAAAATGAACAAGTAAAATACCTCGCTATAGGAGATTCTGTAAGTGCTGATTGAGATGCTCGTTTACCGAAAAATTTTCCTGGTCAAATGAATGAAAAAGGAATTATTGAAGGAGTTTCATATCCTGTTTTTTTAGCTTCTTTTATTCAAAAAGCAGAAAAAAACAAACTTGCATCTTTTGTTAATTTATCCAAAACTTCAGCAACACTAGAAGATTTTTATATCTTATTAGGAAATAATTTTTCTGTTTTAACAGAATTACAAAGACAAAATTTAATTAATATTTTTGGTGAACAATATATTGATTATTCTAAAAAATTAGTTGACGAAATAAAGAAAGCAAATTTGATGACTATTTCATTAGGAGCTAATGATATTATCAATGCTTTTATTAATCAATTTTCTGAAATTTCATTTTTTGATATTTTTAACCAAATTATTTCTAATAAGCTTAATTATGGACAAATTGTTCAATTATTTAATACATCGTTCAAAAGCATTTTTGATCATTTAGAAAATAACCAAACGAAATTAATCAAAAAAATAAAAGAACTTAATCCAAAGTTAAATATAAATTTTATTGGTTATAGTGCACCAATGCCTTTTATTACTAAATTGCTTGATAATTATTTAAATTCCCTTTCTATACCTATTCAAGTTAGTCAAATTATTATTGATTTATTAAATAAAAAAATCGAACAAGTAGCAAATCAAAATAATACAAATTACATAAATATTTATAACAATTCCTATTGAGATAAAAATATTAAATTGCTTAGCCCTAATTTATTTGATATTCATCCTTCTCTTTATGCTTATAAAAGAATGGCAATGGATATTTTTGCTAAATTAACTTTAAATACTAGTGATTTAGAAAAAATTAAACATGATGGTTTTGATTGAGATGCTGCATATTATTTAAGTGATAGAAGATCTTACGTTAGACAAATTGAATTTAATACTGATAATACTTTAAAATTAAATTGAAATCTATTTACCTCTAATCAAGATGAATTTTTAAAAGGACCAGATAAATATATTGATAATGTTTCTTCTTTATTTAGTCAAGAAAATTACTATAAACGTGTTCTCAATGATAAAATTTTTACTAATTTAATTGTTAACAAACTTTTTTTTAGTGCTATAAAAAGCAGTTATTTTAAAGAACTAGATCCAGAATTAAAACTTAATACCTTTCTCACAAAAGACAATAATAGAAACCTAAATATATTAAGCAATTGATTCATAAATAATCATATTTTTAGCAGTATTTTTAAAAAAGTTAGTGAAAAATTTGTTAATACCGACTGAGATAATGATGGCGAAGCGGGAGCAAAAGAATATAAATTAGAATATTTAATTGAATCTTTTAAAGAAACAATTACTAATGAAGAATCAATAGTAAGTAATTTGAATTCATTTTTCAAATTAGATTTTTTAGTCAACGACATTCAAAGAACTGAATTAAAAGATATTGTTCTTAACATTTTTAATAACTTAATTAATAAGATGCTTAAAAATAATATTTTTACTAATGCAGTTAATATTTTTTACGATAAAACTATTGCACAATATATTGATAAAAATGATCTAAGTCAATTAATTACAATTCTCCTTTCTAATAAGAATTTAAAAGAGATTTTAAATAAATCATTAACTCCTATATTTAATGCATTTCCAGAATTTGCTACAGCCAAGAATTTTGATGATTTTATCAACATTTTTTTAGATAATCCTAATGTAAGAAATGGCCTCGAAGAAAGTGCAAAATTATTATTTAAAGACGCATTAAATAATGATGAATTTAAGCAGATTTTAACAAGATTGATAAATAATGTAATCAAAATTAACAGATTAAATAAAAATATTAATGAGTTGCAACTTAAAAACTTAATACATGAATTAATAAATGTTTTTGCAGATGTTAATAAAAATACAAATTTAGTTCCTACTTTGTTACATATTGTTTTAGACAATATAGATTCTGATACATTCAGAAACTTTAATTCTAGTTTATTTATCTCGCAAATAGTAACTTCTATTAGTGAATTTTTCTCTGAAGAGAACGGGAAAAATAATTTGTTAGCAATTGTTAAAACCTTATTTTCTCATAACATTGAGAAGTATAAAAATGAATTCAAAACACTTCTATTTAATGTTCTTAATAGTAATTCTTTTAATTTTAAACAATCAATAATTTCACTTCTTTCTTATGCTTTACCTACTAAAAATAGACAAGAATATAATGATTTAAATAATTCACTAAACGAAATATTTAATAGTCATTATTTTAATGATTTAATTTCTAATTTAATTGATTTTATATTCTCAGCTAACAAAGAAGAAATTAAAAATTCTCAATCACTATATCAAGTAATTGGTATTTTGAGTAAAAATGTTGCTAATTCTAAGTTATATTCCGCATTAGTAAAATTAATTGAAAATATTCTTAGTAATCCTAATGTTAAAAATAGTGTTGACACGACATTACTTAACGTTAACAAAAT
Source organism: Mycoplasmopsis meleagridis (assembly GCF_900660695.1). Taxonomy (GTDB): domain Bacteria; phylum Bacillota_I; class Bacilli_A; order Mycoplasmatales; family Metamycoplasmataceae; genus Mycoplasmopsis; species Mycoplasmopsis meleagridis. Next base: position 472,380 of record NZ_LR215042.1, on the reverse strand, counting down.
AGTTCATGATATATTAGAAAATGGGTTATTAAAAGATGCAATTTTATTTGTTTTTAATAATTATTCTTTCAAACAAATAATTAATAACTTTTTCAACAAAGCTTTAGCAAATTCTTCAGTTGAACAAAAAGATATTAAATTTTCGCAAATAATTAAAGATTGACTAAATGACAACGCGAATAATCAGGTATTAGAAAAATACATTAAATCCTTTGTTTTAGATATTGCTAATAATAAAAATTTAATTAATCTTCTTGGCGATAATTTATATAGATATTTGAAAAACAATTCTAATTTAGTTAATGATATTGAAAAAAATCAATTCATTTTATTATTAAATAACCTTATTTCAGCAGGGAAAGATTTTATAAACAATAGTGAAATAATTGATATTCTTTTCCATAGTTTAGTTAATACTATTAAAAACAATGGACTATCTTTTAATGGCGCTATTTTTTCTGAAGAATTTAACAAACTTTTAGATCCTAGTAAAATCGATTCTTTAGTTACTGAGCTTTATAAAGCAATTATTAAAAATAAAGTTTTTAATGGTAATAAAGAAATTTTTAAGATTTTATTAACAAATATATTTAACGAAAACAAATTATTCAATTTTAAAGACATTATCAAAGCTAATGTTTTGAAATTAATAGGAAATGACAATAGCAAAAAGGATATAAATAATTTAATTGACAATGTTGTAAATAGTAAAAAAGTAGAATCACTGATAATTAACTTTTTGGATAAAATATTTTCTAAAAATTATGCAGAGATAAAAAACGTTAAAAATATTTATGCTATTTTAAAAGTAGCATTTAAAAATATAGCTTCTTCATCTTTATATAATGATTTTATTAACATAATTGAAGTAGTATTAAAGGATGATTCAGTAGCTAATTTAATCAATAATTTACTTTTATCTAAATTACCTAGTTCTATATCGCTTAAAATTACAAAAAATCAATTGCATAATCTTGTTTTAATTATTTTAAAAGATCCAAATTTTGTTAATATAGCTAATGATTTTGTTAATTCTACTGTTTTAGAGACAAATTCATTTGAACAACTTAAAAATATTACTTCGTTAATTGAAGAATGATTAAAGAAAGAAAATACTAAAAATAATATTGGAAATAATTTTTCTACTTTAATTCTTAATGTTCTTCAAAATAATGATTTTAAATTAATTGTTCATGAGATTTTATATTCATTAATTAGTCAATATGATAATTTATTAAAAGGAATAGATAAAAATAAATTCAACTTATTAATTGACAATTTAATTAATATTGCCATTAATTATGAGAAACAATTTAAATTTATTTCTAAGGTTTCTAACATTGTTTTAACTGAATTATCTAAAGGTATTAACAAATTTAATTTTAATAACATTCTTAATGCACTAAAAAATGAATTTAACAAAACTGAAATAGAAAAAATGGTAGTTAATGCTTTCAAAATCAGCATTAGAAATAACTTATTCAAAAATAATAAAGACTTTTTAATTACTATTTTTTATAATGTTGTAAATTCAAAATATTTTGAACCAATAAATGAATTAATTTCAAATTTATTAGTCAAAATAGTTGGCGATGATAAAGAAAAAAATGCTATTTCATCATTAATAAAACAAACTTATAATTCAAATGAAGTTAATAAATTTATTCAATCTTTAGTTGAAAAAATTTCTCAAATAACCGATGAACAAGCGCAAAAAGTAAAATCATATAATGATATTTTTAAATTATTATTAGATAATTTTTCATCTTCTAATATTTATTCTTCGGCATTGAATTTAATAAATTACGTTTTAAATAATAAAGAAGTAGAAAGATTAACCAAAAAGGCTTTAGATAATAACTTAGGAAAATTATCGGCATATATTTCATATGATTTTTTCAAAAAATTAATTTCTTTTTCAGTAAATAACCAAAACATAAAATCGTTAGTTGACAATTTTATAAATAATAGTTTATTAAAAGAAAATGTAAATATAAATGCAATATTAACTAATATTAATATGCTATTTAAGGCCTGATTATCTAATGATAATAATATTAATTTCATTAGTGAAAAATTAGAAAGTTATATTCTTGAATTATTAAAACAAAAGGACCTTAAAGAAGAAGTTTCTAAAATAATTTATTTATTTTTAAAGGATAATAGCAATATTGTCAAAGATATTGATCAAAATTCTTTTATTTCTCTTATTAACAAATTGTTCGATGGAACATCGGATATTATTTCAAATACTCAATTTCTTAAAAATTTAGTTAAAACTCTTCTATTCAAAATAAAAAATGATGGATTGAGTAGTTTAACATCTCTAAAAGATACTTTTTCTCAAATATTTAAACTTGATAGCAATATGGAAAATTTTGCTTTAAACATTTATAAGGCAGTAATTAAAAATAATATTTACAAAGAACATTCTTCTGTTGTTAAAAAGTTAGTTATAAACATTATTAATGAAGATAAACTATTTAGTTTAAATGGATTATTATCTAAAGCATTTTCTTCTTTATTTAAAATTTCTGAAAATGATACAGATTTAAATGAAGCTGTTAATTCATTACTTAATGAAAGAGAATTAAATAATTTAATTGATGTATTTGTAAATAAACTATTCTATCTTGATTATAGTAAGATAAAAGAAGTAAGTAACTTTTTCGATTTACTTAAATTATCATTGACAGATATTATAAAAAGTGGTATTTATGATAAATTTGTCAGTTATCTAATTTCTGCTTTTGAAGACAATAAAATTAAAAAATTCGTTGAAAACAAATTATTTGTAAAAATACCAAAAAATAATAGAAATTTATTCAAATATAGCGATATCAAAGAAATTGTTGTCTTTATATTAAACAATCAACATTTCAAACAAGTTGTTAATGCTTTTTTTAACAATGTTTTATTAAGCATAAAATCTTTTAGTGATTTAACTAATATTGATAAATTATTTGTTAATTGGTTCAATAATAATTCAAATAATAATTACACTGTTAATGAATTAGTTTCTTTTGTCCAAGATATTCTTTCTAATAATAATTTTAAAGATCAAATAGCAAGAATGATTTATTCAATTCTTTCCAGCTATAATGGAATGACGAATGATTTATCATTCCAAGAATTTAGTCAATTATTTTCTAATTTGACAGGATTAATAAATCAATTTTCAATTAAATATGGAATTTTAAATAAAATATTAATCGCTTTTACAGAGCAATTCAAGGAAGGTATAACTAAATTTAGTGTGTTTAATTTAGTTACTTCATTAAGAAATCAATTTAATGATAAAACGCTTGAAGCAACAATGATAGAAATTTTTAAATCATTAGTTTCTGACAAGTATCTTGAAGAAAATAGAAAAACTATCAAAAAAATTGTTATTAATTTCTTAACATCTGATATTTCTAAAAATATTCGCCTTAATATAGGTGAAAAAATAAATAAATTAACTAAAAATTCTTTAACAAAAGAACAATTTAGTGACTATTTAGTAAATATTTTTAAATCAAATTCGTTTGCAGAATTAATTGATGCAATCTTTAGTACTTTTGTAGATTTAAAACCTAAATTAAATACTATTAATAACACTTTAGATTTGACTAAATTAGTATTAAGTGACTTTACGAATTCTAAAATTTATAATGCTTTTATAAAATTTGTATCTACAGCATTTAATAAAAATCAGATAATTTCTCTTCTACCTATAAATGTCAAAAATATTATCGAGCCTCTATTATCAAAAGTTACAAATGACAAAATTTCAGCTTTAGTAAATGAAATTTTTAAAGATAAAAATATTAAAGAAATAATTAATCATTTTATTCAAAATTTCTTGTTGAAAAAAATAAATGTCTTTGAAGATTTAGGCAGATTAAAAGAATTATTTAAAGAATATATTTCAAACCAAAAAAATAATAGTTTTATTTCGACTAAAATAATTTCTTGAATAAAATCAGTGTTCGTGAATCCAAATTTAAAACCTCTTGTTTCGCAGTTGTTGTTAGGAATATTTGATCAGTATACTGAAATTAAAGGAAATTTAAAGGATTCAGAAATTGCGAAACTTCTAGATAACATATTTATTTCAATTAATCAAATTGATGATTCTACTAATATGTTGAATGATTTTATTGTTGAAATAATGAATGAAATTAAAAATAATTTCGATAATTTCAGCATTAAAAAGGTTATATCTAAATTCAAAGAAAAACATTTTAGTAACGCAAAAATTGAAAATACGATTGTTAAAATTTTTAAAGCATTGATTAACAATAATAAAATTAAAGAGAATAAAAATACAATCATTTCTTTATTACAAAATTTTGCTAAATTTACTTTAAACAGCGGAGATTCGGCAATTATTAACACCATTTGAAAATCAATAAATGGAGAGTGAAAAGAAACTTTTAATCAAATTACTAGTTTAGAAGAATTAAAAGTATTAACAAAAAACGTTATTGATTCAAATGCTTTCTATAAACTATTTAATGACGTTATAACTAACTTATTTGATAATCCTTCTCTTTATAGTAAAGTAAATACAATTGCAGATATTCTTAAAATTTATTCTTCAGATAAAAGTAGAAATAATCAACTATCAAAAGATATTGAAGATTTAATAACAACTATTATAAAAGTACCAGAATTTAAAAATATTTTTGTTGGTGTAGTTAATTATGTAATGAAAAAATATCAAATAGATATTAACTTCAGCAACAATGAAAAATTAGTTAATGATTTATATAATGAATTACCGCAAATATTATCTAAGTTAAATTTCATTAATCCTGTTATGAATGGAATTATTAATAATGCCGATAAATTATTAAAGAGTTCAAATATTATTTTTGATTTAGTAAATACAGCTATTAAATCGTTTGATATAACGCAATATAGATTGGTTAAAATACTTTTATCAACCAATACATTAAGAAAAAATAAAGCAATTGTAAAAGATAGTTTATTAAAATTATCAAGAGGAATAACTTCTAAACCTGAATTAATAAAATTACTGATAAATGATTTTAATTTAAAGGGTATTTTAACTACTTTAAATATTGGTGATCAAGAAACTAATGATTTTATAATCGCCTTATTACAAAGTAATTATTTACAGGAAATATTAGATATTTTTATTAGAGAAATAATCGATAATAACGAAGTTTATGCTAAATTCAATACATGAACCGAAGCTATTAAAAATTTCTTCAATTCATCATCAACTAATAAACTTAAAGATTTACTCAAAAGATGATTAAGAGAAATATTTATTAATAAATCAAAGCCTTCTGAAGTAATAGGTGAATTAATTGCTCAACTTCTGAAACAAAAGAATTTTGATATTACTGGTAGAGATATAAATGTTTTTAAAGCTTTTTCTATAGATTTAATTAGAGCAATAGCAAATTCTAAAATCTTAGATAATGTTGTTGATGCTGTGTTTAATTCTTTAAAAAATATTGGAAGTTACAAAGGTAAAGATTATATTACCCACCTTCAATATGAAGCTATTAGAGGAGCTTTAAAATTTATTAAGCAAGGAAATAAAATATCTTTACAAAAAATATTTGATAATTTATCTGTAATAAAAGGAATAGTAGATCAAATTTCTCCAAGAAATTTTACTGATTTTATTAATGTTATTTTTTCAAAATCGCCAGCTAATTTTAAAGAAGGAGTATACGGATTTTTATTTAATCCATATGGAAATTCTTCTAACAGTAGTAGTCAAAATGTAAATGGAGAAGCAAATCCATTTGGTGAAGGTGTAGATATTTCTATTGGTGCTGCTTTACATCTTGTCGGAAATGGTTTAACTAATATTCTTAAATCTGTTATTAGTCCTGTAATTAAACAATATTTTGAAGATTTAGTAAGACTACCTAGAATAAATTCTTATGCTGAACTTAAACAAAAATCAGAGGGATATCAAGCCTTATGGAGAATTTTTTCTTCACTTTTACTTTTGGCAAGACAAAGTAATATTCCCATTTTAGTTTATTGAACTTTCCATAAAACTACAGTTGAGGGAATAATTCATGATAAATGAATGCAAGCTATAAGCAGCTTTAAACAACCTTACAGAAGTCAATTGCTTAAAAAATATGGTAATACAAAGACAGGAAGATTTAATTATGGTTGACCTGTAGGGTTGAACTATGATTACAGTATAAACAGCAAATTCTGAGAAGGAACACAAACTATTGATGGTAATCCTGGTGACTCAAATAATTTTAGTCAATGATATTACACTAGAGATTCTGTTTTAACTTATATTTATTATGGAACAATTAGATGACATGGTCAACCTCTTTACGATAAAAGATTTAATAAAAATAAAACTTTCTCTCAAGTATTGATGGAAGATTTAAAAAGAGGTTATATGCCTAATGAGTATAGCAATAAATATGATCGTTCAAAATATGGCGATTACAGAGGAACGTAACAACGTTCCTTTTTTGTTAAAAGTAAAAAAATAAAATAAAAATAAATTATGATATGCACGGAAAAGTTGTTATATAATAATAACATTATTTTTTAGATATTAACGAAAGGAAAATATGCCAACAACAAATCAATTAGTTACTAATGGTAGAATTGATAAAGTCAGAAAATCAAAAGCTCCTGTTTTGAATCTATCATATAACTCATTGCTTAAAAAACAATATAAAACTGCTGCACCTTTTAAAAGAGGTGTATGTACAAGAGTTGCTACAATGACTCCTAAAAAACCAAATTCAGCAATGCGTAAATACGCTAGAGTTAAATTATCAAATGGAATGGAAGTTACCGCTTATATCGGTGGAGAAGGACACAACTTACAAGAACACTCAGTTGTTTTAATCAGAGGTGGTAGAGTAAAAGATCTTCCTGGTGTTAGATATCATATTGTGCGTGGAACGCAAGATTTAGCAGGTGTTAATAATCGTAAACAAGGTCGCTCATTATACGGAACTAAGAAAGAAAAGAAAAACTAATTTTAAAGGAGATATTACATGTCAAGAAAAAATAGTGCACCCGTTAGAGAAGTTTTAGCTGATCCAATTTTTAATTCAGTATTAGTGACTAAGTTGATTAACACAATTATGCTAGATGGCAAAAAATCAATCGCACAGGAAATTCTTTATAAAGCATTTGATATCGTTAAAGAAAAAACTCAAAAAGATCCAATGGAAGTATTTTTATTAGCTGTTGAAAATATTACTCCTCAATTAGAAGTTAGAACAAGAAGAATTGGTGGTACTAATTATCAAGTTCCTACAGAAGTTTCAGCTCGTCGTAAACAAACTTTAAGTTTAAGATGATTAGTTCAATATGCTCGTTTAAGAAATGAAAAAACAATGGATGTTCGTTTAGCAAATGAAATTATTGATGCGTCAAATAAAACCGGTGGTGCTATTAAAAAACGTGAAGACACACATAAAATGGTTGAAGCAAACCGTGCTTTTGCTCACTTTAGATGATAATAGGTAGAGAATTATGGCTAGAGAATATGAATTAAAAGATTATCGTAATATCGGTATTATGGCTCACATTGATGCAGGTAAAACTACTACTACTGAGAGAATTTTGTTTCACACTGGGAAAATTCATAAAATTGGAGAAACTCATGATGGTGCTTCTCAAATGGACTGAATGGAACAAGAACAAGAAAGAGGTATTACTATTACCTCTGCAGCAACAACAGCTTATTGAAACGGTAAAAGAATAAATATTATCGATACCCCTGGACATGTTGATTTCACTGTAGAAGTGGAACGTTCATTGCGTGTTTTAGATGGAGCTGTTGCTGTTCTTGATGCACAAAGTGGTGTTGAACCACAAACTGAAACTGTTTGAAGACAAGCAACTAACTATAGAGTTCCTAGAATCGTTTATGTAAATAAGATGGATAAAGCAGGCGCTGATTTCTTTATGTCTGTTAGATCTGTTAGAGAAAGATTGAATGCAAATGCAGTTGCAATTCAAATCCCAATTGGTTCTGAAAGCAATTTTCAAGGAATTGTTGATTTAGTTACACTTAAAGCTTATTCATATGATGGAAAACCAGAAGAAATTGCTAAAGAGATAGAAATTCCAGAGGATTTAGTTGATTTGGCACATGCAAAGCGCCAAGAATTAGTTGAAGCAGTTGCAAGTTTTGACGATGAGTTTATGATGAAAGTTTTAGATGGCTATGATCCTACTCCTGAAGAATTAAGAGAAGTAATTAGAAAAGCCACAATAACTGCAGAATTTTTCCCAGCAATATGTGGAACAAGTTTTAAAAATAAAGCTGTTAAAAAAATGTTAGATGCTGTTGTTGACTATCTTCCTTCTCCATTAGATGTTCCCCCTATTAAAGCTGAGTTAAACGATCAAGAATTTGACGTTCCTGCTAGTGATGAACATGATTTTGCTGCTCTTGCTTTTAAGATTATGACTGATCCATATGTAGGTTCATTGACATTTTTCCGTGTTTATGCGGGAGTTCTTAAAAAAGGAAGTTATGTTTATAACTCTACAAAAGATGTTAAAGAAAGAGTAGGACGTATAATTCAAATGCACGCTAATAGTCGCCAAGAAATTGATGAATGTTATGCAGGTGACATCAACGCTGCTGTAGGATTAAAATCTACTACAACAGGAGATACATTAGTAGGCGAAAAATCTCCTCACTTTGTTCTTGAAAAAATGGTTTTTCCAGAACCAGTTATTTCGCAAGCCTTAGAACCAGAATCTAAAGATGCTATGGAGAAATTAGCATTAGGATTACAAAAATTGGCAGCTGAAGATCCTACTTTTAGAACTTACACTGATGATGAAACAGGACAAACTATTATTGCTGGTATGGGTGAATTGCATCTCGATATTATTGTTGATCGTTTAAGAAGAGAACACAATGTTAAAGCTAAAGTTGGTGCTCCCCAAGTTTCATATCGTGAAACCATTACAAAAAGCGCAGAAGTTGAAGGCAAGCATGTTAAACAATCTGGTGGTAAGGGACAATATGGTCACGTATGAATCAAATTTGAGCCTAATCACGATAAAGGATTTGAATTTGTAGATAAAATTGTTGGTGGTAAAATCCCCAAAGAATACATTAAACCAATTCAAAAAGGTCTTGAAGAAAAAATGGCTGCTGGAATTTTAGCTGGATATCCTATGATTGATGTTAAAGCCACTTTATTCGATGGTTCATACCATGATGTCGATTCTTCTGAATTGGCTTATAAAATAGCTGCTTCAAAAGCATTGACAAAAGCAAAAGATCTTCTTGGAACAGTATTATTAGAACCTATTATGGACGTTGCAGTTGTTATACCAGAGGATTATTTTGGTGATGTTATGGGAGATTTAACTCGCCGTAGAGGACAATTGCAAGAAAATGAAACAAGATCTGATGGGGCAAGCATTATTCGTGCTCTTGTTCCTCTTAGCGAAATGTTTGGGTATTCAACAGACTTACGTAGTATGACTTCTGGTAGAGGAACATATCAAATGCAATTCGATCATTATGAAAAATGCCCTAAAAATATTTCTGACGCAATTATTAAACGTCGTAATATTCGTCTTAAAGACGAAGAATAATTTTAAAATAAACACATAAGGGTGTTTATTTTTATATTTTGATAGTGCAATTTCCATTAAATTGCTGAATCCATTATTCCTATCATTTCTTAATTTCATATTTATTAACTTGAGATTAAAAATAAACTTTTTGTAGACAAATAAAGAAAAAGTAGCAATGTAATGCTACTTTTTTGGTGAAACATTTAGATTCAAATGGTACGTCCAAGGGGATTCGAACCTCTGACCCAATGGTTAAAAGCCATTTGCTCTACCTACTGAGCTATGGACGCATAATTGGCCTTTTTCAAGTGGCCAAATGGTACCCAGAACTGGACTTGAACCAGCACGAACTAACGTTCGAGGGATTTTAAGTCCCTTGCGTCTACCTATTCCGCCACCTGGGCATTTACAAAATGCACTATTATTATAATAGAAAAATGTTATTTAAAAAATAAATTTAAATATATTTATCGATTATTTAACGAGTTAAATAATTATAATTATAGTTATTATTTAACCAAGTAATTTAGGGGCTAAAATGATTAAATTAGGATCACATATTTCTTTTACTAAACCTAACTATTTAGTCGGTGCAATTGAAGAAAGTTTAAGTAATAAAGCAAATTGTTTAATGATTTATTTAGGTGCACCACAAAATACTAAAAGAGTCGATATAAGCCTTTATAAAAAAGAATTATATGAAGAAAAATACAAGGAAATTATTAAGTCAGAAGATATAGTAATCCATGCACCTTATATTATTAATCCTGCCAATCCTACAAAAAAAGATTTTGCAATTAGTTTTTTAATCGGAGAAATAGAGAGAATGAATTATTTAGGTGCCAAATATTTAGTTCTTCATCCTGGTTCTTTTACTACATATACTCCACAAATAGGCCTTGATACTTTAATTGAGGTTTTAAGAGAAGTAATTGACAAAACTAACAAAGTAGTCATATGTATAGAAACAATGGCAGGTAAAGGAAATGAAATAGGCAAAAATCTTGAAGAAATGCAATATTTAATCAAATCTTTAAATAATGAAAGAATAAAAATGTGTCTTGATACTTGTCATATTTGAGATGCAGGTTACAATTTACAAGAATATGATAATTTCAAAAAAGAATTAATCAAATATGACTTATTAAAAGAAATTAAAGTTATTCATTTAAATGATTCAAAAAACACTTTAAATTCTCATAAAGATAGACATGAAAATATTGATAAAGGTTTTATCAAATTAGAAACTTTAGCTAAATTTGTACATGATAAAGATTTTGACAATATCCCTATTATTTTAGAAACTCCTATTCCTGAAAGTGGATCAATTTATAAAGAAGAAATAGCTATGTTATTAGCTAAGAAATAGGTCAATATGCAATTTAATTCTAAGAGAAGTGAACAAATTCTTTTAAAAGCTTCATATGAAAAAACTTCTTTTTTAACTAATTTTAAAAATGGTCAAATTTGCGAATTTTTAGATAAAAAAGAAGCTTATATTTATATTGACAAAAAGTTGGATAAATTTGAATTAAAAGATTTTGTTGATGAATATATTTTGAAATTAAAAAGAGAATATCAAATTGATTTAAAAAGTTTTGTTAATGATAATTTAAAATACAACGATTTATTAAATGTTTTTGTTTCACAATTATTTTTTTATAAAGCAAAATTATTCAACAAGAAAAAAGAAGAAGAAAAAATTATTGATTTTAGTTTACTTTTTGACGAAAAAGACGAAGAAGAATTCAATAAATTAAAAATTATTTATCAAGCTAGAAATAGCGCTAGAAATTTACAAATAATGCCAGAAAATTATTGTAATTCGGAACAATTAGCAAACTATATAATTAATGATTTTAGTGGTATTGAAAATTTAAAAGTTAAAGTTCTTGATAAAAAAGAAATTGAAGAACTAAAAATGGGATTAATTTTATCAGTAAATAAAGGTTCTACCCACGAAGCTAGAGTTGTAATTATTGAATATAACGGTAATAAGAACAATGAAAATGAAAAGATAGTTTTTGTAGGAAAAGGAATCACTTTTGACACTGGCGGCGTGAATACAAAAGGTTATCATATGAAGGGTATGAAATATGATATGTCTGGTTCAGTTATTGTCGCTTATGCTCTTAAAGCTATTGCTGAATTAAAAGTTAGAAAAAACGTAGCTGCTATTATGATGATTACTGATAATAGATTAGCTCAAGATGCTTCCTTACCAGAAAATATTTATTTATCAATGGCGGGAAAAAGCGTGGAAGTTACCGATACAGATGCTGAAGGAAGATTAGTCTTAGCTGATGGTCTTTTTTATGGTGCGGAAAAACTAAAAGCCTCTTTATTAGTTAATGTAGCTACTTTAACTGGAACTATTCTTACAGTTTTAGGTAATTCACATAGTGGAATTTATGCAGATAAAGACTATTACTTTAATCAATTTAATCTCTCAGCTAATAAAATGGTAGAAAAAATTTGGAGAATGCCCTTACATGATGATTTTAATGAAACTAATAAATCTTCATTAGTTGCAGATTTAATGAATTATTCAGAAGATGAACTTTCAGATTGCAACACAGCCGCGATGTTTTTAAAAGAATTTACTAATAATGTGCCTTTTATTCACTGTGATGTTGCAGGAACAGCTGATAAAGACAACAAACCACAAGGAACATTAATTCCTACACTAGTAGATTTTGTTTTAAATTTTACTAGTGAACCTATAAAAAAGGATGAAAAGTCAAATGGATAAAGAAATTTTTAAAAATAAATTAATCGAATATATGAATCTTGAAGCACCAAGCAGATTTGAAAATATAGTTGCTAAAAAAATTATTGATGCAGTAAAGAAAGAAAATTTTGAAATTTCTTTTGATAATTTAGGCTCAGTTATTTTGCATAAAAAAGGTAAAAATATTAATAGTCCTAGAGTGATGATTGCTGCGCATATGGATGAAGTAGGTTATTTAGTAAAAAATATTTCTAAGGAAGGGTTTATTTACTTAAATCCTCTTGGAGGTATTTGAACTAATGTAGTAGTTGGTACTAAAGCAGTTTTAGTTAATAAAAAAGGGAAAAGATTCAACGGAATTTTCGGTCATACTTCTATTCATATAATGGAAAATGAAAAAAGAAATAAAGCTCTAACTAATAGTGATCTTTATGCTGATTTTGGTTTTAAAAATGATTTAGAAGCTAAAGAATTAGGTATAGAAATAGGTGATGTAGTTTATATGAGCGGGGAGGTTGTTAATTTTCATGATAAAAATTTAATAGCGGGTAAGTCTATGGATAATAGAGCAGGTGTTTGCGTTTTAGAATTTATTGCTAAAAGTATTGAAAATTTAGATTTAGACATAGATTTATACTTAGTAGGAACTGTACAAGAAGAAGTAGGTACAAGAGGAGCTAAATCAGCTGTTTCTTTAATAAATCCACAAATCGCTATTGCTTTAGATACTACTTCGACTCATGATACTCCTTTAACAATAACAGGAACTACTAAATTAGGAAAAGGAGCGGCTTTAAGAATTATGGATGGAGCAATGATGGCCGATCCTAAATTGACTAAATTTTTATGTGAAATAGCCTTAAAAAATAATATTAAACACTATAAATTCATTTCTATGGGTGGAGGAACAGATGCTTCACAATTACAATATAGTAAAGGTGGAGCAGCCACAATTACTATTTCTCTTGCACAAAGATATTTGCACTCACCAATAGGCATGTGTGATATAAATGATTTATTAGCTGCTCATGATTTATTAGTAGAGTTTCTTAAAGAATTAAATAGTGATCTTTATGCTAAAATAATTAAATATAACTAGCAAAAGGAGAAAAATGGATACAGCTGGTGGAGTAACATTAGGTGGCTGAATTGGAATAGTTATTGCAATTGCAATTGTTTGTGCCATTGTAGGAGCACTAGTTGCTTTTGTAGTTTCAAGAAAAATGTTTGAAAAACAAATTAAAGAAAATCCTCCTATTACTGAAAAAATGATTAGAGCAATGTTTTTACAAATGGGAAGAAAAGCTTCTGAAAAACAAATTAAAGATGTAATGCGCTCTATTACAAATGCTAAAGAATAAAACTAGTTGCGACTAGTTTTTTATTTTTTTCTAAAAGCATGTTTGTATAATATTCATGACTATAAGGGATATTTTGTCGATTAATTGTTTTTTATTTCTAGAAAGGAAGCGTGAAAAAACAATTACTTAACTACTTTTATTTTTTATTAATCAACATTTTAGCTAAAAGAATTTCTTGGATTTTATTAATTGTTTTTGCATCTTTAAATTTATTAATAACTGTTATTTTAGGAACTATTAATTTAAATTTAGCTAGTAATTTAATTATTTTTATTGTTGCTTTTATTCAAATAATTTTTACTATTTTTTATAGTGCTTTAATTTACATTAATATTTTTAGAGAATTAGAAGAAGAAGGCCAAGAAATTGTAGTTTTAAGTAAGCCAATAAGTAGAAAAAATATATATTTAGCCAAGAGCTTATTTCTTTTATCAATCAGTCTTTTTTATGGGCTAATTATGTTAACTGAAAATTTGATTTTAGGATTAATATTAAAAGTATTTAACTATTTATTAATTTATTTAATAATTAGTTTTTTTGGCTTCATTTTAGCCTTTAATTTCTTTGGTACGATAAGTTCCTTACTGGCTTATAAATTAAATACTAAAATTGCTATGACTTTGCCTTTTATAGTTAGTATTCCTCTAATTGTTGGCGGTATTTTTATAAATAATAATTCAACAAGTAAAGCAAATAATTTTGCTTATTATTTAAATTTGCCTTACCAAGGGAATTTAGCGGAAAATATTGCTAATGTTGAGACATTTTATTTGAATAATAACAAAGATAATTTTTATATTGTTCCTAATGGTTATTCTAATAATACTTTTAGCTTAAAACAAAATGAATATTTAAACTTAGCTAACAATTTAGCTAACAATTCTAATATTGTCTTATCAATTTATTCTTGATTATCCATTCCATATCAATTAATCGACGTTTTTAATTTAGAAAATCAAAATTTATTTAACAACAAAAATTCTAATTATTTGAATAATTATTTATATTATCAAGCCAATGATTCATATTTGTACAATTATGCCCTTAAAAAAGCCGATTTAGAAAAATTTAATGTTGTTGATAATAATCAAATTATTAAAGAATATCTAATACCTTCTTTATTAAAAAATAATGCTAAAAGAAAAGATTTAATTAATACTAAAATAATTTATGCAAGAGAAAATGCAGATAAATTTACAGTAACATTTCCAGAAGATAAATACACTTTTTCTTCAAGCGATAACTTAGTTGGGGATATTTATTGAACTTATATTGAAGAAGTTTTAAAAGACAATAATTTTTCTAATTATGCAAAAAAATTGTTTAAAAATTTAATTACTAAACTAGATCCTAATTTAGATTTAGTTGTTCTAAAAGAACAAATTATTAAAGAAATTGCAAAAGAATTAAATGATGAAAAAAGTTTTTTAAATCGCTATTCTAATTCTTTAGTTACTCTTTTTAATCCTCTTTCTGTTGAAAATAAAACAATTAAAAATGAATTAGAAAAAAAACTTTATCTCTTTACTGCTTTAATTTATTATGTTTATTTTAATTTGAATGATCAAAATATAACAAAAGCACTATTAGCTAATGAGGATGATAAAATGTATTTTTCACCTTCTCAATTTAAAATTAATTTAGGTGGATTCAACTATTTTATAGGAGGATATAGTTCATATACTCCTATTCAGGAAGTGCAAGGCGAAGGAGAAAATAAAAAAGTTATTATTCGCTATAATCTGGAAGAAAATAATAATTATTTATTTACTCCAGTAAAAGATGTTTATGAATTGGCAAGAGAAAATCAAGTTATTTCTAAAGAAGGATATTTTATTATTTGAACCGTTTTAATATTTACTTTAATAACTATAAATACTTTTTTATATAAGAAAAGAGATTATAAATAATGGATAAAATACTTGAAGTTAAAAACTTGACAAAAACATATAGAAATAATAAGGATATTGTTGGGATTTTTAACTTAAATTTTAATCTTTTAAAAGGTGAATTTCATGCATTTATAGGCGAAAACGGAGCAGGTAAGACAACAACTATTAAAAGTATAGTTGGTGCTTATAATAATTTTGAAGGCGAAATATTAATTAACGGAATTAGTAATAAAAAATATGAAAGTAAAAAACTTTTAGGTTACGTTCCAGAAAATGCTTTATTTCCTAAAGAAATAACTGTTTATAAATATTTATTTGCTCTTGCAAAACTTAATAATTTAAAAAATAATTTAATTAGAAAAAAAATAGATTATTTTTTAAAAATTTTTGAAATTACTGAATTAAAAAATAAAAAGCCATTTAATTTTTCTTCAGGTCAAAAGAAAAAAATTCTTTTGATCCAAGCATTAATGTTTGAACCAAATATTTTAATTTTAGATGAACCATCGGCTAATTTAGATCCAACAGCAAGATTTAATTTATTTAAACTTTTAAGCGATTTAAATAAAAAAGGAACAACTATTTTTATTTCTTCTCATGTCTTAAGTGAAATAGATAAATATGTTGATTCATTAACACTAATTCATAAAGGCAAAATTATTTATTCGGGCAAGAAAAAGGATAATCTTGAAGATATTTTTTACAAAGAAATTATTCAAAAATAGTTTATTTATAGTTCCTTTAGTAACAACTTTTATTTGTTGTTCTTGCAGTAAAATAAACGAAGAAAAAAAGATTGTTTATACTAAAACATTTAAAGAAAAAATAAATTCCAATATCTTGGAATTAGCCCAAAAAATTTATAGTGATAAAAATGAATTAAATTCTTTTTTAACTATTCAATCACAAATCAACAAAAGCTTTGATAACGAAATTAAAAATTCTTTGGTTTTAGCTCCTCTTTGAGATACTTTTGTTAAAGACAATGCTGGCGATAAAATCAATAGAACTACTAAAGCTATTACTAATATTAGCAATTTTTTAAATGAAAATTGATTTTGATATTTAAATAATTTAAACAAATTATCTTTTGTTCTTAATCCATATGGTAATTATTATGATTCATCAGTTAATAATGAAGAATTTGAAAAAAATATTGACAATAAATTTACTAATAACACCATTCTTATTAACCTAAGAAATAGCTATATTAGTAAAATTCACACATTTGATTTATCAATCGATAATTATGATGTTTTACTAAATAAAAAATTACTTTTTCTTGAATTAACAAATAATCAATTTTTGCTTCTTCTATACTATGAAAAAAACAATCAAAGAAAAATATTTATCATTCCAGATTTATTAAAAATTAATAGCTCTAATATTTCTAATATTTTAGAAGCTTTTGTAACAAAATTTAACGAAGCTAAAAAAGAATTAGATTTAGAAGAAAAAAATTATTGAGAAAAATTAAAAGAAAATGATGATACAGTCAATTTTGATTTTGAAAAATATTTAAAAGAACACAATGATCAATATATTTTTACACCATATAAATTTAATAATTATCAAGCAATATTTAAGAAAATTATTGAGAAAATTAATACAAATGAAAATTTAATTGAGAAATATACATGGGGGTATTTAAATGAAATTTAAAAAAATTTTATTATCGACTCCTCTTATTTCTTTAATTTCTTTGAGCGCTTTTTCCTGTGCTAATTATCAAAATTCACAAGAATTAGAAAAATATATTGATCATAAATTTGATATTGCGACCAATATTTCAAATAATGAAAAAATTCAAAGCGATGAAATAAAAGAAAAATTATTAGATTTAGTTTTTAAAAATGATGAAGTAAAAAAAATTGAATTTTTAAATTCACAAAAGCAAGATTCAATAATTGAAGAGAAATTTAAAAATGCATTAAAAATTATTAATCCTTTCTTAAAACAAAAGGAAAATATTATTAAAGAAATTAGCAAACTTAATGATGATTTAAAAAAATATTTGTTTTTGCAAGCAAAATTTCAAAATGAAATTATGGAAACAAATAAATTAATTCAAGAAAAAAATAACGAATTAAAACTTATTCAAGGCGAATTTGAAAAATATGCGCAAGAAATTAGTTTATTAATTAGTCAAAATTGGTATTGATTTTTTAACAATTTGGAAAAATTTAATTTTAGTTCTTATAAATATATTAGTAGCGATTTATTAAAGAAAGTTGTTGATAAAGAAGGAAATATTTTAGCTGATTTTCAAAACATAGTTACTAATAGTTATATAAACAAAGTTAATTCTTTAGAACCAGCAAAAGATTTTTCTTTAACTACTAATTATCTTAGTTCGTTAGTTTATGGAGAAGAATCAGCGGAATTAGGAGATTCTGCAGCATATTATTTGTTAGTAGATAAAATTGTTTTTAGAATTATTATCAATAAAATTAATTCAGAAAATTCATCTCTAGAAATAGAGCCTCTAATTTGATACTTTGAAAATTTAAAAGCTCCTACTATTTCTTTAAAATTTATTTCTTCAATTTATCATTATGCTTTTATACATTCTTATAGTTCTGGTTATAAACAATTTATTGATGATATGGTTGTCAAGCAAAGATATGGGGAACCTAGTGCAATTTTGCCAATAATTAAGGAAAAGAATGAAATTTAAAAAACTATTTTCAATATCTTTTATGTTTTTTCCAATTATTTTTGCATCTTCATGCACTAATAGCTATATAAATAAGTTAAATATGGACTATAAAGAATTAGCTTATAAAGAAAATGATTTTGATATTTTCGTACAACAAAATTATATAAATGAAATTTTGAATATTATTTTTTCTAATGATAATGAAGCTAAAAAACTTTACATAGAAAGTCAAAAACAACTAAATAATAGTTATTTATTGCAAGTTAAAGAAGCATTGCGTTATGCTAATCACATAACTTATTCACTAAATTCCACTAGAAATTCTTTTTTAGCTTTATATGACAAAGCTTATACTGTTAAAAAAGCAGAAGATATCTTAGATACTTTTAGTAGTAAGAATTGATTATATTATCTCTATTCTTTCGATAAATTAGTTTTTATTCAAGATCAAGAAGAAAGTGGAAATGACATAAATTCTTTAGCCAAAAAAGAAGCTTATGATGAAAATATTTTGCTTTATAAAAATTTTTATCAAGCTAAGAATAACAGAATAATTGATTATGTAATTCAAAATTACAGTAAAGATGAATATAGCGAAGAAATTAATTTTTATATGCTCAATAATGATGGTTTTATTATTAGAATAATTATTGAAAAAAATAAAGATCCAGATACAAATAAATTAACTACTAATGTAAGAATATTTGGATATTTAAATTCATTTCCAAAACTAATTGCAGCTGACGAAAAAAAGGCAATTTTTGACATAAAAAAATATGTACAAGATACAAAAACTTTTGCTAATTTCAACGAATATTCTACAGAAACAAACAAAGTACTTTTTATCGATAAATATGGCGGAAACGAATTAGTTTATACGTTAATTGATGTTAATTAAAATAGTTTATCTATCCTTATTTTATATAATTAAAATTAATATTAATAAGGAGGTATATTTGTCAGCACTATTAAAAATGTTACCTAGGAAAATAAAATTTATGTTTATCTTAGGCGCTTTTTTTATCTTATTGAATGTGTTTTTAAATTTATTTTTCCCTAATTTAATATCACAATTTATTACTTTAATTTTTAACGATGATCACACTAAGGAAATTACTATTGTAATATTTAAAGGTAAATTAAGTTTCGGGCCTTTAGCATATAACGATGCTTTCAATTATTTAGTTATTTCTGTTATTTGTTTGATCTTCATTAATATTATTTTTACTTTTTGTGCGATGCTTGTAATAATTTATGCTTCTGAACAAAGTAGTAAATTTTTTAGAATCAAATTATTTGCAAAAGTTCAAAAATTATCATTACGGAATATTGCTGATTTAAAAAGTGAATCAATTATTACTCGTTTGTCAAATGATATAGCTACTTTTTGAGAATTTCTAGTCAATGGTTCAACAATTTTAATAAGAGGGATATTTTTAGCTATAGGAAGTTGCGTTTTAGCATTTTTAGTTGATCCAACTATGGCTATAGGAGTAGTAATTGTAGTTCCTATTATGGCAATTTTAATTGCTTTTATAGGTTATTTAACTTCTCCTTTGATTAAAAAAACACAAAAAAATATTGAGAATCTAACAAAAGATATCGACGAAAATATCAATGGAATAAGAGTAATTAAAACCTATAATTTAGAAAATAAAAGAAAACTTTCTTTTGAAAATCATAATATGGCTTGATATAAAATTTCTTTTAAAACAGAATTAATTTTTGCAACAATACAGCCTATTTTCTTTACCTTAATTAATATTCTTATCGTAGTTATGTATAGTTTAGGAACAAACACTATTAACAGTAATATTGAAAATAATTTTTCTATTGTTACAAATAGTGTTACTTTAGTTAATTTGAACATAATGATCGATTATCTTTATAATGTTAGTTTTGGCATTATGATGATGGTTATGTTTATATTTTCATTTTTTAGAGCAAAAATTTCAGGAGCTAGAATTAATGAAGTATTTACTTATAAAGTGGATAACGTAATTAGAAAAGAAGGCGAAATATTAGAAAATAATTTTGATATTAGTTTTACTAACTTTAACTTTAAATACTATAAAACAGCTGAAAAAGATACTCTGCATGATATTAATTTCACTCTTCCATATAAACAAACTTTAGGAATTATTGGTCCTACTGGTTCAGGTAAGAGCACATTAGTTAATTTACTGATGAATAATTACGTCTATGAAGAAGGTTCTATTACTATAGGCAATAAAGAATTGATGAGTTTAAAAACTAAAAACATTCATGATAATTTAAGTATTGTTTATCAAGAGGCATTATTATATTCAGGCACAATACGTTCTAATTTATTGTGAGCTAAAGAAGATGCTAGCGAGGAAGAAATTAAAGAAGCTTTAATCAATTCTTGCGCATATGAATTTATCAATAAATTTGAAGATGGCTTAGATCATCCAATTGTACAAGGAGGCAAAAATTTATCTGGTGGGCAAAAACAAAGGCTTTCTATTGCTAGAGCATTATTAAGAAAACCTAAAGTATTAATTCTTGATGACTCTACCTCTGCGCTTGATAATATAACAACTAAGAAAGTAATTGAAAATATTAAAAATAATTACAATTGTTCAACAATTTTAATTTCACAAAAAATAGCCCCAATAAGAGAAAGCGATCTTATTTTGGTTATGGAAGAAGGCAAGATAATTGCTAAAGGAAAGCATGATGAACTTATAAATAGTTGTGATTTATATAGTTCGATTTATAAAAATCAATTGGATCAATAAGGAGGTGGTTAATGAATAAAAAAACAAAAAATAAAGTTCATAAGCAAACCTCAACAATTGCTATTCTCAAAAAATTTTATAAATTTATTGAACCTAAAGATAAAAAGATGCTTATTGTTGGAATTATTATTGCCTTTTTTAGTTCGCTTGTTAATATAATTTCTACTTTATTGACTGGAAAAATAGTATCTGAAGTTTTACAGCCTGCTGTTAGTAAAAATGAAATAGTTAATTGAAATAATTTTGCTATTTATGCAGCAAGTATGTTAATTCTTTTTATTCTTTATTCACTTTTTGAATATATTCAAAGAAAAATATTTATCAAAATTTCCTATCATTCGGCCAAAAAGATGCGTCAAGAAGCAATGAATAAGTTGCTTTATATGCCAGTTGGTTTCTATTATAGTGAAAAAACTGGAGATTTAATTTCTACACTTGTTAATGATATTAATAATGTGACTAATGCAATAACTAGATTATTAGGACAATTTTTTTCAAATTTCTTTTCAATTTTTTTAACTATTATTGCACTTTGTTATATTAGTTCAACTTTAACAATCATTATTGTTATTCTTACAGTTTTACTTATGTCAGTGACTTTTCTAATGTCTAAAAAAGCTCGTCCTGCTTTAATCAAAACACAAAATGCTTTTGGAGAATTAAATGGTTATTTAGAAGAAATGCTTAATAACACTAAAATTACCCAAACTTTAGATGCGCAAGAAAAAGCACAAGTTAAGTTTGATGAAATTACACAAAAAATTTATAAAAATGCTTCAGTAGGAGATTTTTATCAAAAGATTTTTGACCCTTGATATATTTTTTCATCGAATTTGATTATAATCGTAGCTATTCTTTTATCCTTGATATTTAAAATTAACAACATATCTGTATATGGCATAGGTTATAGTGCTCCTGATGCTGGATTTGTTATTGCTTTAGTTAGTTTAGTTTATAACTTTACCGGAACTTTTCAAGTTATGTTTACAATGCTTTTAAACTTGCAATTAGGTTTTGCTTCAGCAACAAGAGCATTTAGAATTGTCGATTTAAATCCTCCACTAGAGTTAAAAAATCCTACTAAAATTGAAAATGTAAAAGGCTTAATTGAATTTAATAATGTTTGATTTAAATACTTAGATAAATCACCTAAATACCAATTAAAAAATGCTTCTTTTACTGCTAAACCAG
Source organism: Mycoplasmopsis meleagridis (assembly GCF_900660695.1). GTDB lineage: Bacteria > Bacillota_I > Bacilli_A > Mycoplasmatales > Metamycoplasmataceae > Mycoplasmopsis > Mycoplasmopsis meleagridis. Next base: position 450,220 of record NZ_LR215042.1, on the reverse strand, counting down.
GTCAAACTATTGCAATAGTTGGTCCTACTGGAGCAGGCAAAACTACCATTATTAATTTATTAAGTAAATTTTACGAATATAATGATGGTTCAATTACTATCGACGGTGTAGAATTAAAAGAAATCGATAAACACAATCTAAGAGATATAATGGCTGTAGTTTTACAAGATTCTTTTATGTTTAATGATACTATCAAAAATAACTTGAAAATAGCTAAACCAGATGCTAGTGATGAAGAAATTGAAGAAATTCTCAAAGTAACTTCGGCCGATAGTTTTGTAAGTAGATTGAAAAATGGTTATGACACAATAGTAGAAAATAGCGGTTTAAGTCTTTCACAAGGTGAAAAACAACTTTTAGCTATAGCTAGGGCTTTGTTAGGTAATAAAAAAATTTTAATTCTCGATGAAGCAACAAGCAATGTCGATTCTAACACTGAAAAAATTATTCAAAATACTCTTCAAGAAAAGATTATGAAAAATAAAACTTCAATTGTTATAGCACATAGATTAAGCACTATCAAAAATGCTGATTTAATTTTAGTTGTTGATAATGGTTGAATTATTGAAAAGGGCAATCATAAGGAATTAATGGAATTAAAAGGTTATTATTGAAATCTTTACCAATCACAATTTAATGAATAATAAAAATCCATATTGATCTATAAACAGGGAAAATATGGATTTTTATTATTTCTAAAATTAACTAGAAATAAATTATTAAGCTTACTATTTTCTTATATAATAGTATGCGTGGAGATGTAGTTCAATGGTAGAACTTTAGCCTTCCAAGCTAACTATGCGGGTTCGATTCCCGTCATCTCCTCCAAATGTATTTAAATACGCCTCCAACTGTTTTATAAATAAGAAGTAGTTTAAGCTACTTTTTTATTTCTAAAGCATTATTGATAAACATAATTAATCTATATAATTATTGTTAATTATTCTACGGAGTTTTTTATGTCAGAAAAAAATTATAAAGACACTCTTAATATGCCTAAAACAGATTTTGAAATGAGGGCAAATTTAACTATCAAAGAGCCATTATATAGACAAGAATGATTAGATAACAAAATTTATCAAAAACTGTTAGAAAAAAATCAAAATAACCCCGCCTTTATTTTGCATGATGGCCCTCCTTATGCCAATGGCGATATTCATATTGGTCATGCTATGAACAAAATTCTCAAAGATATTATAGTGAGATATAAAGCTATGAGGGGTTATTATACTCCTTTTGTTCCGGGCTGAGATACTCATGGTATGCCTATTGAACATAAAATGCTTGAATTAGCTCATTTAAATAGTAATCAACTAGAACCTTTAGAGCTAAGAAAAAGAGCCCAAAAATATGCCTTAGAACAAGTTGAAATACAAAAAGAACAATTTAAAAAATTGCAATTACTTACAGATTTTGAAAAATATTATCTTACTTTAGATAAACAATTTGTTGCTAAACAATTAAAGTTATTTAAAAAAATGCTTTTTGATGGTTTAATTTATAAAGGTCTTAAACCAGTTTATTGATCACCCTCTTCTCAATCAGCCTTAGCAGAAGCTGAAGTAGAATATAAAGATATTATTTCTCCCTCTATTTTCGTGGCTTTTAAAATCATCGATAATAATAATTCTGACAAAATTAATAATGGCGATAATTTAGTAATTTGAACTACTACTCCTTGAACTTTATTAGCTAATTCTGGTGTTGCAATTGGCGAAAATATCGAATATTCAAAAGTTAGTTTCAATAACAATAATTACATAATAGCCAGTGAATTAGTAGAAAAAGTAATACAAGAATTAGAAATAAAAGACTATAAAATTGAAAATACTTTAAATTACAAGGAATTATTAGGAATTACATATTTAAGTCCGCTTAATCATAATAAATCACCTGTAGTAATAGGTCATCATGTTAGTGCAGAAGGCGGTTCTGGTTTAGTTCATATTGCTCCTTTATTTGGCGAAGATGACTTTAAAATAGGCAACAAAAATCGTTTAAATATGATCATGCATGTTGAAGATAATGGTCTTTTAAATGAAAATGGACTTAAATACAAAGGATTATTTTATGAAAAAGCAAATGAAGTTATTATTGCTGATTTAGCTATTTCAAAAAATCTTTTAGCAAATAAAAATATTAAACATTCCTATCCTCATGACTGAAGAACTCATAAACCTATTCTTTTTAGAGGTACGCCACAATGATTTGTTTCAATAGATAAAATCAAAGCTGAAATTTTAAACAAACTAATTAAAGTAAAAACATATCCTGAATGAGCCAATAAACGTTTGTCACTAATGATAAGTGAAAGAAATGATTGAACAATTTCACGTCAGAGAACTTGAGGCGTCCCTATTATTATTTTTTATGACAAAGATAAAAAGCCAGTTTTAAAATCTGACATATTCGACCATGTAATAGATTTAATTGAAAAAAATGGTTCTAATATTTGATGAGAAAAAAATGTTGATGAATTATTGCCAGAAGCTTATAAAAATAAAGGTTTTACTAAGGAAAATGACATAATGGATGTTTGATTCGATTCTGGTTCAACATCTTTTGCTGTAGAAATCGATAGTAAGATTCATCCTCCTTATGATTTGTATCTTGAAGGAAGCGATCAATATCGTGGTTGATTTAACTCTTCATTAATTAATTCAGTTGCTTTTTCTAATATTTCTCCGTATAAGCAATTAGTTAGTCATGGTTTTGTTTTAGATGAAAAAGGAAATAAAATGTCTAAATCAAAAGGCAATACTATAGATCCTAAAAAAATTATTGATAAATACGGAGCAGACATTTTAAGACTTTGAGTTGCAAATAGCGAATATTCTAACGATGTAACAATTGGTGATTCTATCATTAATCAAAATGCTGAAATATATAGAAAACTAAGAAATACTATTAAGTTCATGCTTGGTAATTTGCATAATTTTAATTACGATAAAAATATTGTTAGAACAGGCATTCATGCTTTTATTAAAGCTCAATTAGAAGAAATTAAATCGCAAATTTATGAAGCATATGATGAATATAAATTCACAAATGTGATTAAATTATTAAACAATTATGTAGTTGAATTATCTTCGTTTTACTTAAATATTTCGAAAGATGTTTTGTATGTTGATGAATTTAATTCGAAAAATAGGCTAATGACTTTAACTAATATTTACGAAATTGTAGAATTTTTAATTTTAGCCTTAGCACCAATTTTACCTACTACTGCAGAAGATGCCTATAAACATTTTAATTCTATAAATAAGGAAAAATCTGTACATCTTGCTTCTTTTCCAAAAATAGACAATATTGATAAAGAATTAATCGATAAATGAAATGATTTTTTCAAATTTAGAGATGAAGTTAACATTAAATTAGAAAATGCTATTAAGAATAATTTGATTAAAAGAACTAATGAGGCTAAATTAATAATTAATAACCAAAGTGAATTTATTAAATCATTAGACTTAAAACAATTATTAATGGTGGGATTAATTGAATATGGAAATGAATTAAAAATAGAAACGTTTGAATCATTAAAATGTGAAAGATGTTGAAATCATTTTCTTCCCATACAAATTAAAAATAATCTTTGCACTTCTTGTTTTGAAATAATTAGAAAAATGGAAAATAATAATGCTTAAATTTATTGAAAAAACTAAAAATATTTATAAAGATTATTCGAAAAACCCTAAAAAAATTATTCTTAGATATATAGTTTTTTTATCTATTCTAGTTGGTCTTGTTTTAATTGACCAAATAACTAAATTAACTTTATTTCAGTGAAATGAAGATTACACCGACGGGAATTTTAATGTAATATTCGATATAGGCATTTTAGGAGTTAGATCTATAGGTCATAGAGGTGTTACATTGTTGCCTTGAAAAGATAATTCTGTAGTTATTGGCTTTATTCAGTTTTTTAGTATAGTAATTTTCTTACTTTTATTATCTATTCCTTTTTATTGCAAAAAATATCCGACAATAGTTATTTGCGCAATAATTGCGGCTGGTGATTTTGGTAATATGTTAGATCGTTTTATTTTTGAAGGAGGAATGGTTAAGGATATATTCTTTATTCCTTTTTTAGAAAAATGAACAGGTAAGCCGCATGGAACGTTTAACTTTGCTGATGTATGTATTATTTTAGGTATTATTTCCTTAGTTCTTTATTTTGTTATTGAAACTATAATAGGTTTTAAAGAAGAAAATAAAAAGCAAAAAGCTCAAAAAGAACTCTCTGAAATAAAAAATGATCATACTAATGATGAAAAAGAAAACGAAAATTCTAAAGAATAATTCTTAAATTTTTAATTAAAGCGATTAGAATCGCTTTTTTATTTTCTTTTTTATTTTTAAAAAGAAACTTAATAATTTCTTTTGTTCCCGAAATGTCTATTTTAAGGGAAAAAATAAATAATAAGTTATTTAAAAACTCGTGAAATAAATTTTCATTAATAATATTTGTTTCTTTTAAATTTATTAAAAGTAAAACAATTATTTCAAATATTGATCTATAACCTAAAAAACCATTTTTATAAAAATTATCAATAATTTCATCGTAATTTTTTTGCAAATATTTTTTTAAAAAATTTTTTAATAAATTATTACAATCGACATTTTTAAATTTTAAAATGTATGAAGAAATTCTTTTAGATTCAATATGTTCCAAATCAAACAAAATATTATTTTCTATATCTCTTTCTTTTCATAGAATTTTATATTTTAAAAGTGTGTTATTTAAAATATCTAGAAATATTGCTTTTTGATGACCTTTGTCAAAATTGTCAATAAATAAATTAATTTCTTTTAAATTATTTTTCTGCATCATTGTAAAACCTTTTATCAAGTATTAATTATAAATTTAGAAATTAAATTTTATAATTATACCGTAAGCAAAAGCAACTTTTCAGCAGAAGTTGTTAGTTATCTTTTTTATTTTTAGGGAGAAATTATTATGACACCACATATAAAAGCTAAACAAGGCGAAATAGCTAAAACAGTTATTATGCCTGGCGACCCTTTAAGAGCTAAATTTATAGCTGAAAACTATTTAGATCCAGGTTATAAATTAGTTAATACTGTTAGAAATATGTTTATGTTCACAGGAACATATAAAGGTAAACCAATTACTGTTGCAGGTAGTGGTATGGGCTGTCCTTCAATTGGTATTTATTCATATGAATTATTTAAATTTTATGATGTAGATAGAATTGTTAGAATCGGTTCTGCTGGCTCTTATAAAGCTGATTTAGGATTATATGAAGTTGTTTTAGCTTCTGAAGCATACGCAGATGGTGATGCATATAGAAGAATTGCTTTAGGCAAATCAGGCAATATTGCTAAACCATCAAGTCATTTAAACGAAGAAATAGAAGCTATAGCTAAAGAAAAGGGAACAAAATTAAATATTGGTAGAGTGCATTCGTCAGATGTTTTTTATTCAATTGTTCCTCTTGAACAAAGAATTAATGATTCACAATCTCTATGTGTAGAAATGGAATCATATGCTTTATTCACTAATGCTGAAATCACTGGTAAAGAAGCCGCTTGTTTATTAACAATAAGCGATAATTTAATTACTCACGAAGAAACATCGTCTGAAGAAAGACAAACTGCATTTACCAAAATGATGGAAATTGCTTTAGGACTTGCAAGATAATGACACCACATATAAAAGCTAAACAAGGTGAAATAGCTAAAACAGTTATTATGCCTGGCGATCCTTTAAGAGCTAAATTTATAGCCGAAAACTATTTAGATCCAGGTTATAAATTAGTTAGCGATGTGAGAAATATTTATATTTATACTGGAACATATAAAGGAAAAAATATAAGTATTGCAGCAAGTGGTATGGGCATTCCTTCAATGGGAATTTATTCATATGAATTATTCAAGTTTTATGATGTAGATAGAATAATTAGAACAGGTTCAACTGGTGCATATAAAGCTGAATTAGGCATGTTTGAGCTTATTTTAGGAACGGAAGCTATTGCTGATAGTGATGTTTTTAGAAGACTTGTTCTAGGTAAAAGTGGCCTTATAGCTTACCCATCAAATAAATTAAATGATGAAATAAGAGCCATTGCAAAAGAAAAAAATATTAAACTTCACGAAGGAAGAATTCATACTTCGGATGTATTTTATTCTTGCCTTCCTTTAGAAGAAACTATTCAAAAAACAGGCGCAATTTGTATTGATAATGAATCTTATGCACTTTTTAATAATGCCGAAGCATTAGGCAAAGAAGCAGCTAGTATTTTAACTGTAAGTGATAATTTAATTACCCATGAAATTATTTCTGCAGATCAACGCCAAAACGCCTTTACTAAAGTTATGGAGATTGCTCTTAATTTGGCAAAATAAATTATGCGTATAGTAGACTTAATTGAAAAAAAGCGTTTTAAACAAAATTTAACAAAAGAAGAAATAGAATTTTTGTTAAATTCATATGTTAAAGGTGAAGTCCCAGATTATCAAATGTCTGCTTTTTTAATGGCGGTTGTATTTAACGGAATGAACAGTCAAGAATTAGCTTGATTTACTAAAACTATGATGCATTCCGGCGATACTATAGATTTAAGTGCTATTCCAGGGATAAAAGTTGATAAACATTCAACAGGTGGAGTAGGAGATAAAACTACTTTGGCAGTGGGACCTATTATTGCTGCTTGTGGTGTACCAGTTGCCAAAATGTCTGGTAGAGGATTAGGCCATACTGGAGGAACAATTGATAAATTAGAATCAATTCCAGGCTTTAGTGTGGAATTAAGTGAAGAACAATTTATTGATCAAGTTAAAAAACACAATATTGCCATTATGGGGCAAAGTGCTAAATTAGTTCCAGCTGATAAAATGCTCTATGCTTTAAGAGATGTTACTGGAACAGTACAATCTATTGAATTAATTGCTTCAAGTATTATGTCTAAAAAATTAGCTACTGGCTCAAATGCCATTCTTTTAGACGTAAAATGCGGCAATGGCGCCTTTATGAAAAATTTAGAAGAAGCTAAAAAATTAGCTCAAGCAATGATTAATATTGGTAAAGAACTTAATGTTGATGTTAGAGCAGAAATCACTAACATGAATAGACCAATAGGAAGAGAAATTGGCAATAAAAACGAAGTTTTAGAAGCTCTATTAACTTTAGAAAATCAAGGACCTAAAGATTTTAATGAATTAGTTTTTTCTTCATGCGCAACTATTTTATTGCAAGCTAAAGCAGTAAAAACTTATGAAGAAGGCTTAATGAAAGTAAAAGAAGTTATAGAAAACGGTTCTGCGAAAGCTAAATTCAAGGAATTTATTGAATTACAAGGCGGAAATTATTCAGCCATTTTAGAAAAAAATTTTTGAAATCCTACTCATAAAAAAGAAATTAAAGCTACTGAAGAAGGTTATTTAGATATTTTTGATTCCTTGACATTTGGTAAAGTAGCTATGAAATTAGGTGCAGGAAGAGCTACTAAAGCGGATAAAATTGACTTTGAAGCAGGAATAACTTTAAATAAAAAAACTAATGAATTAGTTAAAAAAGATGATATTTTATTTACTCTTTATTCTTCAAAACCAATTGATGAAGAATTAGAAATTGAATTAAAAAATGCTTTCAAATACAACAAGGAACCAATTGAAAATCCAATCATTTTGGCTAAATTAAGCTAATTATGGAGAAATATGGCAAAAGAATATAATAGAATGATTGATCATACTCTATTAAAAGCAGATGCTATTAAAGAAGAAATTGACAAATTAATTAATGAAGCTAAAAAATATAATTTTAAAACAATATGTATCAACAGTGCATGAATTCCCTATGCTAAAAAACTTTTAGCAGGCACAGAAGTAGGTATTACTACTGTTGTTGGTTTTCCTCTTGGAGCATCATTTTCTAGTGTAAAAGCCTTTGAAGCCTCTGAAGCTATCAAAGCTGGAGCAGATGAAATTGATATGGTAATTAACATAGGAAAATTAAAAGATAAAGATTATGAATATGTTCTAAACGATATTAAAGAAGTCAAAAAAGCTTGTAAAGAACATATACTTAAAGTTATTGTTGAAACAGCTTTATTAACAAAAGATGAAATTGAAAAAGTTACTGAAATTGTTGCTAATTCTGGAGCAGAATTTATTAAAACTTCCACAGGTTTTTCTACTAGAGGAGCTTCATTAGAAGATGTTTTAATCATGCAAAGAATTGCACATGGAAGATTATTAATAAAAGCTGCCGGCGGAATTTCTAATATGAATGATATGATAGAAATGAATAAAGCAGGAGCAACAAGATTTGGTACATCGCGTTCAATTGCAATTTTAGAATCGAAAGAAATTGATCCTAATTCTTATTAATAATTAAAAATAAAATTCCTTATTCATCCTTAAAATAGGTAAAAAGGAATTTTATTTTTGTTCTCTACTTAAAAGAAAAGATAATTTATTAAATAGTGTTCTTATTTTAGTGTTATATAAATCTTGTTTTGAAATTAGTCTTACGAATTTATAATAATATCTTCTTTTAATAATGTCATTATTATTGATAGTATTTTTGTTATAACTATTGACGCTAATAAAGCCTAATCTTCAACGCATTTTAAAATAATATCTCATTAAGGCATAGAAATAAAAACTTCAAAAATTAAACAAAAGATCATGTTCATAATCATTTTTATTACTTAAATTAAATATTTTTAAAATTTCATCTATAAAAATTTCATAATTTCAATTTTTAGTTTGACTTAATTTAATATTAAATTCGTTTAATTTATTAGCATCAAAATTTCACTTAAAAATAGCTAAAATTTTTTCGATTGAAAATCTTGATTTATAAAGAAATAATTTTTTTCTATATTGGAATAGTAAATTATTAATTTTTAAATTTTTTTTAGAGGAATAAATTAAATTATTTTTCTTTTTAATCATAATTTTTAAAATTTTCTGCTTAAAACTTCAATATTTATTAAGTATTTATAAATAGATTCTAAAATTGCATTAATCATTTTATAAGTGTGATCATCGAAATAAATTTTAGTAATTTCAATTGCCTCATTTATTACAATTCTTGGTGGTATTTGTGACATAAATTCGTTAGTAGCATTTAGCATTATTGCTCTATGTAAAGGGCTAATTCGATTTCATTGTCAAGTTTCTTTAAGAAATGATTCAATGATTTTTTTATAAAAATCGTAGTTAGATTTAATATTTTCTAAAATTTTAAATTGTTTATTACTCAAATCGTTATCAGCATTAAATAAGTCACTTAAATTGATTTGTTCATTAAGCAATTCGGCAGCATAAATAACATTAATAATTTCAATTCTAAGATCCCTTTGGCTTTTAACTTTCATAAACTTAATTTTAATATAAAAAAAATTAAATGAATAGTAAAGATTAAAACTATCATTCAATTTGTATATTGTTAGCATAATATTGATTTTTTAATTTTATAATCACTTCATAAACTGGACTTAAAACTATTATATAAATAGGTATAGGAACAACTGATTTGATAATGATAGGAATAAGTATAACTACATAATCACTGCCTACATTTTTAAGTTTATTAGTTGGACCAGCACGATGAACATAGTTATACCAATTTATATAAATTAAAGGATCAATTGATCATCTAAAAATCATTATAGCTAAAGTTATTAAAGCAAAAATTTTAATGTAATTTAAATATTTATCCTTTTTCTTTTTAAAATACAAAATTGCAAAAGTTGAATTAACAATTAAACCAAAAGCAATATATATAGATAAAAAGGAATAAATAAAGATTATGCTCACTGATTTAACATTTACTTGGCCAGTTTTTTTAGAAACACTTTTTGAAAAAATTACTTCATCTCCTTCTAGTCTACTATTTATAGCATAAAACATAATTATAGAAGCTAGAATAAAGAGAATAAAAGATAAAATAATTGAAACGTATTTACCTTTTTTAAAGATATATTGGTAAAACGAAGAAAAAGTAACTATGATAACTGGCATAATGGCATAGAGCCAGTATCAAGTTCCTATTTGTCCGTTTAATAATAAGGATAAAGTATCAGCAAGCAAGGCTAAAATAGCACCTTTTCATCAAGCAAAAATAAGTCCATAAAAAAGAAAGAAAATTAATTCAATTTGAATAGGAAAAATTTTTAAAATAGTGTAATTAGCTAAAGTAACAATTGCTAAATGTACACCTAACATAATACCCATTAATGTAATATCAAAAATAGTTAATTTGGCTGATTTAAGGCCATTTTTAAAAATTTTTTCAACTTTTTCTTTCAATAATAAATTCTTAGTTTGATATTTATCCATTTCACCCCTTAATAAAAGTGTTTATATTATAAATATAGAACTAAATAAAATAAATATTTTCTTTAATTTATATAATTAAAGAATTACATGGAGGGAGAAAATGTCTATTTATCAAAAGTTATCTGAACGTTTAAAAGAATATATGGCCTTAGAAGCAATAAGCCGTTATGAAGAACCTGTTGTAGAAATGCTTAAAAATAATACTAGAAGCGCTAATTTAAGTCACTCTAGAGATGGATTAGGTTCGTTAATTATTGCTACAAAACAAAAAAATGATGTGCCAAAAATAATGATTGCAGCTCATATGGATGAGGTAGGTTATTTAGTTAGATCAATTGAAGAAAATGGTAACATTCTAGTTTCTGTAGTAGGAGGCATTTGACCTACTAATGTTATTGGAACTAAAGCTAAAATTGTAAAAAATAAAGATGAAAAATTTATTTATGGAATTTTTGGTCATACTTCCATTCATATTATGGAAAAAGAACAAATCAATAAAGTTCCTACAACTAAAGAATTGTATTTGGATTGTGGTTTTAAAAATAAAAAAGAAGTTCTTGATTTTGGTATTGAAATTGGTGATAGAGTTTATATGTCAGGTGAAACTATTGATATGCCCAATAACTTGATAGCTGGTAAAGCTATGGATAATAGAGCAGGAGTTACTGTAATTGATTTTCTTGCAAATAAAATTAAAGATTTAGAATTACCTAATCAGACATTTATAGTTGGTACTGTACAAGAAGAAGTAGGTACTAGAGGAGCTAAAACTTCTGTTTCATTAATTAATCCTGATGTGGCTTTTGCAATTGATACAGCAGCCTCACACGACACAACTAATGCCCCAAAAGGAGTAGCTAAATTAGGCGAAGGAGTTGCCTTATTAATTCAAGATCGTGAAGTTTTAACAGATCCTAAATTAGTTTCATTACTAGAAAAAATAGCTACTGAAAAAAACATTCCATTTTATAAATATATTGCTGAAGGCGGAGGAACAGATGGCTGCGCTTTACAATATGGTAAAGGAGGAGTGCCAACTATTACTTTATCAATTCCTCAACGTTATTTACATTCGCCTATTGGTGTAGCTTCGTTAGTTGATATTCAGGCAACTTTAGATTTAATTTATGAATTTGTTAAAGTTTTCGACAAAGAAATGTTAAAAGAATTAAAGAATAATTAATTGAATTAAAAAAGTTAGCTATAGAATTTCAGCTAACTTTTTTTCTAATTCTCTACAAATTAAAACCATTTCATCTTCTATTTCTGAAGAAAAACGCTTTAAGATAGGAGAATCTAAATCCAAAAGAGCAAATAATTTGTTCTTATAAAAAATTGGGACTACTAATTCGCTTTTTGAAGCACTATCACAAGCAATATGATCATTAAATTCATGCACATTATCAACTACAACCACTTGTTCATTTCTGGCTGCAAAACCACAAACACCACGGTTAAAACTTATTTCAGTGCAGGCAACTTTACCTTGAAAAGCATGCAAGTATAAATTATTATTTTCAGCAATATAAAAGCCAGCCCAATTTAAATTTTCATAGTTTTCATATATAAATGCAGCAGTGTTTGCTAAAATTGTGTAAGGCTTATTAGTATTTTCAATTAAAGCTTTATATTCTTTTACTTTGCTCGTCATATTTATTTGTTCCTTTTTTTGATGTTGACTAATTATAATATTTTTAATATTTTTTTCCCTATATAAAATTTAATATAGTAGGTAATTTTTTTTAGAAAAGAGAGAAAAATGAAGAAAAAAGTTAAAAATGTCGTCTTTTTAAGCTCTTTAGTAGCACCAATTGTTGCATTTATTTCAGGCAGTTGTACTAGTAGTTCCGATAGCGAAAGCGTTAAGGAATCTTTTAATAGTGAAGAAGTTTTTAACAAACTTGAAGTCTTTATTCAATATAGCGGTTCACATGATATTTTAGCTTCACATATTGACAAAAAAAACATATTTGCCAATATTAAAGGCAAAAATGAATATGGTGTTCAAGTAACAAATATTAACATTCTTTCAGCAGATGATAGTAAAGGGTCGCTCAGTGTTTCTTATACTTTAGCTTTTACTCATGAAAATATTAAGTATGTTAGTGATAAGAAAATTTCTATAATCAGTGGTTTTAAAATTGACCAAAATAATAGTAGTGAGACTGTTGAAACAGTTGATTCTACAGGTACAAATAACGAAGTTAATTCAGAAAATGAAACTACTTCTGAAAGTAATTCTTATCTAAATGAAGAAAATAATAATGAGGAAAAGAAAAAACAACAACTTATTCTTGATGAGAAAAATCGTTTAAACAAATTACTTCAATCACTTAAATTAAATTACGTAAATTCTGAAAATCTATTACCTTCTGAATTTGATGTTAAAAACATAGAGTGAATTAATTCTTCAAGCGATGCTAAGATAAGTGAAATTAATAAATTAGAGTAAAATGACAATTTAGGAACAATAAAAATTGATCTTAATTTAACTTCAACTAAACCTGATTTTGAAAATATTTTCTCTGATAAAGTGGTATTAGAATTTTCGGATTTTGATTCATGAAACAAAAGAAAAATTAAAAAACTTGCTGAATTAAACAAATTATTAAACGATCATTCAGTTTCTAAAGATTTTTCGCTTAAAGAAGGCGAAAAAAGTCAATTGAAAGCTTCACAAATTACTAAAGAAAAACTTATTGCATCATTAAATCCTCAACAAGAAAATACTTCTATTATTATTCAAAATGTAAATGCAAATGATGATACTGGTACATTGCAAATAACTTACAAACTACATTATAAAAATACTCATTTTGAAGTTAATAGCGATAATAATTTATTTAATCTTGAAGGTTTTAAAACTAATGAAGGCAAGCATTCTGAACAAATACAAGCCGAATATAAAAGAATTAGTTCACAAGATTTTACAATCACTTATCCTTCATTAGAACAAACTTATGCTATTGATGCTAAAAGTAACTTTTTTACCATTGAATCAGGCGAAAACGTCAAATTAATTAATCCTAAAATCATTTCTTTTGATAACGAAAAAGGATCTGTTACACTTCAATATCAATTACAAAGTACTAAAAATGGTTTCGATAATTTAGTTAGTCAAAATAAAGAAAAAACTATTTCAGGCTTTAAAAAAGGTTTATCAATTGATGCTTTAATTAATAAAGAACAAAGTGCAATAGATAGAGTAGCAATAAGTTTTAATTATCCAAACAAAGAAAACGTTTTAGTTAAAGATGCAAAATTAAGTGAAATTACTAACAGCAATTTAGAATCAAAATATAAATTAGATAGTTTAAGAAATTTAGTTGCCAATGATCTTAATGATTCTATTAGTTTCGAATATCGTTTAATTAACGAGAATTTTTATGGCAAAACTGTCTATTCTTCTTGAAGATCGCAAATAATTAATGGCTTTAAAAATATTATTAAAGCTAAGGCTGAAACAGATATTAGCGAATTTTTAACTAAACATCAACCTTCATTAGAAACAAAATTGAAAAATCATCCTAATCTTAAACTCTTTTCTATAAGTATTACCCCTCAAAATGCCTCATTATATTTAAACTTAGATAATAATAAAAATATTGATGTTAAAGTTAAAGATTTAAAAATTGATAACAAGGACATCAATACACTTAATTACACTTTAGAAGCTTCCAGAGATGGTGTAACTAAAAATAAAACTGAATCACTTAAATTTACTAATGATGCTACTGAATTAATAGGAGATATGAAATATAGCAGCCTTGATGATTTATACGATATAAATTACACTTTATTAAATCAATTGGCTGGGTATGATTTAACCGATCCTAAAAATGCTTCATTATTTAATTTAATTTTTAAAAAGAAAATGTCTAAGATCAAAGGTATATTAGACTATGAAATAGATAAAAGAAGCATTGTTAATAAAGTTGAATTGGAAAATAAGTCTTACACAGTTTTTGATGAAAATAATTTTAAAAATTCATCTACTTATACTGCTAAAGTTTATAAAATTAATCTTAGTGCGAATGTTAATTTGAAAATAGGTGATAATATAATTAGAGAATTAAAAAATGTTTCTACAAATGTTAATAATCATAGTAGCGATTTATCTAACAAGAATAATGTTATGGCTTTCTTCGATACAACTGACAAGAAGTTGACTAATAATCATATTACTTATAGTTTTTCTCAAGAATTTCTTAAAAAATACCAACCAAAAAATTACAAATTAGATTTTGGGAAAAAAACTGATCGTGCTGAACAAATTGATAAAAATATCGAGGACGCTTTAAAAGAAGTAGCTACTGAAATAAAAGCGACAGAAGGCGATAAATATAAGACTGTCAATGTCGATCAAATCGGAAACTCAAGTGATTCAACTTCAAAAGCTTTATTGTTAGAAACAATTAAAAAGATTTTAACTTTCAAATCAAATGGCTGAACTATTTCAGAAGTATTGCCAATTGGTAAAGATTTTACTGAGGAAAAATATAAAAATAATCCTCCGCTTTATTCTGTTATTAATATTGGTTATGATTTTTGAATTTACTTATATTTAAAATTGACTAAAAATAATCAAAGTATTGAATTGCCAGTAGTTTTAACTAATGTATATTACGGAAATGACGCAAAAGACCTTGAAATAGTTAATTTGGTATTAAATAATAATATTAAAGACATTATTCTAATGTCAAAATACAAAAATAAGTCTCTTCAAGAAGCTAATGTTTTAGCTAGTGATGCTTTTGAAAAATTAAACGAATTGTACGAATTTCCTAAATCAGGTGAATATGAAATTAAAGTTTTACCTGAAAAAGACACAGAAGCTTTTGGCCTTAAATATGACAATGTTTCGGGCTATGCGAATGTTAATTTTGGACTTTATAAAAATGGCGTTTACACGGGAATAAAAACTTTAGGTATTAAATGACAAGGTTTTAAACCATTTACTAAACAAGACATTAAGCCTAAAAATGGTAATTCTTATACTCAAGAAGACTTTCAACCAATTAAAAGTAAAACTAAATTGTTAACTGGAATAGAAATTGATAAAGATAACTCATTAGGAAATGATAGAAATCTAAAACATTGAAAAGATAAAATTGATAAAATCAATTCAACTAATTTTACCTACAGATTTTCTCAAGGTAATGAAATGAATAATACTAACACCAGAAGAACTATCGACGCAGATTTAATTATTAAACAAAAAGCTTATGATAATCTTGATAAAGTGTTAATTTTTAATAGTACTGGTAGAAAAGACACTAATAAATATAATGACATTTCACCTGATACAGATAAAGATACTAACATAAATGTTTCAGATTTAAGTAAAGACTTTTTTATCTATTTCTACGATATAAATGGTGGATATGATGCTAAAAATAATAATAAAGGTTGATTAAGTTTCAAATTAGGTTTTATTAACAAGAAAAATCCTAATATGAGATATACCAATAATAAAACTATAAAAGTAGTTAATTTAGAAAATGACTTTAAATTAGATGCTTATCCAACAGCTTTAGTTAATAATCTTACTTTTGACGATTTAGATATTAAACAAGATCAAATTAAACAAGTAACAATTAGTCAGTTCCAAAATGAAATTAAAACTCCTGCTAATTCTAAGAAATATTTAGCTTTAAAAGATAGTGCAAATTATCATGGCTTTAAATTTAGCAATAAAGATAATCTTCAAATTAAAGAAGTTAAAGTTATTAATGATAAAAGTGGCGGTCAAAAAGTCTTTATAAGATTAAAATATGTAAATTTTGTAGGTTTTCTTGATAAAACAAAAAATATTGATGGTGATATTTGATACGAATTAAGCGGTTTTAAGGATCAAAAAACTGCTTCATCATTAACAGATGATCAAATTCTTGATAATTTATCGGCTACTTATTACATGAAAAAAGTTTTCTTAACTAATGGCAATGTTTTAAGAAGAAGAAAAATTGAATTTAACTATAAAGATATATTATTCAAGATTTCTGATGATCAAAGATCAGTTACATGATTATTCAAAAACGACTATTTTATGCCTTTATTAGGAAATAATAAAAACAATCAAAATGCCAAAATTAATTTCCATTTTAACACCAATTTGCTTAATATAGATAACGATAGATTTATTAGAATTGTTACGCAAGATAAAGGTTTGAATATATCGCTCGATTGAGAAAAATTAAATAAAGAAAAGAAAATTACAATCAATAAAGAAACTGATGAAGTAAATGGTATTAAAGCTACATTCGAAGTTATTTTTGAATTAACTAAAGATGGCATCTCATTTACTTACAAATTAACGGATAATAAAAACTACAAGATTATTGGCGATAATTTTGCTACCAATACGTATTATGGTAAAGACGGGGTTTATAAGAATACATTACCAAATCCAGCTTTTGATCCTAACAAAGCAGTCTTTTTCAGCAAAAATTTAGGTGCTACTGTTAATATTCAATATTTAAATAACGTTAAAAACGAAACATTTAGTAGTTACAAAACAAACGTATTCGATTATAACCACTTAGCTGTTACTAGTAGCGGAATGCCTTTTTATGTTTATAATGAAGGCTATAACCATGGTGAAATGTTTAAATATAATCCTAACCAAGCCTTACCTTATAAATGACATGAAGGTTATAAATTAGACATTGATTTTGGTTTCTTATCATACCAAGATAAAAGATGAAAAAACGCAGTTAATAGAGCGGTTATCTTTAACCAAGGAACAGGTCTTATTTTAGGAAAAGTTAACAAAGATCCTAATGACGGTAGATTTTACATTGTATCTAATCACCACGTTATTAATAATGATTCTTTTATGGATAAACCATATGAAGGCAAAGTAAAAGAAACAAAGATAACTCATGCCGGTTTAAACCGTGGTATAACTGTTGGAACAGGTTTTAATTTTAATGATAATACTGAAAAAACTAACATTTTCACAATTTGAGGTGGACAAAATCAAATTCCTAATGTTGGAGAAGGTAAAGCACAATCGGTTGATTTATCAGTTTCAATTATTGATATTAACGACTTAATTAAGAAATTTAGAGAAGCCGGCAGAATGCAAAGTGCTAGATGATATGAAAACTTAAAAGAAATACCTAATTTAGTTGTAAATGATTACAATAAGGATAATTTCCAATTTGTTCTTGCAGCAATTAATAGACAAAATTCAAAATCATGAGAAGGTAAACCAGCCTTTACAGTTGATAGAATGCTTACTTCTTTCCCAGGATTACAACAAGTTGGCTTTATTGTTAATAGAACAAAAACAGCAGATAATAGAGAATTTGTTGGTAGAAATTCTTGAAATACTCAGCTTAATTACACACCTAGTCTTACTAAAGCGGGCGAATCAGGAACAGGTTTAATTGACAAAGACGGCAATTACATGTCTTCAATTAACTCTGGTGGAAATTATTCACAAGCCACCGCTTGACAATATTACTGAAATGCATATGATACCAATAGCAATAAAACAACAATTTATGATTACTTTGGTTTAGTAAATAAAAACGCAAAAGAAATATTAGATCAAAAGAATCTTAATTCGTTATCACTTAACATCTTAAAAATGGCTGCTTTTGATCCTACGATTGATATACCTTATTGATTAAGTGATCCTAAACATATAGAATAATTAATTTTATATTTAAAAAAAGTAGGAAAGATGAAGAAAAAAAGAATAAATATTATCTCTTTGAATTCTTTAGTATTAACACCACTACCTTTTGTTTTAAGTAGTTGTGTGGATAATACTAAAACTTTTGATGCTGATAAAGATTTTAATGAAGCTACTATATCATTTAGTTATTCTAATAGTTCCTTGATAAATGCTTCAGAAGCAAAAAAAGATAATATTATTGCTAACGTAAGTGAAAATAACAAATACACATTTAATGTAACTGATGTCAATATAGACGGTTTTGACGATTCAAAAGGTATTCTTAATGTTTCATATTATTTGACTTTAAATTATGAAAACAAAACATATAGAAGCTCGAAAAAGAATGCAGTTATTTCTAATTTTAAAGTTTCAGATAGCAAAATTAATAACCAAGATGATAAGCAATTAAATGAATTTCAAAAAGCAGAAAAAAATCGTTTAGATTCGTTGCTAGATTTAATTGAATTAAATTATTTAAATGCTGAGAACACGCTCCCTTCAGAATTTAATTTGCACAATGTTGTGTGACAAGAAGCTCATCATAATCAAGCTAAAATAAATAAAATTCAGGTGCTTTCTTATGATGATAACCTTGGACAATTAAAGCTTGAGCTTAATTTGTCTTCAACAAAAGACAATTATGAAAATGTTGTTTCTGATTCTAAAGTTTTTACTTATTCTAAATTTGATTCTCTTAATAAAAGAAAAATTATTAAATTCACTGAGCTTACTAACTTATCAAACGATAGTTCAATAAAAGATCAATTAAATTTTAAGGATATTAATAGATCTGAAAGAAAAGCTTCATCATTAACATTAGAAGAATTGACGAATAAACTTATTTCACCGGCAAATAATACAAAAATAGTTATCGAAAATATTGATTCTAATGACGAAAAAGGAACTATATCATTAACTTATAAACTTAATTATCAAGATAAATTTTTGAATGTAAGTAGCAATTCAAAAACTATTTATTTAACAGGTTTTAAAACTAATAAACAAGAAAAACTTGAAAAACTAGAAGAAGAAAATAGAAAAATAAATAATGATAACTTCGAAATAACATATCCTAATATTCAAGACACATTTGCAATTGATGCAAAAAGTGACTTATTTGCTCTTAAAACAGCTGAAAACGTCAAATTAATTAATCCTGAAATAATTTCTTTTGATAACGAAAAAGGAATTGTTAAATTGCAATATCAATTACAAAATGTAAATGATGAGTCAAATCATTTTATAAGTAATACTAAGGAAACGAAAATAGGCGGCTTTAAACAGGGTTTATCTTGAGAAAACTTACTCAATAAAGAACAAACAAAACTTAATTCTTTAGCTATAAATTTTGATTATCCTGACAAAGATAATATATTAGCAAAAGACGCTAAAATAACGAATATTACAAATAATTTGAACAATCCTAGTTACAAAATAAATGAAATAAAAAATTTATCAGCAGATGAAAATAATGGTTTAATCACTTTTGATTATCAACTTGTTGAAGATAATTTTTATAATGCTAAAGTTTATTCATCATGAATTAATGCCTCAATTAAAGGTTTTAAAAATATTGCTAAATATAATGCTGAATTGGAAATTGATGACTATTTTAAAAATTACAAGTCAGTAATTAATAATAAATTAACCAATCACCCTAATATTAAGCTTTATTCGACAAGTTTGAGCTCTGATAATGCAAAGTTTTTCCTTGATTTAACTAATGATAAAAATATTGATGTAAAAGTTGAAAATATTCATGTTGATGAAAACGATATCAATAAGGTGAATTACACTTTAAAAGCAACTAAAGATGGCGCTATTAAAACTAAAGATGAGGAGCTTACTTTTTCAAATAACTTAAATGATATTTTAGATAAAGTAAAATACTCAGACTTAAATTCACTTTTTGATATTGACTATAAATTACTTAACCAATTTGCAGGTTATGATTTAAGAGATGAAAAAAATGCGAACATATTTAATCTAATTTTCAAAAAGAAATTTAAGAAAATAAGTAACGTTTTCGACTATGAAATAGACAAAAACACAATTTATAATCAAATTGGTGATGATAAAAAAGTTTATACATTAAAAGGCAGACAAGAAGCAACAATTAATAGATCAACCATTAATGCAAACGTAAATCTTAAATTTGGCAACACAATTGTAAAAACTTTTAATAATTTACCTTTTAAATATGACAAAGATTGAGAAGACTTAACTAATAAAACCAATCTTATGGCTTTCTTTAATACTAAAGAGAAAGATTTTAGTAATTCGCATTTAAGTTATAACTTTTCAAGTTACTTTTTAAATAAATATCAAGTACAAAATTATAAATTTAATTATGGTAAAAAAGAAGTTAACGGCCAAGAAGTTAATAAAAATATCGAAGATGCATTAAAAGATATTGCTACTGAAATTAAAAATAATAATTTAGCTCAATATTCTAATGTTGATATAGATAAACTTGTTTTTGCTAAAGATGAAATTTCTAAGCAATTATTATTAGAAACTATTAAAAAAATCTTCGATTTTAATACTAATGGTTGAACAATAGAAGAATTAATTCCTACCGGAAAAGGTTATACTGAACAAAGATTTGAAAAAAGTTCTACTTATTACACGGTAGTAAATAATGCTAATTTATCAATTTATTTATATTTAAAATTAACTAAAGATGATAAAACTATTACTATTCCTCTTGTTATGAATAGCACTTATTTTGGCCAAGATACGGCAAATTTAGACATTATTAATTTAGTACTTAATAATGAAGCACAAAAAATAATTTTATTGTCTGACTATAATTTCAATTCAGAAAAGGAAGAAGACCTATTAGCTAGCGATGCTTATGAAAAACTAAATCAAATATATATTTTTCCTAAAGCAGGAGCTTATGAAATTAAAGTTCTACCCCTTGATTTAACTGATTTTAATGGCGTAAAATATGACAATAATAAAGGTTATGCTTACATAAGTTTTGGTCTTTATAAGAATAATGAATTTACTGGTCTTAAAACTAATGCTTTTAAATATCAAGGCTTTAAAACCTTTACAAAGACTGATATTAAGCCACTAAATGGAAAAAATTATACAGCTAAAGATTTTCAACCAGTAGCTACTTTTACCATTGATAAAAATGGAAATAAAATAGAAAACAAAAACGATTTAATTTCAGATAGCAAGCTTAGTAAATGAAAAGAACAGATCGACAAAATTAATTCAACTAACTTTACTTATAGATTAGCTCAAGGCAATGCTTACAATCTAAAAGACCAAAGAGATAGAAGAACAATTGATGCAGGCTTATTTGTTTCCCAAAACGCCTTTAATAATCTTGATAAATTATTAGTTTTTAATAGTACAGGAAAAAAAGATAGTAATAGTTACTTAAATATTTCTCCATTAGAAGATCAAGATAACAATATGAATTTGTCACAATTAGGTAAAGATTTTTACTTCTATTTTTACGATACTAACGGTGGTTATGATGAAAAGGGAAAAGGCTGATTAACCTTTAAAATAGGCTTTATTAGTAAAACTAATTCAAATGTAAGATACACAAGCGGCAAAGAAATTAAGCTTGTAAATTTAGAAAATGATTACAAATTGGATGCTTACCCAACTGCCTTAATTAATAATCTTACTTATGAGGATTTAAATATCAATCACGATAAAATTAGTCAAACAACAATTAGTGAATTTAGTAATGATATTAAAAATTCTACAGCTAATAATTCTAAAAAATACTTGACTTTAAAAGATAGTGCTAATTATCATAGTTTTAAATTCAACAATAAAGATAACTTGCAAATTAGAGATGTAAAAATCTTAAAAGATAGTCATAATAATCAAAAAGTTTTTATTAGACTTAAATATGTAGATTTTATAGGCCATCTTAACAATAAAAAAACTATTAACGGTGATATTTGATATGAATTAAGCGGCTTTAAGAATCAAGCTAAAGATAAATCATTTGGCTTAACGACTAGTCAAATCCTTGACCAACTTAATGCTGATTATTACATGAAAAAAGCCTTTTTAAGCGATAATTACATTTTAAGAAGAAGAAGAATCGAACTTAATTATAAAGATAACTTATTTAAAGTTTCGGAAGAAAAAAGAAAAGTTACCTGATTGCTCAAAAAAGACTATTTCATGCCCTTATTAGGTAAAAATAGCACAAATAAAGACGCTAAAATTAACCTCCATTTTAATACTAATTTACTTTACATCGATAATGATAGATTTAACAGAATAGTAAACTATAACAAGGGTTTAAATTTTTCTATTAATTGAGATGAATTAGTAAGCAAAAAAGTTTTAACTTTCACAGGCGAAACTGACACTGTAAATAATATTAAGGCTTCTTATCAAGTGACATTTTTACTTGCTGATGAAGGAATTAAGTTTACTTATGAATTAACTGATAATAATGGCTATAAAATTGTTGGTGATAAGTTTGCTAGCAGAGTCTACTATGGTAATAATGGTGTTTATAGTGCATCATTACCGGAAAAGAAATTTGATCCAGAACAAGCGGTATTTTTCAGTAATAATTTAGGCGCTCTTGTTAATATTGAATATGCTAATAAGACTGCTAATGAAAAATTCAACAAATATGAAACTAATACCTTTGATTATAACCATATTACTGTAACACCAGACGGTATGCCTTATTATATTTATAATGAAGGTTACAACCATGGACAATTGTTTAAGTATGATCCTAACCAAATGTTGCCTTATAAATGGCATGAAGGTTATAAATTAGATCGTGAATATGGTCACTTAACTTACACAGATACAAGATTTAAAGAAGTAGTTAATAGATCAATTTCTTTATCAAATGGAAGTGCCTTATTTTTAGGTAAAGTGAATAACGATCCTGAAGATGGCAGATATTATTTAGTAACTAATCACCATGTTCTTAATAATGAATCTTTAGTTGATACACCTTGATTAGGTTCATGAAAAAAAGTAAATATCTTTAACGCTGATTTAAAGAATGAAATTTTTTCAAATAACACACACAGAGATAGTAATAATAGCATTTGAACTAAATATTTAGCAATTTGAACCGGTAAGAAAAATAAATCTATTGATGGCACAAGTCAAAATGTTTTTAGAGATTTAACAGTCTTTATGATAGATATTAATGACGTCATTAAAACGGCGAAAAGTCAAGGTAAATATGCTACTGCTAGATGATATGAGAACATCAAGCATATGCCAAATATGCCTATAAATGACTACAATAAGGATAATTATTACTGAATTTTACAGGCGTTAAATAGAAATAATAAATCTTGAGAAAGTAAACCTATTTTCACTGCTTTTAGAATGTTTACAGGCTTTCCTGGCTTAATTCAAGTTAATACTATTATGAGCAGAATAAGCAGCGGTGAAAATGCGGAATATTATGGTAGAAACTCTAATATAACAAACTTGAATTATAATCCTTTGGTTATTAGAGGGGGCCAATCAGGAACCGGCATTGTTGACGATGAAGGTAATTATATTGCTTCGATAAATTCTGCTGTTGCTTACTGGGCTGCAACAGCTTGAGTAAATTATCATAATTCTTATAATGGAAACAATAATAATACTGTGCAATATAACTACTTTGGTTTAGTTAATGATAATCCTCTTGAAGTATTAGATCAAAAAAATACCAATTCATTATCACTTAATGTACTTAAAATGAGTGCTAATGATCCTACTATAAATCCTCCTTATTGAATTACTGAACCTAAACATATGGGTGAATAATTAAAAGACGAATTAAACTATTTCATAAGTTAATTCGTCTTTTTTATATTTGTACTACTTACATAAGAATTTAATTATTTTTAAATTATTTCCTTAATATAACCAAAAGAAAATATTTTTAGTATAACATTATGCAAAATAATATAAAATTAATTTAGCTTATGTTACTTCTAAAAAATAAAATTTAATGTTTTACATAAGTATTTATTATGTGTTATAATCGTTATACTTTTTGATAAGTTGGAGAAGTAGCTCAGCTTGGTAGAGCGCTTGGTTTGGGACCAAGTGGTCGCAGGTTCAAATCCTGTCTTCTTCACCATTTGGGGGATTAGCTCATTTGGCTAGAGCACTTGCCTTGCACGCAAGGGGTGGTGGGTTCGAATCCCATATCCTCCACCATTTATACGGCGTTGTAGCTCAGTTGGTTAGAGCATCCGGTTCATACCCGGAAGGTCATGAGTTCGACTCTCATCGACGCTACCATTTATATGGAAAAGCCTAACTGTTTTTGGACCTATAGCTCAACGGTTAGAGCAACCGGCTCATAACCGGTCGGTTACAGGTTCGAATCCTGTTGGGTCCACCATGGGTGATTACCCAAGCCTGGTTGAAGGGAGCAGTCTTGAAAACTGCCAGGGGCTTCACGGCCCGCGGGGGTTCGAATCCCTCATCACCCGCCATTTGTTTCTTAAGAAACACCAAAATTATTATCACATCGCGGAGTGGAGAAGCTGGTATCTCGCAGGGCTCATAACCCTGAGGTCGTTGGTTCAAGTCCAACCTCCGCCACCAATTGGTCCAGTGGTAAAGTGGTTTAATACGTCTCCCTGTCACGGAGAAGATCGCGGGTTCAATTCCCGTCTGGACCGCCATGGCTCTGTAGCTCAGTTGGTAGAGCAACGGACTGAAGCTCCGTGTGTCGCTGGTTCGATTCCTGCCGGAGCCACCATATCATTAAAATGTATCTTCGCTTGTTGCGAAGATTTTTTATTTTAAAATTACTTTAAATTTAAGTTCATTAATTAATACTATTTGGATATTAAGTTTTATAATATATAAGATTTTTAATAATAAAATAACATAATAAATATTGTTTATTCAAGAGGAAAAATGCAAAAAATTATTATTGTCGGAATGGGTAATGTGGGTGCTACATTTGTTAACATTGCATTAGCAAGAGGCATGCAAGCAGAATTCGTTTTTGTCGATAAAAACGAAGAAATATGCAATGCTCATATTCATGATTTTCAAGATATGGTGGCTTTAATGCCAAGAAATAATTCTACTTTCAGAACCGGAACATTATTAGAAGATTCTAAAGATGCTTCTATTGTTCTTATTGCCGCATCTATTCCTGCTGGTAAGGATTTTAATGATCGTTTAGCCTTAGCTGAAGCAAACGCTAAATTGATGAAATCGTTTGGTGATGATTTAGTTGCTTCAAAATTTAAAGGTGTAGTAATTGTTGCAGCAAATCCTTGTGATGTTATGGCTTCTATTTTTACCTATGCATGCAAAATTCCAGCTAAAAAAGTTATTTCTACAGGAACTTTATTAGACTCAGCTAGATTTAGAAAATTCATTGCTGAAAAATTTAATGTTTCTTCTGATTCGATTCAAGGTAGTGTTTTAGGTGAACATGGAGCAGGAGCTGTTCCAATTTGATCAACATTAAAAATAGCAGATAGTAGTTTAGAAAATATTTTGAAAAGTAGAAAAATTAAAAAAGAAATGCTACCAGAAATTGAGAAAAAAACTATTGACGAAGCATTCTATATTTTTTCAAGAAAAGGTAATACTCAATTTGGAATAGGTACTTCTATTTTTGAAATTGTTGATTGTATTTTAAATGATAAACGTTTAATTATGACCATTGGTGTAATGCTACCAAAAAGTTATAATAATGCCGGTATTTATACTTCTATACCTGTAATTTTAGGGAAAAATGGTTATGAATATTTACCATTAAAAGTAAGTTTTTCTGATAGAGAAAGAAAATTATTTGAAGAATCAACTTCTCATATGGCGAAAGTACATGAAGAAATATTAGCAACTTTAAATTTAAATGTTGATTTAAAGTCTAACAAATAAATAATAAAAAATAGCATTTCTAGTGCTATTTTTTATTATTGAAAAATAAATTTATTAATCAACTTTTTTATATTTAAATAGTAGAACTTGTTTTTCAATAACATGTTTATGAATGGCTTGGATGAAATCGCCAACATAGAAAGGTTTATTTAGTTTATGTTCTTCATTTAGATGGTTTTTATAATATTTTAGTTCATTAGCTTCAACATCCAAAGCATAAATATTTACTGTATAAATATGATCTTTATCAGGAGGATAACAACCAAAATATAATAGTGAACCTTCTTCACTTTGTGAAGTAAAAACTTCAGGCAAAATTCCGCCTAATTCCTTATTATTTTTGTTATTAGAAAATAAAGTTTTATTTACAGATGAATTATGTCCTTGTCAAAGAATGTCATCTGTATAATTTTTTTTACCACTAGCTATTCATTTTTGATAATCTTCATAAGATTGGTTAGCTCTTAATTTGTTATCTTTTATATTTAAAGCTACTCAATGAATAAAAGGCATACCAATAACTTTTGATGCTTGAAAATCTTCAATTAAAATAGCATATGATTTAGCATTTGGATTTCTTTTTCATTCAAAGTCAGGAGAAAAAGAAGGAAAAGGAGTTTGATTATAATTATTTAATGCCCCTCCATGATCTAATAAATAGCCATTTTCTTTAATCATTTCAGATTTGACAAAATCGTTATTTCCTATTTTCATTATTTGTCTCCTTCAGGATTAAATCAAAAATGAGTTTCAAATTCAGTAATAATATGATTGTGCATTTCTTCATACAATTCACTTAAATGATATCCATTTTCTAAATTGATTTTTTCTATATCAAGTGCATAAATTTTAACAGTATAAAGATGTCTATCGTCAGGAGGCATTGGAGGAAAAAAGTCAGCAGCTTTATCCGCATTATTTTTAAATCCTCCAGGAACACATTCTATAATTGTGCCTTTTCTATTATCCGAGGCTCCTTCGACAGTAGAATTAAGACCTTGAATAATATTTTTATTATTTATATTAGCACCTAATTCTAAATAATTTTGTTTAATGTTAGCCACAATTCAGTGAACAAAAGCTTGTCCTATTACTCTTGAAGCTTCATAGTCAATTAAAACTAATGCGTATGATTTGGCATCTTTAATCTTTGTTCATTTTAAATCAAAACTAATAAAGCGTTCTCCTTTAGTATTAATTGCGCTATTTTTTAAAAATGTATGAGAATTTTCTTCATAAAAGCAATTAGAAGTAATTTCGTAGTCATAGTTTGTTATTTTCATATTAATAAAAATACCAAAAAATAATAAAAACGGAGAATATTAGGTATTTTTTATTACTTTTTTCTAATTAATGATTAATTTAAAAAATGTAAGTTATTCAAAATTAAGAATATAATTATTTTTATGCCAGAATTGCCAGAAGTTATTACAGTTACTAATGATTTAAATAATAAAGTTTCAGGTAAAACAATTAAATTAGTTGAAGTTTTTAAAGACAAAATGATTAAGGATATAGACGTTGAAAACTTTATTAATTTACTCGTTAATGAAACAATTATTAATGTAACTAATTTAGGAAAACATATAATTTTCAATTTAACAAATCATAAACATATCATTAGTCATTTAAGAATGACAGGAAAATATAACACTTATAAAAGAAGAAGACAATTAGAGGCACATGATTATGTAGTTTTTACGTTTTCTGACGAATCAGCTCTATTTTATAATGATTATCGTCAATTTGGTACTTTTCATTTTAAATACAGTAATGAACTTTTTACAACTCCTCCATTAAACAAATTAGGAAAAGTTCCCAAAGAAACTAATATTGATGAACTTTACGAGAAAGTAAAAAATAAAAAAATACCTATTAAAACTCTACTTTTAGATCAAACTTACATATTAGGAATAGGCAACATTTATGCAAATGAGGCTTTATTTGATGTTAATATTAATCCAACAGAAAAAGTGTCTAACTTAACCAAAAATGAATTTAAAAAATTAATTATATCAGCAGGAAGAATTATGGATGAATCATTAAAAAATGGTGGTTCATCAATTCAGTCTTATCGTTCAGTAGATGGAGCTAAAGGAAATTTTCAAAATTTTTTAAAAGTTCATAATCATGAAGGCGACGCTTGTGTAATGTGCGGTCATAAAATTGAAAAAATTTTTGTAAATCAAAGAGGAACTTATTTTTGTCCAAAATGTCAAAAATTAAAAAAATAAATAATGTTCATGAAAACGATAATGAATTAATTTCTTTGGATTTGCATGGATATGAAAGAAAAGAAATTATTGGTAAAGTTGAATTTGCTCTGGATAAAGTTAAAAATGGTAATTTAGATCAAATATTAATTATTTCTGGTAAAGGTAAAAAATCTTTAAAAAATTATGTTGAAGAAATTTTAGATTTCAATAATTTAGAATATGAAATGACTAATAATGGTGGTGCCTTTTTAGTTAAAAGAAAAAACTCAATCAAATATTCCAATTTTAAAACTAGTCAAAAACTTAATATCAATGAACTTTATGAAATTTATAATACTTTAGACGAAAATGAACAAGATGATTTATTAAATAACTTATAAAAGGTAAATATGTTAAGAATTATTTCTGGTATTTATAGATCTAGAAAAATAGAACAACCTAATACTTTTTCTACTAGACCAACAATGGACAGAGTAAGAGAAGCAATTTTCAATTCAATTAGATATGACATAAAAGATAAATTAGTTGTTGATCTTTTCGCGGGAAGTGGTTCGATGGGTTTTGAAGCACTTAGTAATGGGGCGATGAAAGTTTATTTTGTTGATAACAATACAGAGGCAATAAAAACAATCAATAGAAACAAAGAGATATTGAACGTTAATAATTTAACTATTTATAAAAGTGATGCTCTTGATTTTTTAAAGCATTCAATTGGTAAAAAGTTTGATTATTTTTTTATGGATGCTCCTTTTAAAGAATATGAATTAATAAACAAATGCATTAACTACATTTATGACAATAAACTTTTAAGCATTAACGGAATTATTGTAGTAGAAACTGACTCTCTACATAACATAATTCTTAAAGATGGTCTAGTTTTGCAAAAATGAAAAAAATATGGAAAAATATACATTTTGTTTATCGCTTTAAATAATTAAATTCGTTTATTTTATATAGAAAGGTTAAATAATGAAAATTTTTGAAGAGTTGCTTTCGAAAGAAGATAATAAGTTTTTTATTAGAAAAAAACTATATGAAGTAACTATTTGAGATAAAACTTTTAGCGATTTAGCAAAAGAAAAGCAGCTCAAAAATAAGCAAAAATATAAATATTTATATGCTTCAGAAATTGAAAAAATTAAAGAAGAAAATGGCGATATAAAAATTCTAACTACTTATGAATCGAATTATTTTGTTTCTTCAAAAAAGTGAAAAGGTGAATTTTATGACGAAGAAATAATTGCTATTCCTGGAGGAGGCAATTTAACAATTCAATATCATAAAGGTAAATTTATAACAAGCGATAATAGAATTTGCAAATCATTTGATACAAAGATTTTAAATACTAAATATTTGTATTATTTTTTTCATTTCATTAAAGAAAAAATATCTAATTTTTATCGTGGAAGTGCTATCAAACATCCTTATATGTCTGGAATATTAAATTTAGAGATAATAATACCTCCTTTATCTCTTCAGAAAAAAATTGTCGAAATTTTAGATAAATTTAGTAGTTTTTCTATTAGTATTCAAAAAGAATTAAGAGACGAATTAAACGCTAGAAATAAACAATATAAATATTATCTTGATAATATTTTTGATACTTTTAATTTATATAAATCAAATATAAAATCTAACAAAGTTTTCGAAGTAAAACTAGCTGATATTTGTAAATTTATAAGAGGAAAACGAATAACTAAAAAAGAACTTACTAAAGAAGGCTATCCAGTAGTAAGCGGAGGAGCAAAATATTTAGGTTATTATAGTAATTTTAACCGTGAAAAGGAACAAATAACAATAGCAGAATATGGTACAGCCGGTTTAATTCAGTGACAAGAAAAGGATTTTTGAGCTAATGATAATTGTCTTACCTTAGAATTTGATGAAAAAATTTTAATTAAAAAGTTTTTGTATTATTTTTTAAAAGTAAAACAAGAAAAAATATTTGAAAGTAATATTAATTCTTTTCCTCAAAAATTAAATATGGATTTTATAAGTAATTTATTACTAAAAATTCCTTCTTTAGAAAAGCAGAACAAAATAGTTGATGTTTTAGATAATTTTGAAAGCATTTGTTCTAGTTTTAATATCAGTTTACCCACTGAAGAAAATAAAAGAAAAAAACAATATGAATATTATAAAAATGAAATATTTAAATATCTTGAAGTTGGTATTCTACAACATAAAGACGCAGAGAGAGAGAGAGAGAGAGAGAGAGCACGAATTAGTCAAATTATTGCAATACATTTTTGGTGCTATAACCTTAGAATTGGGAACTTTTAGTAATTTATATCATGGTTTTAATTTTAAAAGTAAACATTTATTAAATGATAAATTGGAAATAGGCAGTATTATTAAAATAAAAAATATTTACAATGACGGTAGTATAAATTTTTCTTTGAGTAATAAATTTAATTTAAAAAATTACAAGACTAATTTAGAAAAATTTAGAGTAAATAAAAATAATATTCTTATTTCTGCGAGCGGCTCGCTTGGAAAAATAGGCTTTTCTAGCGGAGAAGAAAAAAACTGTTTTATAAACCTAGGAATAGTAAAAATAGAAGTTTTAGAAAATTTAGCTATGCCTGAATTTATTTATTTTTATTTAACTTCTATGATTAATGATTGATTAAAAATTAAAGAATTGAAATCAGCTTTATCATACATAAATACCGAAGATATTTCAAAAATTAAATTACTAATACCTCCTTTATCATTTCAAAATAAAATTGTTAATTATTTAAATAGTTTTAAAAAAATTTGTTCTGATTTTAATATTGTTTTACCTACTGAAGAAAATAAAAGAAAAAAACAATATGAATATTATAAAAACGCAATATTTAAATATCTTGAAGTTTGTATTCTAAAATACGTAGACACACAGAGAGATAGATAGCACGAATTAGCCAAATTATTGCGACACATTTTTGGTTCTATAACCTCAGAATTAGCCGTTTTTAGTAATTTCTATATTAGTAGTTTTAATTCTAAAATTTATTAAAATATTTTATTGACAAAAATAAATATGCGCTTTTGTCTTGTTTAAATAGAATGAAAAGAATTAATTTATTTATATAATTTATAACGTGAAATTTAGAGTTAATTTAGTTAAATTACCAAATAAAATTCTACGTACAAAATCTAAAGAAGTTTCCTTGCCTTTATCAGAAGAAGATGATTTATTGGCACAAAAAATGATTTGACATGTCGACACTAGTCAAAATGATGAAAATTTAGGTTTTCAACCTGCTGTAGGCGTTGCAGCTATTCAATACGGAATTGCTAAAAGAATGTTTTATATAAATGGCGGAAATTATCCAAAAAATTCTTCAGTTCCTAATAGCATTTTACGTGATGTTTTAATCAATCCTGTTATTTTAGCTACTTCTGATAGCTTAATTGCCTTAGAGGATGGAGAAGGATGCTTATCAGTTGGCGAAAAGTGAAAAAATCAGGAAGGTTTTGTTTATCGTAAAAGTAGAATTAAAGCAAAAGCTTATTCTTACATGCAAAAAAAAGAAATTGAATTAGATTTAACGGGATATTTAGCAGTAGTTTTTCAGCATGAATATGATCATTTAGAAGGTAAATTATTTGTTGATCATATTATTAACGATGATCCATGAAAAGTTAAATCTAACGCAAGATTTATTGATGTAGAAGAAGCCTAAAAATAAAACGCTTAAAAAATAGCGTTTTTATTTTCAATTTTGTTGATACTAATAGAATCAAAAGTTTATAATTTTAACATGAATTTAAAAAATATCTTTGTTATGCAAGAAGAACTAGATAAAAAAATTGAAAAAAGAAAAGATCTAGGTCTTAAAAAAATCAAAAATGCTAACATTCATCAGCAAATTATGCTCGCTACTTTAATAGAAGTGGCTGAATTTGCTAATGAAGTGCAGTCTTTCAAGTATTGAAAAGCAAATAAAAATGTTGACAATGATAAAGTTTTAGAAGAATTTGCTGATGTTTTACACTTTCTAGGCTCTCTTGGTTATAAATATAAAATTGAAGAGAATATTGACCCCTTGATTGCAGAAAGTGAAGATATAAATGAACAATTTACTTTGCTTTTTAGTGCTATTACTAAAGCAATGCGTTATACAAATAAATACAATATAGCTGAAATTTTTGCCTTAGTTTTAGGTGCTGCTAAATTGTTAAATTATTCTGAAGAAGCGATTTTAGAAGCATATACAAAGAAAAATTTAAAAAATCACCAAAGAATTATTGAAAAATATTAATTATCTAAGGGGGTAAAATGGCTAAAAAAAAGAAAAATATTTCAACTAATGTAAATATTAAAAAAAATTTAGTGAAATACTCCCAAATGTCTAAAGAGGAACTTTATGAAAAATTTAATTCTTCCTCTAAAGGATTAACTGAAAAGCAAATTCTAATAAATAGAGAAAAATATGGTCTCAATAAATTGGCAAAAAAAGGTAAAAATACGATATTTCATCGTCTTTTTCATGCTTTTATTAATCCCTTTTCAATAATTTTAATTGTTCTTATTTTTATTTCGCTCTTTACGGACATTATTATCCCTTTTATCAATAAAGAACCATTTAATGCAATTGAAGCTTTACCAACAATAATTATTATCTTTTTAATGGTTTTAATTAGTGGCATTTTAAATTTTGTAAATGATTCGAGAAGTGCTGCAAGTGCCGAAAAATTGGTCAAAATGGTTCAAACAACTACAAGAGTAGAAAGAGATGGTACTTTTTACGAAATACCTCTTGAACAAGTGGTTGTGGGAGATATTGTTAATTTAGCAGCAGGTGATATTATACCTGCTGATGTGAGGATTATAAAAGCTAAGGATCTTTTTGTTTCGCAATCTTCTTTAACTGGAGAAAGTGAAGCAATTGAAAAATTTGCAATTAATTTTGCCAATAAAAATGAAGCTAATATTACCGATGCAACTAATTTAGCTTTTATGGGTTCTAATGTTGTTTCTGGTTCTGCCAAAGCTATTGTTGTAGTAAGCGGTAATAATACTTATTTAGGTCAAATTGCTCAAAAAGTAAATGAAACACCAGTAAAAACAGATTTTGAAAAAGGAATTAAATCTGTTTCTTGACTATTGATTAAAATAATGCTTGTTGTTGTGCCTCTAGTTTTTGTTATTTCAGGATTAAATAGTTGAAATCCTGAACAATATAAAAATGCTAAAAATTGACTAGATTCTTTCGCTTTTGCTATGTCTGTTGCTGTTGGTCTTACTCCTGAAATGTTACCTATGATTGTAACTAGCACTCTTGCTAAAGGTGCTTTGTCAATGTCCAAGAAAAAAACAATTGTCAAAAATTTAAATTCTATTCAAAATTTTGGCGCCATGGATATTTTTTGTACTGATAAAACTGGCACTTTGACGATGGACCAGGTTGTTTTAGAAAGACATTTAGATGTTAAAGGCCAAGAAAATTGTCAAGTTTTAAAATATGGTTTTTTAAATAGTTATTATCAAACAGGATTAAAAAATTTACTTGATATTTCGATTATTAATAGAACCGAAGAACTTTCCGATGTGGAAATAGAGTTGAGAAATTTAGAAGAAAAATACATCAAAATTGATGAAATACCTTTTGACTTTCAAAGAAAAAGAATGTCTGTAGTTGTTGCACCTAGAGATAATAAAAATGATAGCGAAATGATTACTAAAGGCGCAATTGAAGAAATTCTAAGCATTTGTAAATATATTCAATATGAAGGCGAAATTAAAGAAATAGATGATGAAATTATTAATAGAGTGCTTAAAAGAGTTGATAAATTAAATGATGAAGGAATGCGTGTTTTAGGTGTTGCTAGAAAAAAAAGTAATTATAAAAATGATAAATTTAATGTTCAAGACGAACAGGAAATGATTTTAATTGGTTATTTAGCCTTTCTGGATCCTCCAAAAGAATCAACTTTATCAGCAATTAAAAAACTTCATGATTTAGGCGTTAATGTCAAAATTCTAACTGGTGATAATGCTAGAGTTACTAAAACAATTTGTGCTAAAGTAGGCATTCCTGTTGAAAAAATTATGTTGGGTAAAGATCTTTTAGAAATTAGTGATAAAAAATTAGCCGAAATAGCTCATGAATATGATGTATATGCAAAATTAAGTCCTGATCAAAAAGCTCGTGTTATTACAGCGTTAAGAAGCAAAAAACACGTTGTTGGCTATATGGGAGATGGTATTAATGATGCTCCTGCCATGAAAGTAGCTGATGTTTCAATTTCAGTAGATACAGCAGTTGATATTGCTAAAGAAACAGCAAATATTATTCTTCTAGAAAAAGATTTAAATGTTTTAGCAACTGGTATTGTTGAAGGAAGAAAAACTTACACTAATATGAATAAATATATCAAGTTAACTTTAAGTAGTAACTTTGGAAATATTATTAGTATTGTTTTTGCTTCATTCTTTCTTTCTTTTGTTCCAATGATGGCAATACAAATATTGTTTCTTAATTTAATTTACGATATTTCTTGTGCTGCTATTCCTTGAGATAAAGTCGATAATAAATTTATTAAAGAACCAAGAAAATGAAATTCAAAAAGCTTTTATAAATTCATGCTTTGATTTGGGCCAGTTTCTTCTTTAATAGATATTTTAATTTTTATCATTATGCGTTTTTGACTAATAGAATATTTAGGTTTTAAAAATGGAACAATAGAATTTGAGAGCGCTTTTCATACTGGTTGATTTATTCTTTCAATGTGGACGCAAGCAATTATTATTCATTTTATTAGAACGGAGGAAATTCCTTTTGTCAAATCCTTTCCATCATTTATGCTTATTTTAGCCACATTTGGAGCAGTATTTATTGCAACAATAGTTGCTTATATTCCTGGCGTAAATACAGCTTTAAAATTAGTGCCTTTAGATGGAATGTTTTATCTTATTCTAATAATGCTTTCGCTTCTGTATATAGGATTAATATTAGTTATTAAAAAATTATTTATTAAACGCTATAAAAATCTTTTATAAAAAACCATAATGGTCTATTTAATAGGCGAATATGGTTTTTATTTTTTGACTTATAAATAGAAAGTTATAATTAATAAACTTTATCAAAATCAAATTAGGAAGTTGCTATGAATAAATATTTAAATTACTTATATCCTGAAATTGAGCCTTATGAAAAAAATTTTCTGCAAGTTGATGAAATTCATCAAATATATTACGAAATTAGCGGAAATAAAAATGGTATTCCTATATTATTTATTCATGGTGGTCCAGGTGGAGCAACTAGTGCTTATTGTAGAAGATATTTTGATCCAAAGTATTATAAAATAGTTTTATTTGATCAACGAGGTTGTGGCTTAAGCAAGCCTTCTTTAGAATTAAAAAATAACACAACTCAAAATTTAGTTCAAGATATTGAATTATTAAGAAAACATCTTAAAATAAAGCAATTTATTTTATTTGGGGGTTCGTGAGGAACTACTTTAGGTTTAATTTATGCTATTAATTATCCTAGAAATGTTAAAGCTTTAGTTTTAAGAGGAATTTATTTATCACGCCAAAAAGATATTGAATGGCTTTATCAAGAAGGTGCATCATATTTTAAACCTCTTGAATACGAACAATATGTTAGTTTATTAGATAAAAAACAAAGAAAAAACATTGTTAAATCATATTGAGAATTAATGAACAGTAATGATTTAAATTTAAGAAATAAAGCTTTAATAGAATGGGCAAGGTGAGAAAATTCATTAATTAGTTTAAGTAAAAATAAATTTAACGAAAAAGAAATTAAAAAAAATAGTGAAATAGCTTTGTTAGAAAATTACTATTTTGTGAATAATACTTTCATCGAAGAAAACTATATTTTAAATAATATTCATAAAATTAAAGACATAAAAACTTTTATAGTTCATGGTGAATATGATTTAGATTGTAGGCCTTCTGGAGCATATGAATTAAGTAAAAAATTAAATAATTGTGAATTATTTTTTATTCCAAAAAGCGGTCATTCACAAAAAGAATGAAGAATAAGCAAAAAATTAGTAGAAATTACTAATTTACTCATAAATGAAAAATAAAAGCAGAATTAGAAAATTCTGCTTTTATTTTAAGATAAAACATCTCAAGGTTCAATTTCAATAATTTTATTATTTTTAACTTCCTCTAGAATTTTTGGATCAACATATTTAGGATCTAAAATAGCTCCAAATACATATTCATCAAACCATTTATCACTCATTGAGAAATAACCTTTTTTGCCTACTTCTTCACCTCATGAATTTTCAATTTCTCATTGTAAAGGATTATTTTCTTCATCTAAATTAACACCAACAAAAGTCATAGCATGAGTAGGAGCACTAATTCTATAGTTTATTCTATCAGCTTTAGTTAGATTATTATAAATTCTTAATGTTTCATTTATTGAATAAATTTCTGTGTCTAAAATACCTAATTTTCTATCAGAAAAAGCAGCTACATCGCAATCAAATCAAACAGGATTATTGTCTTTTAGTGATTGAATAATGGCTTTTTTGATTTCCTTAATATCTACTTTAATTTGTGAAAGTTTTTTTCCTTCGATAACTGAAGCAAAATATTTTGAAACAAGCAGAGTATTTTTAGGATATTTATCACGTGGGTCATCTAGTAAATTAACGTAATTTAAATAATCACTTTTACAATATGTTTTAGCAAAATCAACAGGATTTTGATTATTTAATTTAACATATTTATTATCTTTATCTTTGTATTCGTAGTCAAAAGCAAGTGGTGGAAGGCCTAAAACTTTAGCGTTAATTTCAAAAATTCTTTCTAAAGAACTTTCTTTAATTTTTCTAGCTAAACCTAGAGAATTTTTATCGTTAATAGCTCTTTTGATTTCTTTAATTGTTGATACTATATGAATTTTTAAAACACTATTTAACTGTTCACTACTTTCAGAAGTAACTACTTCATTCATAACACTTTTTGGAACAACTCCGTATTTATGAATTAAACTTTGAGCCCATTCTCAATATCCACCATCTGAAACAAAACCATCCATAATTAAGCCGAATAAACGATCATCAAAATCTAATTTAGGATTAGAAATAAAAATTTCAAAAATATTGTTAGCTTTTTCTAATTTGTCTCAGAAAAATAAATAATTTTGGGAAAATTCTAATTCCTTAGTATTTAGTTCTTTGGCGGCTCTAACTTTTAGAATATTAAGAGCAGAAAAAATTCAACATCTTCCAGAATTTTTTTGATTTGTTATTCCTATTTTATCTACTTCAACATTAAAAATAAAATTGTGTTCTCTTTTCATTTTGTTGTTAAAAGTAGCATTTAAAATACCGTTTTTAGTAATTGCATTTTCTAAAACTTGGTTCAATGAATTGGCCTGATATTTTTTATAAAAATTTTCAATCAAAGATTTTTTAATTTCCATAATTTACCTCGTTATTATTTAGATTAGTTGATGAGCAAAAGCAAAATTAACACTGTATATATGATAAAATTAATATTAACACATTTTAAGTTATTTCAGGGGCATTTATGAAAGAAATTACGATCAAAAAACTTCTTCAAAATATAGAAGCTTTTGATGGGCAAAATATTAGTTTAAAAGCTTGAGTTAATGCTAATAGAGGCAATAATAAAGTACGTTTTATAAGTTTAAATGACGGCTCAACTGTTTCTAGTTTGCAAGTTATTGTTAAAGAAGAAAATAAAAATATTGATATTTCTCAATTAGACGATAGAATAGTTCATTTAGGAGCAGCTGTTTTTGTAGAAGGAACTGTGAAATATACTCCTAGTTCTAAACAAATTTGTGAGTTGGTAGCTAATAATTTTATCCTTTTGAAAGATGCAGAAGATTATCCTATTCAAAAAAAAGCGGTAAATTTAGAAACTTTAAGAGAAATTCCTCACGTTAGACATCGTACTAATTTGCTTAGAACAGTTTTTTTAATTCGCTCTAC
Source organism: Mycoplasmopsis meleagridis (assembly GCF_900660695.1). Taxonomy (GTDB): domain Bacteria; phylum Bacillota_I; class Bacilli_A; order Mycoplasmatales; family Metamycoplasmataceae; genus Mycoplasmopsis; species Mycoplasmopsis meleagridis. Next base: position 412,201 of record NZ_LR215042.1, on the reverse strand, counting down.
TTTAGCTCTAGAAATTCATAAATATTTTAGAGAAAATGACTTTCTTTATTTTAATGCTCCAATTATTACTTCAAATGATGGTGAAGGAGCTGGTGAAACTTTCGTTGTTAATGATGAAAATATAGAAAGTCCCTTTTTTGGTAATAAAAAAGCAACATTGGGAGTAACTGGTCAATTACATGGTGAAAGTTTTGCTTTGGGATATAAAAAAATTTATACTTTTGCACCTACTTTTAGAGCTGAACATTCAAATACTAAAAAACATGCTGCAGAATTTTGAATGATCGAACCAGAAGTGGCGTTTTATGATCTTAACGATATTATTAACTTAGCTGATGATTTACTAAAAACTGTTATTAAAAAAACAATAGAATTACATCCTGATGAATTTAAATTTTTAATTGAAAATATAGATAAAAATTTACTCGAGAAATTAAATCTATTTATCAACAAAAAATTAACTGTTTTAGACTATAAAGATGCTATTAAAGAATTAGAAAAAGTTAAAGATATTTTTGAGGAAAAAGATATTAAATTTGGTCTTGATTTAGCAACTGAACACGAAAGATATTTAGCTGAAAAACTAATTGGTGGACCAGTGGCTATTATTAATTTTCCTAAGGATTTTAAAGCTTTTTATATGTATCAAAATGATGATGGTAAAAGTGTTGCTGCTTTTGATTTATTAGTTCCTGGAATAGGCGAATTAATAGGAGGAAGCCAAAGAGAAGTAAGAGAAGATAAACTTTTAGAGAGAATTAAAGAAATAGGTATTAATCAAGAAGATTTGCAATGATATATTAATTTAAGAAAATTTGGTAATGCTGGCTCTTCTGGCTTTGGAATAGGTTTTGAAAGATTAGTTATGTATGTAACTGGTGTTGATAATATTCGTGATGTTATACCATATCCTAGAACTTCAGGAAATATCAAAATGTAAGGAGAACTATGAAATTAAGTATAATAAGTCCTAATATTTTTAAAGCTGATCAATTATCTGATTTTCTACATAAACTAAAAAACCAAAATTCACAAGATTTTGAAATTATTTTAGTTGTGAATAATAATTCTAGAAAGATTTTCAGAATAATAGAAGAATACCTATTATTTTTTGGCCCTCGTTTAAAGTTTGTTTTAAATTTACAAAAGAAAATTACACAAGATAATATTATGGCTGCTTTTGGCCTCGTTAAGGGAGAATTTGTAACAATTATTAACGTTAATAACAACATTAAACATAAATTAGTTAGTGATTTAATAGACTTAGTTAAAGAACCTGCTGATATTATTGAATTTTTACCTTCTTTTACTCATGAAATTAGGTGAAAAATGAAAGAGAGAATTAAAAAAGGTTTTTATCAAGATTTTCTTAGTAAAAATTCAGAAATTTTTGCCTACACAGCACCTATTATTTCCAATAAAATTTACAGCAAAAAAGTTGTTAATACTTTAATGAAATTTAAACCTTTAGAATTGGGAGATGGAATTTTTTGTATTGAACTACTTTACTTACTAATGCTAAATGCTAAAAGTTACAAAATGGTTAATGAATATTTATACAAAGAAGAAATTAAATATGATTATCCACTTAATTTAAAAATTTTACTAGATGAATTCGATAAGATAAAAAGCTTTATAAACGTTAATAATATCAAACTTAGTCATGAAATAGAATATGCTGAATTTTACTTTGTAAAAGCTTTTTTGGGCACAATAGTTAAAACTTATAAATCTAATACTTTTTATGATTGAATTAAAAATAAGGAAATTAGATATTGAAAGAAAGAAAAAATACACGAACAAATTCTTAAATATATTGTTAAAAAGCAAACAATGGATTCAAACTTTTTTACTACTAATTTTTATATTAATCAACCTAAATTTGAAGCAATATTTCTTAAAAATACTCCTTCAATAAAAAGTTGAGAAAATTTAATTGATAAAATTTAATGATCTTACATAAAAATGTAAATTTTTGAATGCGTTTTTTGGCTAATATAATTGATTTAATTATTTTCTTTTTTTTCGTCATTTGCCAATATCTTTTTTTAGTTATTATGGGCAAAAATTTGGTGATAGGAATATATGTTTTTATAGCATTAAGTATATTAACTAGCATTATCTTTTTTATACTTATTCCCCTATTTTTAAACGCTAGAACTATAGGTTATTTGATTTTAAGATTGCAATATTTATCATTAGAAAAAAATAAATATTTACCTATTTATAAAATAGTTTTAAAAAAAGCTGTTTTTAGTTCTTTTTTCTGAATATTTATTTGTTTTGTTTTTGTTTGTTTAATTTATCCTAGTGATTTTAATAATTTTAAAAATTCTATTTCTTTAGAAAAAGTTGCTGAAAATTCTAATCCTAGATTTTTAATAGCTTACAAGATTTTAACTACAATTATTTCTTTTTTTATTCTTTTATTTTCATTTAATTACATATCTATTTTAGTCAAGAGAAATAGAATAGCAATTTTAGATTACGTAAGCGGCACTAGAATTGTTTATATGAAACATATTCAAGACGCTAATTTGCAAAAGGATATTAAGTTGATACCTTATCGTGCTAAAAACGAAAAGATTGTTTATTTTTTTAAGGAGAAAAATGATGCTTAATTTCAAAAAAGATAAGATTTTAAAAGATTTAAATGCTGATCAACTTGAAGCTCTTAATTATTTTGATAATCCCTTACGTATTATCGCGGGCGCAGGAAGTGGCAAAACACGAGTTTTGACTCGAAAAATAGCTTATTTAATTAATATTTTAGGCATAGCTCCAAATGAAATTTTAGCTTTAACTTTTACTAATAAAGCAGCAAATGAAATGAATGAAAGAGTAACTCAATATACTAGTAGTAATATTAAATTGAGAGCTGAAATTTCTACTTTTCATGCTTTATGTGCCAAAATTTTACGTTTAGAAGCACAAAATTTAGGTTTTAATAATAATTTTCAAATAATTGATGATGCAGATAAAAAAGTTATTTTGGATTCACTTTACAAATTACATGATTTTTCAACGCAAGATATTAAATTTAGTCATTTAATGAACGTTTTTTCTCTAGCTAAAAATTATAATTATACAGGCGATGAATTAGCTAGACATTTAGATGAAAATGAAAAAGATCCTGAAGTTTTAAAATCACATAAACTAATTGGCAAAATGTTTGAAGAATATAATGAAACTCTAAAAAATAAAAATTGTTTTGACTTAGACGATTTAATTTTAAAAGTTAATGAATTATTTAAAAATTTTCCTGATATTACTAAAAAATGGGCAAATAAATATTCTTATATTTTAATTGATGAATTTCAAGACACTTCTAAATTGCAGTATGAAATAGTAAAATATTTAGCTAGCGGCAAAGCTCATTTAACAATTGTTGGTGATCCTGATCAAACAATTTATTCTTGAAGAGGAGCTGATGTTAGTTTGATTTTAAATTTCGATAAAGATTTTCCTAATACTAAAACAGTAATATTAAAAAATAATTATCGTTCAACTACTAAAATTTTAGATGCGGCCAATAAATTAATTCACTTTAATAAAAATCGCTTCGATAAAGATTTAATAACAGAAAATAAAATTGGTGAAGACATAGAATTTTTTCACGCTTTTAGTCCAGAAGCAGAAGCTAGATGAGCAGTACAGAAAATTAATGAGTTAAAGAAAAATAAAATTCAACTTAAAAATATCGCTATTTTTTATCGTTCAAACTATTATTCTAGACCCTTTGAAGAAGAATTAATTAGAGAAAATATCAATTATAAAATCTATAATGGGCAAAAATTTTTTCAAAGAAAAGAAATTAAAGACTCTCTAAGTTATTTAAGAATAATTTATGATTTTAGTGATATTTCTTTAACTAGAATAATTAATACACCAACTCGTAAAATTGGCGATGCAACATTAACTAAATTACTTAATTTTGCTAATAGTAAAAATAAATCTTTATACAATACTTTAGTTGACCACTATAAAGAATTACCAGTTACCAAAAGTGTTTTAGCTAACATTATTAGTTTTCTTAATTCGATAAGAAAACATCACAAAGCCTTAAGTAAATATTCAATATACGATACTCTTAATTCTTTATTAAAAGAAGTTAATTATTTAACTTACATCAAAAATGATCCTACTTTAAGACAAGCGGGCGAAGAAAATATTAGAGAATTATTAAATTCGATTAAAACATGAGAAAAAGAACATCCTGATAAAGGAATTAAGGAGTATTTAGAAGAAATTTCTTTATATTCAGCTGGAGATGAATTAGATAGTGGTTCTAATTATGTAACTTTAATGACTGTGCATTCTGCTAAAGGTTTAGAATTCGAAAATGTTTTTTTAGTAGGAATGAATGATCAAATTTTTCCTCACAGAAGAGCTAAATATGGTAATGAAGATGCTCTTGAAGAAGAAAGAAGATTAGCATATGTTGCTATTACTAGAGCTAAAGAAAGACTTTTCATAAGTGATAGTAGAGGCTATTATGGAGATAAATTAATTGATAAAACTCCTTCTAGATTTTTAAAGGAAATGAATATTAATATTGAAAATAAAATTTTACAAAATGATAAAACATATTTAGATTTTGCCGAATTAGAAGATGAAAATAATATTAAAGAATTAAATAAAAACATTATTGTAGGTGATGTTATTAGTCACACTTCTTTTGGTGAAGGAACTGTTTTAGAAGTCAATAATGATTCTATAGTAGTGCAATTTATTGGCAAAAATAATATAAAAACACTTAATAAAAATCATTCCTCAATTAGGTTGCTTAAATAATGATATTTACTAATCTTATAGATACTATTTTTGTCATTTTTGCCTTAATTTTAGTTTTATTAGTAACATTAGTTGCTTTATTTTTCTTTTTTAAAAAATTTCATTCCAGAGGCTTAATAATTTATAAAATTAATAACATTCAAAAAACTGTCATAAGATCAAGCTCTAAAAAAATTAGTGGAATAAAACATTATGATTTTAATAAAAATAATTCGTTAAATAACAATGAATATTATGACATTGAAAAATTTTTTAATCTCTTTGATGTTGATACTAAAGAAAAAATTTCTAAATATTTAAACTTGCTTTCCAAAAATGAATTAAACATTAAGTATTTACATAAAGAAAAAAATAAAACTTATAGTTGTGAATTAAATATTTTTCCTAATGAAGAAGAAAAAAATTATTGAGCAATTTTATACTGGAAAAAGAATTTTAAAAATACTTTAAATAGTTACGTAGTTAGCGAAAATTATAACCAACTAAGTGATAATAATTTTTGATTTTTAATCAATTTACAAGTTAATGAATTAACCTATATTCAAGGTATAAATGAAAATTTAATTACTGCTTTGTTAAACATTTTTAAATTAGAAGAAAAAACTTTGAAATTTTTTTATATAGAAGGAATTTTAACTGTAGCAAAAAAATTTAAAAATATGAATGAAGTTAATAAATTCAAAAACAATTTTTTTCTTACTTTTAAAAAGAGTTCTCATTTGTTTATCATCAAAAAATATTTTAAAGACTTTGGGTTTCAAATAGTTAATAATAGCGAAAGATCAAATACTTTAATAACCAATAAAATTAAATTTTATGCAAGTAATAAAACTAATAATTTTAATAGTTATATTGAAGATTTGGAATTTAACAAATTTAACGAAGCTTTAGATATTTTTACTAAGAAGCTTGAATATTTAGATTTTATCGAACAAAAAAATTATCTTTATGACCATTTAAAAGAAAAAAATATTGAAAAATTTATTACCTTGAACATTAATGGAATTGAACAAGAACAATTTAAGCAAATAAAAAATATAAATTTCTACAAAAATTTAGAAAATAATATTTTTAACAAATATATTGTAGAAAATAATAGCGAAAAAATTTCTTTAGTTCTAACTCAATATAATGCACTAAATAATTGAAATTTATTTTCAAAACATAATGGCAAAATTTACATTGATTCTTTAGATGACAATTTAGATTTAAATGTGATAGAAAAAATTCTCTTAAATGACCAAAATAACCATGAAATAGGCTTATTTGTTAAAAATATTACTCCTGATTTAATTAAATTTATTCAGGTTAAAAAGATTAAAAATATTGTTTTAACTAGTCAATTAACAAATAAAATTGATGATTTTAACGAAACATATTTAAAAATCAAAAATTTGGAAATGCAATTAGGCAATAATGTCAAAATAATTTATCTTAATTTAAGCGATGAAATTAATATAAAATATTTTAATAAATTAAATATAAGATATTTATTAAATCTTTAAAGGAGGTAATATGAAAAAAGTAGGATTCATTCTAGATTCTTTTTCATGTTTAACACAAGAAGAGGCAAATAAATTAGGTTATGGTTATTTTCCTTTTCGTGTAGATATTGATAATAAAATTTATCATGACGGAGTAGATTTAAACAAAGACACACTTTTAAAATTGATTGCACAAGGAAATAAAGTTCAAACTTCTCTACCAAGTTTAGAAATTATGGAAAATGTCATTAGCTCAATGTGTGAAGAATATGACATGGTAATTTATTTACCAATAAGTGAAACTTTATCAGGGGCAATGTCAGCTGCAAATAATTTTACAAGTGAATATAAAAATTTTATTATTATTCCTAACCGTTTTGTTGCTGATCAATTTTTGTATGTAATTGAATATATTAAAAACGCCATAGAAAAAGGTTTAACAATAAACGACATAAAAAAGAAATTAGCATTAATACAAAAAGATACTGAAACTTATATTATTCCTTTCGATTTAAAATATTTAATTAACGGGGGAAGAATTTCGAATTTAAAAAAATTTGTCTTAAAATCTGTTTCAAAAATGAAATTATTACCTTTTATTAGATTTCATTTAAATGAAAATTCTCCCGCAGGTATTGCAAGAGGTTATAAAGGGGCAACTACTCAAATTATTTCTAAACTTTTAGATAAAGTCAAAGATCATAAACCATTTTCACTTCTAGAAAAATTTCATATTAATTTTGTAAGTGGAATTAATGAAGAAGTTAATAATGATGTAATTAGAATTTTTAAAGAAAATAAACTAACTTTTAACTCTGTTAGAGTCAATACTTCTGTTATTGCTGTTCATACTGGTCCTGATGCAGTTGCTGTAAGTATAATGCCAAAAATTAAATAATGGTCTTTACGACCTTTTTTTATACTCTTGAGTATAAAAAACTTTATGTAAAATATAATATTGATATCTATATTAAAGGAGTATTATGATTAACAAAATTAAAGGAACAAGAGATTTGAATCCTAGAGAAGCCAAATTAATTGAAATGATTCGCAGAGAATTTTTAGACAAAGCTAGAGCCTATAATTTTAACTGAATTGATACTCCAATTATTGAACAAGCACAGCTCTATAAAAGAAGTGTAGCTGGCAGTGAAATTGTTAAAAAAGAAATGTATGAATTTAAAGATAAAGGTGATCGCCTAGTTGCTTTAAGACCGGAAGGAACAGCCGGATTTGTTAGAGCGCTTGTTGAAGAAAAATGATATTCGCATTTTAAAAGCAATAAATTTGCTTATTTTGGTCCTATGTTTAGATATGAACAACCGCAAAAAGGTAGATATAGACAATTTAACCAAGCTGGAGTTGAATTTTTAAGTGAAGCCAATCCATATAATGATGCTGAAATAATTCTTTTAGCCAAAGATATTTTGGATAGTTTAGAAATTTCTTATACACTAAAAATTAATTCTTTAGGCGATTTAAACTCAAGATTAATTTATCAAGAAAAACTTAAGGAATATTTATTAAACTATAGAGAACAATTATCATCTTTAAGTAGAGAAAGATTAGAAAATAATGTTTTAAGAATTCTTGATGATAAAGAGGATAATAAAAAAGATTTTGTTAAAAAAGCTCCTAAAATTAACAGTTATTTAAATGCTGAATCAAAATCTTATTATGAAACTTTTAAGATGATTTTAAAGAAAAATCATGTTACTTTTCAAGAAGATTTTACTCTTGTAAGAGGATTAGATTACTATGATCAAATAGTTTTTGAATTTGTTGCTAATTCTAATAAAAAAGGTGCACAGTCAACATTAATAGGAGGCGGAAGATATTCCAATCTTATTAGCGAATTAGGTGGGCCTAATATTTCAGCTTGTGGTTGAGGCTTTGGGGTTGATAGATGTGCTGATTTAATCATAGAAGAAATGAATGAATATAGCTATTTTATAGATAAATTAGATGAAAAAATAGATGTTTATATAGCGGCAAGCGATGAAGAAAATTTAAATAATTTATTCTCTTTAACTAACGAATTGAGAAAATATGAAATAGTTAGCGAATTTAGCAAAGAAATTTTAAAGAGCAAAAAAATTTTTGATAAAGCTAGCAAATTAGGCGCAAAATACGTTATTTTCAATGATCCTTTTGATGAAGGTAAAATTTACACTGTGAAAAATTTAACTACTCAAGAAAAAATCAAATTCGCTTATACAGTTGATGGTTATGCAGATTTATTGGAATTTTTAGCTACTGATATAGAACAGTTAAATAATCTAGTAATAGAAGAGGATGAATAATGGTAAGCAAAGAAATTAATAATAGCGAAATTAATTTAAGTTATGAAGGCAAAAAAGTATTTGTCCATGGTTGAGTTGCAAATAAAAGAAGATTTGGTGAACTTACTTTTATTGATCTAAGAGATAGAAGCGGCATAATACAATGTGTTTTTGAAAAAGATTTGAAAATTAACAAAGAAAGTGTTATGCAAATTTATGGAAAAGTAGTTAGAAGAAAAGCAATTAATCCTAATATCAAATCAGGCGAAATTGAAATTAAAGTAGAAGATTATGAAATTTTTTCACAAGCTTTGGAAGAATTACCTTTTGCAATTAGAGATGATATTGAAGTTAAAGAAGAAATAAGATTAAAAAATAGATTTTTAGATTTAAGAAGACCTAAAATGCTTAATAATCTTCTTATTCGAAATAAACTTTTTCATAGCATAAATAATTATCTTTTTGATCAAGGCTTTATTCATGTTGAAACTCCTATTTTAGCTAAAAGTACACCCGAAGGAGCAAGGGATTATTTAGTAGCAACGAGAAATAAAGGTGAATTTTGAGCTCTGCCACAAAGTCCACAATTATTCAAACAACTATTAATGATTTCAGGTCTTGAAAAATACTATCAATTTGCTAAGTGTTTTAGAGATGAAGATGGAAGAAAAGATAGACAACCTGAATTTATGCAATTAGATATTGAAGTTTCTTTCATGAAAGTAGAACATTTTCAAAAATTAATTGAAGAAATGTTTTATTATGCTTTTAAGTCATTAGGAATAGAAATTTTAAAAAATAATTGACCTAGATATGACTATTTTGACTGTTTAAGAGATTATGGAACTGATAAGCCAGATTTTAGATACGGTTATAAGATTAAAGATATTAATGATTTTTGTGCTAATAGCGATTTCAAAATTATTCAACAAGCTTCGCATAAAAGACTATTATTTGTCGATAGTTTAATAACTAAAAAAGATTTTAAAGAATTAGAAGAAATTGCTCTAAAAAATAAGGCTAACATATTATTCTATTTTGTTGTAGAAAAAGGCGAAATTATTCATACTAATTTCGCTAATAAAGTAAAAAGTGAAGTTTTGAAATTAATAGCAAATAATAACAATAAAGATGGTTCATATTTTATTGTGGCAAATAGTTATGAAAATGCTTCCAAAGCTTTAGGAGCAGTTAGAGTAAGTTTGAATGATAAGTTTAAATATGCAAATGAAAATGAATATCATTTTTCATGAATAGTCAATTGACCAATGTTTGAATATGATGAAGAAAACGAAAAATGAGTTGCAGCGCATCATCCTTTCACTCAATTTAATCATCAATTAGATGAATTAGATAATTTATCTATGGATAAAATTAGAGCTAAATCGTATGATATTGTTTTAAATGGTTTTGAATTAGGTTCGGGTTCAGCAAGAATTTTTGACAAAAAGACGCAAGAAAAAATGTTTAGTTTAATTGGCATGTCAAAAGATAAACAAGAAACTCAATTTGGTTGATTTACGCGTGCTTTTGATTATGGCATTCCTCCTCATTGCGGTATTGGTTTAGGTTTAGAAAGACTTTTGATGATTATTACCAAAGAAGAATCAATAAGAGAAGTTATTGCCTTTCCTAAAAATGCTAAAGGTCAGGATATATTAATGAGTGCACCAAGTTTTGTTGATAATGAACAGTTAAAAGATTTATTTTTAGAAATAAAAGAAAAACGCTACTAATTAAAGTAGCGTTTTTATATGGTGCCCAAGACAGGACTTGAACCTGCACGGATTGCTCCACTAGATCCTTAGTCTAGCGTGTCTGCCAATTTCACCACTCGGGCAATTAACATTATTGTAACATAATATTAATTGTAAGCACAAATTATTGCAATAATTATGCTTAAAAAACCTAAGAATACTAGGATAAAAAAGACCATATTATTTTGTTCTTTTTTACTTTTTTTAGTTTCTTGTAATTTCTCTAATTGCTTTTCTAAATTTTTGATTTTTATCTTACTTTCAATTGATTGACTATTTTTTTTCTTTTCTTCATTTAAATCAAAATTAAGACGTTGCTTTTTTCTTTCCTTGCTTCTTCTAAAGCTTTCTCTACCAAAACCATAGTTGAATAATATAGCTAAGAGATTAAAGACAACTAAAGTAATTCCTAAGCCTAATAATGCATCAGCTGCTAAAGTAATATTTCTTAGATAAATCTTATTGCCATTTTCATCTACATAGTTAATTTCTTTAAAGTAAATAGCTAAGGCAATAGTAATGGAAATAACAATTGAAATAACAAATCAAATAATTTTCGGTTTACTTCAAGCTGTTACAAATTGGTATTTTAATTTATTAAGCATGATAATAAAATTTTAATAAAAAAGCAGATTATGAAAAAACTATTAATTGCCTTTTTATATACTGCATTAATTAAAATAAGAAATTTAACTAATAAAAAAATCAGAATTAATTTCTGATTTTAATATTTATTTTGTTGCTTTAACAATAGCAACTAATTCTGAAAAAACTTTAGGTTCATTAATAGCTAATTCTGAAAGCATTTTACGATTAATAGTAATATTTGCTTTCTTTAGACCATTAATAAATTGTGAATATGATAAGTTTTCAGCACGAGTAGCAGCATTAATACGGGCAATTCATAATTTTCTAAAGTTACGCTTTACTTGTTTACGATCTCTAAATGCATATGTTCATGATTTAATTACAGCTTGTTTAGCAACTTTGTAACCTATTGATTTGTGACCAAAATAACCTTTAGCTAATTTTATTCATTTTTTACGTCTAGCTCTTGTAACTGTTCCGCCTTTTACTCTCATTATTTCTCCTTGTATTTGATTTTAAATTTATAAATGGATAATTTTAATATGGTAAATTAGAACATGTATTTAAATCTTTTAAGATCAGAAGAATGCATCAAAGCTCTCTTACGTGAGTGACGTTTTTGTTTAGTAGTTTTATTTTGGGCTAAATGTGAACGATATGCTTGTTCGCGTAAAACTTTTCCTGTACCAGTAACTTTAATACGTTTTTTTAATGCACTTTTAGTCTTCATTTTTGGCATTTCTTGCCTCCTTTACGAAGTAAAGTGTGACTTTTCTAGTTAGAATCATCATCTTGATTAACTTTAACATCTTTTTTAGCAGTTGATTTATCAACTATGTTGTTCTCTTTTTTATATTTAGCAATTTTAGTTTTGTTAGGTTGCAAATAAAGATCTAAAAATCTTTCATTTACCAAAGAAGCTTCTTTAGTTATATCAGCAATATCTGCAACAAGATCATAGAATTGTTTTAATTTTATTTCGCCTAATTCCTTACGAGTTAATTCACGGCCTCTAAATTTTAAGCTAACTTTGATTCTATCGCCATCAAGTAAAAATTCTCTGGCTTTTTTAGCTTTAACAGCTAAATCATTATCACCAATCATTGCTGTCAATCTTATTTGTCGATTTTGCACAAAAGTTTGTTTTTCTTTAGCTGCTTTTTCCTTTTTCTTACGTTCATACTTGAATTTTCCATAATCAAGCATTCTAACAATAGGTTTAGGTTCGACACTTATTAAAACTAAATCTAATTTTTTTTCTTTAGCTTTTTCAATTGCTTCATTTGTTTTAAGAACACCAATTTTTTCACCATTTTCACCTATTACAAAGACTTTTTCGAATGGAATATTTTCATTAATCATGTGTTCAGGTGTAGGTTTTTTACTTTTATTTGTTTGAATAATAAACTCCTAGATAATCTTTTTAGATTAAATTAAAATCAAAGACTTTATTGTAGCTAATATACCCATAGTCATTAGACTATCAGGTGAGATTTAATCTCTTTCTGCAATATTAAAATAATTGCTTTATTATTTTAACATATTAATATTAAATTTAACGAAATAAAAAAATGACTTTTTAGGTCTATAAAATAGCTTTATTTGTCATTTTTAAAAACATCTTGTCCTTCAATGTATTCTTGGTTAGTATTTACATTATATTGATATGCTTCATTAATGTCTAAACCATTTTTAATATTATCTAAATTAGTATTATTTTTATCTTGTAAACTAAAGTGAATATGTAAATTACCATATCTAATTAATTCAATATAGTCACTTAAATTTATTAATTTAGTTGTTAAATAATATTTAGGATTATTTTTATCAATTAATCTAAAACTTAAATATACACCGTTTGGTTCTTCTATATTATCAATGTAAATAAAATTAACATTATCATTTAATTTTTCATCATTGAATTTGAATTTAATAAGTTTTCTAGCCAAAAGATATTCTGCAGTAAATTGTCTTTTATTTTTATCATAAGCTTGGGGAATTTTATTTTCTTGGTTTTCCAAAATTTGACCATAGCGAAATTTTAGCTGTTTATTTTTAGCTGCTTTTTTTAAGTTTAAAATTTCTTCTTGCATTTGTTTTTCATCTAAATAAATAGTATATTCTTGATTATTTAGAGCTTTTTCATAAGTATTTTTAAAAACACTATAAGAAGAATTAGAATTATTTTCGCAAGAAAAAGCAACTAAAAAAGGAATTGTTAAAAAAGTTAATGAAGAGAAAATAAGAGGAATTTTTTTTATTTTCATAATTTCTTTCTACTAGTTTATTATAACTAAATTACTTATTTTTATATTTAAAGCCTTTATTGGCAACTCATACTATAATTCTTTTTATTCTACTAGCCGTATAGCGTTTAGAAGTACATTTTTCGATAAAAGTTTGATAATTATCACAGTTAATATTTTTCAGTAATAAATTTTCAATTCCTTCAGAAATTAATGGTATTTCTCTAATTTTTTCAAGCTTATATTTAAGCATATTTTTTTTAAATTTTTTAAATAGTTTTTCTTCTTGATTTTTATATTTTATTTTCAAAGGAGAATATAAACTTATATTTTTATTTTGCTTAATTAATTCTCTTAAATAAGTTCCCGAAGCATATTTATTTATAGGCATATTAGCATTGAAATCAATATTTCTTTCGATAGTATAAATTTCAATATTTAAATTGTTATTGACTATGTATTTGACGTATTCAAAACCTAAAATATCATTAGGCTTATCATAATTTTTATTAGTTAATTCGCTAAGGGCTAGAGAATAAGCTTTAGGATAGGCCAGTTTATCATTTTTTATATATTTTTTTATTAAACTATTAAATGTTTGTTCTTCTTTTTTAAGTATTTTAGCTAGATTAATCATTTGAGTTGGATTATTTGATTCTGAACCAAAAATAAGTTTAGTTATTTTTGCCTTATATAACCTATTTATAGCGTTTTTAGCAAAAATATGAGCTGCTTGTGAACTTTCATAAAAAGGCATTTTAATAACTTTACTAACACCATATTTTTTGGCGATTTTTTTTCTTTTTCTAAATGAAACTAAAATGCATTCTCCTCTTTGTGAAAATTTATCACTCATAACAATAATTATTTTTTCTTGAGGAAATTGCTTTTTTACAAATTCTAATTGTCTAATGTGACCATTATGAAAAGGATTATATTCAACAATTATGCCAACCATATTTTTCTTTCTAATGCTTATATTTTATATATTTTAGGCTATAATTCATAATTATTGCCCAAGTGGTGGAATGGTAGACGCCGTAGACTCAAAATCTACTGCCCAAAAGGCGTGCAGGTTCAAGTCCTGTCTTGGGCACCAAATGTAAATAAACACCGAATAAGCCTTTTTATAGGCTTATTTTAAATTATTAATATTAATTAGATATATTAATATTAAGTTTATAATTTGTATATTGATTACTAGAGTCGTATATTAATTATTCGATGAGTGAGGTTATATGGCTAATAAAAGGAAAATAGTTAAACAAATTGCTCTTAATTCTGCAATCTTATCACCATTATCTTTAACAGCATTAGCTTTTTTAAGTGCGTCTAGTGATATAGTTACTAAAAACTCATATGACCAAGAAGCAACCTATCATTCTGCTAATGATAAGTATCAAAATGATGTAAGATGAACTACTAAATATTTTGTTAATTCGAATAATATTAGAAGTAATTTATCAAGTGATTCATCATTATTCAAAAAAGATTTACGTCTTTTTACATCTCCAAATGACAAAGACTATAAAGAAGTAAATACAGGATGAGATGGTAAAGATACATGATGAGATGACTCTGATAGAAAATATTTTTTAGCACAAATTGAAAACGGAAATAATGTTAATAATCTTGACCAATATCAAAGACGTTTTTCAACTATGTTTTACATTTCAAAAGATTTGCTTTTTACTAATGGCATTTCTATTCAAGTTTCAGATCCAAATGGAAAACAAATTAATGATGCAATTTCATTAATTCCCCAACTTACAGGCAGTAATAATAATGTCAAAAATCAAATGTTTAATAAGCAAGGTCAAAATTTAAAATGAACTCGTTTTAATGTTTTTGAACCTATTTTATTTACTAAGACATTCGATAAAAATACTAACGACAAGTATGGAACTATTGTCACTTTTTTCTATATTCCTTTTTATGATAGAAAGCACGGCTAAGATAGCACAAAATATAAAGAGGAAACTTTAAAAGCCATTTTAACCAATAACTATAGAAGCGGAACTTCTCCTAAATGAGGAATAGGACACTCTTATCTTAATCAAAACATTAATAGCGCTTGAGCGCCTATTACTCCAAGCAAGTTAAATTTAGCGCAAAATTATAAAACTACTAAAGATGCTCTTAGTGATAATTTAGGAGCCATTTTATATATTGAAACTTTATCTTGATCGGGTAGAGCGCCTTATTTATCAGTTAGATATGGCCTTGAAAGAAATACTTACTTTAATAAAAATGGATCTTTTGATGATTATAAATCAGCTGGCGAATCATTTATAGGTATTGGTGTTACTAGAGGGAATCATGGCGGTTCTACTTCAGCTCATGTTGGATTAATTAGTCATAATTTTAAAAAAGAAATTACCAAAATTGATTTAGTAACTACAGAAAGATTTAAAGAAGAAACTATTCAATGGTTAAGAGAAAATAACATTGATAGCAGTAAGGTTTTAATGCCAAAAAGTGATCTTTTTATTTATGAAAATGTTGACAAATTAAACAAACCTATAAAAATTACTGACATCAATAAAAGTAAGCAAACAATTAAAGACGTTAATTCTACTTTTAAAACCAAAACTACTTTATACGTTCCTGCTAATAAAAAATTTTCTGATTATAAATTAAATATTTCTTCAACCAGTTCAAAAGATTGAGTTTATTCAGCTAATAATGGCAATGGTTTTAAATTTAATAAAGCTTCAACAACTGGTCTTGGAAATAATGCTGGTCAAATCGATATTGTTTGAGATTTAAGTGATTATGCTAAATTGAATCTTTTACTTGAAAACTCTAAGTGATTAACCGCAATTCAAAAAGAAACAATTAAAAACGAATATACTAAAGATTTCACTTCTGATTTAATTAATTTAAAATCTAACCCTTCTAAAAATTTTAGTGCTTGAACAAAATACATTAATGATTATAATGAAGCACAAAAAAAATACGAAGAAAGCTATTTCAATCTTTATAAAAAAGTTTTAAGTGATTCATCATTTTCTAGTGCTGAACCAGAATTAAATTTTATTAGCGATAAAATTAATTTTCTTTTTTCAAATGACCAAGCAAATAAAAGAAAAGTTATTTCTGCTTTAACACAAAATTTAAAATATGCAGCTTTTTTCTCTAGTGAATTTAATAACAATCTTTCTTTATTTGTAGATAGAAAGAATGTAAGAGATAAAAATAGTTTAAAATCGCTTGATGAAATTCAAAGATTAACTAATCAATTAAATGAATTAAACAAAATAACTTTTAGTGGTTATAACTATATTAAAGCTGAATTCGATAAATTAAAAACTTATGAAATCATAAGTTTGAAAAAAAATAATCAATATAACTATAAACAAGCTCTTAATTTTATTAAAGAAGCAATTAAAAATGCTTCTGATTTTGCTAAAACTTCTTTACTTAAAACAAATAATTATAATGATGAAGATACTGAAACTTTCTTTACTAACTTTTTAACAGATAAAACAAATGATTTCAAAGAAATTATTAATTCCATAAAAGACAAAAATGATTTTTATAAAAGATTAGTTAATTTTCAAAATAACATTCAAACACTTCTTAATTCTTCATATTATAAAGATGGATTAGACTCTACTTATGGTGGCAAAACTTATGCGGATATTTTTAACCAAACATTTAATAGTTTCCAAGAAGAAGTTAAAGAATTTACTGGTGAGTTTAAAAATCCTTCCTTTAATGTTTTTTCTTCGCTTTCAAATTTAAATGCCAAAAGCACTTCATTAACTTTTAGCAACACTGATTCAGTTAGCGAGCATGCTTTAACTTTTAAGTACCAAAATTTAGCCAAAAAATTACTTAAAGAACTTTCTAATGTCTTTGGAAATGGCGTTAAATTAGCTAAAGAAATTAATCAATATCAAGGTTTAACTCAAGAACAAAAAAATAATTTACTAACTAATACTAATAACACTACTAATTCTATTGTTTCAAACGAAAGTTTTACTATCAATGGTAAAAAAGTTTCAATAGATAATTTTACTTTAGATAGTAACGTAGCTTTTAGAATTATTGACAACACTAGCAAGGTAAATTCTGCATTATTACAATTTTCAAATTTAGTTTATCTTATGTCAGCTAAATACTACCAAGCTGAAATTAATAAACTAAGTAATTTAAGTCGTTCTTTAAAACAAAAATATTCTTCTTTAATTGCTGCTTTAATAAACAAAAATGATATAAAAATTTATAAAAATGACAGTGATATTAAAGATGTATATGAAAAAGCCAAGATATTAGATAATGAACAAAAGAGATTAAATGATTTAATAACTACTTATGAAAGTTCAACTTCTAATTCGCCTTATTATTTTGATTATATAGGCAAAAATATTGATGTTAATAATGCTTCTTTATCTAATGTTGTTTCTTCTACTGATGCTAATTTAGATGTTCGAATAAACCGTCTTGCCATTGTTGAAACACATAAAGATACTAATTCCTATTCTTATATTAAAGTTAACTATACTTTAAATTCAACTAAAAATTTAACTTATAAAAATGAAACTATTAATGAAATTCTCACTTCAAAAGTTGCCACTTCTAAAGAAATAGGACCTTTTATTTACATAAGAGATACTGAAATTAAAAAATTAGAAGATTTATCTACTAATATTGTTCTAACTTATGATGGTGATAAAAGTAAAATTACTCCTGATAAAGTTGATAGTAAGAAAATTGTTTTTAAATATAAAGAATCTAATGGTTCTTTAGTTGATTTAACTTCTAAAGGTGTTAAAGTTGAAAACGTTAATTTTATTAGCAATATTATTCCAGATGATCTAGAAAAAGGGAATTTATACGTTAGTTATACTTTAGTTTCCACAGTTGATTTAAATGCTAAAAAAGTAATTAATGCCAATAGTTTGCGTAATACTTATGTAAGTGAGAAAAACCATTTAAATAGCATTGCTATTTCAGGGTTTTTAAAAGAAAAAGACCGTCTTAATAACATTCTCTTAGATTATTCTATTATTAAAAATATTCAAAATATTGACAATAAGAATAATCTTTTAGCTTCTTCAATCAAAGCTAATAGTATTAAATTTTTAGCTCTTAGTCCTCTTAGTTTAGAAGCTAAAATTGATGCAAATAGTATTCAATTAAGCGCTAATGATAATAACGGAACTTTAACTATTACTTATAAACTTTTATCAACAAAAGAACGTTTAGAAAAAATTAGTTCATCTAAAACTAACAGTATAGTTATTGACGGTTTTTTATCTATTTTAAAGCAAAAGCAAAATGAAGCTATTAAAATGCTTGAAACTTATTCAAATATTAACCAAGTTGTTAAAGATTACTATAAACAACAAATTAATAATGCTCTAGATGAAGTACAAATTTCTAACATTCTTCTTGAAGCTTACAAGCAAAATATTAGCAATAATATTAGAAACGTTTACCAATATTTAAATACGAAGCAAGTTTCTAATTTAGTTGATTTAATAAATTCGCAAACAAGCAAAGAAAAAGTTGACGAAATTTTTAAAGCCTACAAAGATAATGATGATAAAATGCGGCAATTAAAAGAAAAAGTTAACTATTATAAAAATCTTTTAAACAATTCAAGTAATGAAATTAATTATTTCTATGCTTCAAATGAATTGAAAAATAATTTTAATAGTACTTTAAATGATGCATCTAATTTGCTTATTTCAGATGTAAATGATGGCACTAATTCGCCTAATTTAACTATTTTATTATCTAATTCGCACAATTCCCTAGATTCTCTTTTCAATCACTTAGACGGAAATAAAAACTTTTATTCAAACCAAATTAATGAGTATAACTTTTTAAGTCAAAGTGAGAAAAATAATTTTATTAGTGAATTGAAAGCAGTAGATTTAGATCTTGGTGAAACTAAATCGTTAGAACTAATTAAAAATATTGTTAAAAAAGCTAAAGAAACTAACGATTATAAAGAAAATCTTTTCAATAATTTTGAAACTAATTATAGAAACTTAAATTCTGCGCAAATTAGTAAATATAAGAATTTAATTCCTTTAACTAATAAGAGTAATTTAGATCAAGAAATTATTTCTAAAGTCTCGACTTATAATGCAAATATGGCTATTTTAAAGGCTAAAATAGCACAAATTGAAAAAGATGTTATAAAAAGTGATAAATATAAATTTGCTAATAATAACAGGGAATTAGACAATATTTTATCTATCGCTAGAGAATTAGTTGCTTCATATGTAAATGTAGGTGAAGAAAATCCTAGTTTAGCTGATTTAATAGGTAGCAAAAATTTACCTAATAGTTTAGATAATAAATATTATTCTCTAGATGGTAATAAAGTTGCTGCACTTAGCAAAATTCAACTTTATTGGTTTTTAAGTGATGCTGAAAAATCAACTTATAGTTTTTATATTTCAACAATTAATCTCTTAAGTGATCAAGCTGATGAAAATATTTTAAATAAGTTTAAAGAAGCAGAAAAAACTAACCAAGATAAAGAACAATTCTTTAATGGACTTCCTACTAAATATAGTTATTTAAACAATAGTCAAATTTACCAATACCAAGATCAAATTAGAAATTATAATCTTAGTGAATTAGAAAATACTATTGGTTCAAATGCAAAAGAGTTAAACGAACAAATGAAAGCTTTAAATGATGAAATTCTTTCTGAATTAAAAGCTTTAACAAAAAATAATAACATTAAAGATATTACTTCGCAAGAAGATAAAACTTTAGAAAAATATGTCTTTGCCAACAAAGAAGCTAAAAACTCTTATAATCTTAGTTTAGAAGAAGCAATAAATTTATTCAATAAATTTTCAGGTAAAAATGCATCTCTTACTGAAGTTAAAAATCTCTTAGCAAACTTAAAATCTAACTATTCAAGATTAGATGGCCAAAATAGCATTGAAAAAGCTAAAGAAATAGTTAATAATTTACTTAATTTATCTTTAAAACAAAAAGAAAATGTTAATAAGTTAATTGATAGTAAAAATAAAGATTTAGCTAAAGCAAATACTATTGTTTCTCTAGCTGATACAATCGATAAAAATTTGATGCAATTAGAGAATAAATTTAAGGTAATAGAAAAAATTAAAAACCAAGTAATTTATTCTATGGATAGGACTATAAATAAGACTAATTTTGATAATAATATTACTAAGTTTCAAAAATTATTAAGTGATGTTAAAGCAGATAATTTTGATAATAGCAATGAAGACAAGTTAAGAAAAATTCGTAACGATCTATATGAAGCAATTAAAACTTTAGATAGTAATTTAGCTAATTTAAGCGGTAATAAAATAGCTCTTAAAAATGATTTAGCTAAATTTAGTCTTTTAACAGATGATAAACTTGATCAACTAAAAAACAAAGTTGATAATTTTAGTGCTGAAATTAGTGAAAAACAAAAAAATGATATTCTTAGTGAAGCATTGGAAAGCTCTAAAGCAACTGCTTTAACTCAACTAGAAACAGAATTGTATAGTGCTTATTTATCAAAGGATGAAAAAACTACTTTTAGAGATCAAATCATTAAAGCGCAATTAACTCCTAATTTGAGTAAATATGATAACGATATAGCAGTTTTATTATCTCAAGCTAATGATAAAAATAATCAAAAAGCTCAAACAATATTAGAAATTAAAAATTTAAGTAACATTAATGATAATCAAAGCGAATTTTTCAAAAATAGTATTATTAATTCTTCAACAAAGAATTTAAAAACTTATCTAGATGAAGCTAAATTGATCGATAGAGAAATGAAAGAAATTAAAAATATTACTCTAGATCAATTAACACAATTAACTAGAAAAAATATAACTAATTTTGATTCAAAAATAGAATTAATTGATGGCAATTATAAATTTGCTTTAGAAAATACAAAAAAAGCTTATGATCAAGTTTTAAATAACGTTATTACGCTCTTAAATAAAGCAAAAGGAGCTAATTTAAATTTAGAAGCTTTAACTAATTTAAAAACAGAATTAAATACTAAATTTAGTGCATTAAACGGAAATGATATTGTTCAAGCCAATAATTTAATTATTGATTCTTTTGTAGTTATTAATCAAAATCAAAAAGAACAAATTAAAGCTAATATTAGCAAATTAGATAATCGAAACGCGAATAATGTAATTAATAATTTACAAGAAGTAGATAAATTATTAATTAGTGCTTTAAATACTATAAATAAGGATTTTAATGCTAAAAAGAATAATCTTTATTTAAAAGATAGCACGGTTAAAAAAACTACTTTAGATGAAGCATTAAACGCTTTAAATAGTTTAGTAACCAATATAAAAAATACTGATTTTACTAGCACTAAGCTTGAAGAAATTTTGCTTTTAGAAGATAAAATTAATAGAGCTAATAGTAATTTATTAGAAGCATTTAATAATTTAGATGGTTATAGAAATAGTTTAATTAGTGAGTTAAATAAATACATTTTAATTTCTAATGATGATAAAAAACTCTTTTTAAATGAAATTAATAATTTACCTAAAGCTCTTAGCGATGATTTAGTAAATAGTTTTTGAAATAAGATAAATAATTATGTTAATTCTTTTGCTCTAACTAATTTAAGTAGTAATAAGTTACTTAACTTTAATGAAATTAATACTTTTGTTAATAAAATCAACGCAATAAAAATTATTAATGATAATATTTCTATACCTGATCAACAATATCAAGATATTCTTAATGAAGCAAGCGAATTAAACTTGCAAAAAAATTCTTATTTAAAGAAATTAACTAACTTTAGCTATTTAAATAATAAACAAATAGAATTTTTAACTAACGAAATTAAAAATACTAACTTGAATGATTTAAATAATGTAGTTAATTTAGCTAATGATTTAAATCTTTTAATGCAAAAATTAAATGATTTAGTATTAAATCAATTAAGTGAATTAACAAATCAAACAATTAGTGATAATCAAAATAATAGTCCTAGAATAACTAATAATTACAAGTTAAGTGATCTTAGCTTAAGAAATAATTATGATGATTTATTAGCCTATATTCAAAGTGTTTTAGTAAAAAATAGTTTAATTAATGCTTCGAAAGATGAACTTAATAGCTTATATGAAAATTTAACTCTTAAATATAAAAATTTAAATGGTAATGATAATTTAGCATCGTTAATAAATAAGTTAGAAGCAATAAGTAATTTTTCGAAAACACAAAAAGATTTTCTAATTGCTAAATTTAATAATTTGGCTAATAAAAATGAATATGATGAATTAATTTTTACTTTAAATAGTATAAATGAACAAATTCAAAATTTAAGCGGCTTAATTAAAGAAAGTGAAAAAGTTAAAGAAAGCACTTTGTATCTTAATGAAACTTTAGAAAAACAATCTAAATTTAGCCAAAGTTTAGAAGAAGCTAAAAATCTTTTAAATAGCTTAAATGAAAATATTTTTGATGATAGTTTTATTAGTCAATTAAGCCAAGTTTTAACTTCTCTTGAAGAAAAAGCACAAAATTTAACTAACGATAGTAATAATTTAGATGGTATTAGACTAAAATTAAAAACTACAATTGATAGCTTCTTGCTTTTAGATGAAGAGCAAAAAAGCAGGTTAAAAGAACAAATTAATAAAATGGCAAAAAATCCTTCACCAAATGAAGAAAATAACCTACTATTTAACGCTTTTGTTTTTGCTAAAAATAATAGTCAAATAAAAATAGCAGAATTTAAAAATTTAGGCACTAAGTTATTAGTTCATTTTATTGATAAAATCACTAAATTAGAACTAGATACTAATTCAAAAGAACCTTTAGATCAAAAAATAAGTGATTTAATTGAAGAAGCTAAAAAAGTTAATGATGAAAAAAATAGCCTTATTCAACTAATTAATAATAGTAAAAGTTTAAATAATAAAATGCTTAATTACTTTGTTAATAGCGTAATTGATAATGATGAAGAAAGTAATTTACCAAATATTAAAAATAATGCTATTGACTTAGAAAATGCTATGCATGCTTTAAGTGAAATAGAAACTATTGACTTAGAAAATGCTAATTATTCGCAAGCTTCTGTCAATAATAAATTAGCCTATCAAGATGCACTTAGCCAAAGAAATAATCTTTTAGATAAGCAAAATGGTTGAAATGCAAGTTTGAATATTGTTTTAAAAATAAGTCAAAATTTAAAAGATGCTAAAAATAATTTGGATGGTAATAATCGTTTAAATGAAGTTAAAAATAGTTTATTAACTAAATTTGCTAATAGCGAATTATCTAATTTAACAGCAGTTCAATTCACTGAAGCTAAGGCAAAAATTGAAAATTCTTCTTCACTTAACGAATTAAGAGAATTAAACAATAATTTAATAGTTTTAGATAATTTAATGAAACTATTAAAAGAATATTTAACTAATTCTGCAGCTATTAAAAAAACTACTAATTATCTTCAAGCTAATAGCCAATTTAAAAATGATTATGATGAACAAATTAATAGTGCTAAAGAAGCTCTAACTAATTTAGAAAATCCTAACTCAGGATTATTAGAAGTACTTGATCCTAATAGAATTAAAGATCATATTAGTAAAATTTCTAACGCAATATTTTTATTAGATGGTGAAAAAAATAATCTTGATTTAAGAAAAAGTAAAGTTAACGAAGTAAGAAATTTAAATGGTTTAAACGATAATCAAAAAATTAATATTATTGCTCTTTTTGATAAAACTTTTGATTTAGAACAAATTGAAAAAGAATTAGCTAAAGCTAAGAAACTTGACCAATTAATGCAACAATTAAATATTTCTTACCAAGAAAAGAAATCTTCTCTTGAAGAAGTTAAATATTTAAATGCTTCTTCTAATAAAAGAGAAAAATATGCAAATATTTTCTTAAAAATAACTAATTTAGTAGATAAAAGAAAAGGTGTTAATATTGATGACGAAAATCAAATAAATACTTTAATTAGTGAATTAAATAGCAGTTATAATGAACTTGATGGCGAAAATATTTTAGAAAATAGTGTTAATAATGCTAAAGTGAAAATCAATAGTTTAACTAATCTTAATAATAACCAAAAAGCCAATTTTATAGATCAATTAGGTATAGTTAAAGTTGTTAGTGAAATAAATAATTTAGTTAATAAAGCCTTTGTTTTAGATGATGCTATGATGAAAATAAAGGAAGTAGTTGATAGCATTTTTAGCGAAATTAATGATAAAGATAATATTAGTTATAGAAATTCTTCAAAAAATGTTAAAGACATTTTTGATCAAGAAATAAATACTTACAAAGAATTAGTCAAAGCGAATGGTTTAAATTATTCAAAAGAAGAAATTTATAATTTAGAAAAAAGAATAATAGATGCTAAAAATAATTTAGATGGCTTTACCAATTGAGAAGCAAAAAAATTGTTATTAAAAGATTCAATTATTAAAAATCAAACTTTAAATACAGGTGATAAAGAAATTTTAACTAACCAAGTGGATCAAATTATTGTTCCTTTCAACTTAACTAAAGAAGAAGCTGATAATTACAAAAAACTTTTTGAAAACTTTGTGCTTAAAATTAACAAAATAGCTCAAATTAGAAATATTAAAAATCTTAGTTCTGAAACTATTGATAATTTAATTAACAATACTTTATCAATTTCTGCAAATGATTATTTAAATAGTCAAAATAACAATAATTCATTTAGTCAATCATTAGAAAATATAGATAGTAAAATTGCATTATTTAATCTAATTAAAAGTGCAAAACTTAGTTTAGAAAATCAAAATATTTTACTAACTTTCATAAATGCCTTAAATCCTTCATCTTCATATTTTGCTAGTTCAAAAAATAATGTTGAAACAATTAAAACTTTATTAGAAAAAATTATTCAAGTGCAAATTAGTGAGGAAAATCAAAATAGTCTAATTGCAAGAATTAAAAATTTAGATATTAATGATATAAGAACTACTTATCTTGTGCAACAACTAGTTTCAATAGTTGATAAAATAATTTCTCTAAAGACAAATAATAATTTAACTTCTAACAATAAAGACAGTTTAACTAAAGATTTAATTAGCCAAAATATTGATAGTGATTTTGAAGAATTTTTAACCAAAATAGATTCAAAAATTGATATTTTTACAACCATTAATACATCTTCTTTAGAAAAAACAACTAAAGATAAATTAAATGATTTGGTAAAACAAATTTCTTATGCTGATATAAATTTTGCTAATAAAATTAGTTCTATTAAAAGTATTAGTCAAAATCTAGATCTTGTTCAAAATAGTAATAAAATTGATCTTTCATCTAAAAATTTATTACAAAATGAAATTAATAAAATAGATTTAACTAGCGAAAATAATTTCCTTTCAGTAGAAAATTTAAAAAATAAATTAGATCTAATTTTAGAAATTGTTAATGGAATTAGCGATAATAATTTGACTAATAAATTAGTTGCAAAAGTTAATTCTCTAGACATATTAAATAGCGATAATAGTAAAGAAATTAATTATTTAAATGTTTTAATTAGTGATGTTAAAAAAGTTAACGATTTAAATTTAACTAACAATGACATTAATAAATTAACAAATGATTTATTTTTAGCTACTAAGGAAAACATTTTAGATATTTCTTCTAACATTAACAAAAAAATTTCGTCAATTAGTGCTTTGAATAGCAATGAATTTTTAACTATGAATGACAAGAAAGATTCTAGTTATAAAAAACAATTAATTGATGAATTACTTGATATTAAAAACGATGAATTAAACGTTAAATTAGATGTATTTAACCAAAAAAATAATAAAGTCATTGATTTAATTAAATCGCTTAACAAGTTAGAAAAAATTCCTACAAAGAAAAATGAAAATATTACTAAGGCGATAGAAGAAAGTAATAAAATACTTAATGATATTAAAAACAATAATATTGAAACAATTAACAAACAATTAAGTATTAATGACTTTTACTTAGCCAAAGAAGAAAAACCTTCTTCAGCAATAAATGCTGTTGCAATTGCAGTTCCTATTGCTTTAGCTCTTCTTTTAACCGCAGGAATAGCAGGATTTTTCATTTGGAAAAAGAAAAAAAAGAAATAAAATACTTAAAAAAACGAACAAAATTTTAATGTTCGTTTTTTTATCATTTTTAATTTTAAAGTATAAAAAGTATTTATTTTTTTCATTTTCTACTTTAAGCAATTTCTTTGTAAATAAACAAAATATGCCAAGTAATATAATTAGTATGCTTAATTAATTGTTGAGCATTATTTTTATTTTTTATATTAATTCTTATATTTTAAGGAGTATTGTGAGTAAAATTAACGTTTATAGCGAAATAGGTGTATTAAAAGAAGTTTTAGTACACACACCAGGCGATGAAATAAGACGAATTAGCCCAAGTCGCCTTGATGAATTATTATTTTCAGCTATTTTGCAACCAGAACAAGCCATTAAAGAACACCAAAGTTTTGTAAAAATTTTACAAGATCGTGGAATTAAAGTTATTCAACTTTCTGATTTAGTAGCAGAAACATATGTTAAATATGCTACTAGTAAAGAAAAAGAAAGCTTCATTGAAAAATGATTAGATGAAGCTACTCCAGCTTTAAATAGTGAAAATAGAGCAAGAGTTAAAAACTATATAACTGCTATGCAAGGACAACCTGTAAAAATGGTTAGAGCAATGATGGCAGGAGTAAGCAAACAAGAATTAAACATTGAATCTGATGTTGAATTAATTGTTGATCCAATGCCAAATTTATATTTTACACGTGATCCATTTGCATCAGCAGGTAATGGTATTTCACTTAACAATATGAAATATGTTGTTAGAAAAAGAGAAACAATTTTTGCTGAATTTATTTTTTCAATTCACCCAGAATACAAACAAACACCTCACTGATTTGATCGTTTAGATAAAGGTAATATTGAGGGAGGTGATGTATTTATTTACAACAAGGACACATTAGTAATTGGTGTTAGCGAAAGAACAAATAAAGAAGCAATTTTAACTATCGCTGAACACATTAAAAATAACAAAGAAGCTAAATTTAAAAAAATTGTTGCTATTAACGTGCCACCAATGCCAAATTTAATGCACTTGGATACATGATTGACTATGGTAGATAAGAATAAATTCTTATATTCACCAAATATGCTTTCAGTTTTAAAAATCTGAGAAATTGATTTATCTAAAGAAATTAAAATGGTAGAAACTTCAAAACCATTAGCAGATGTATTAGAAAGTATTATTGGTGAAAAGCCAATTCTAATTCCAATAGCTGGCGAAAATGCTTCACAATTAGATATCGATATTGAAACACATTTTGACGGAACAAACTATTTAACAATTGCACCAGGTGTAGTAGTTGGTTATTCTAGAAATGTCAAAACAGAAGCTGCTTTAAAAGCTGCTGGTGTAACGGTATATTCATTTGATGGAAACCAATTATCATTAGGTATGGGTTCAGGAAGATGTATGTCTATGCCTTTAGTAAGAGAAGATGTCAAATAATATGGGGATTACTATATTGAGTAATCATTTCAATAATTAATAATATAATTGATAGTAATTTACATAATAAAATTAAGGAGAAAATAAAATGCCAATTAATTTGTTAGGTCGTAGTTTAGATTCAGCATTGAATTTTACTACAGACGAAATTAATTATGTTTTAGATCTAGCATTAGATTTAAAAAGAACTAAGGCACAAGGGTTACACGTTGCTTCACGTCCTTTAGTTGGAAAAAATATTGTGATTTTATTCCAAAAAGATTCAACTAGAACGCGTTGTGCATTCGAAGTAGCTGCCGCTGATTTAGGAGCTTCATGTACTTATATTGGTCCATCAGGTTCAAATTTCGGTAAGAAAGAATCAATCGAAGATACAGCTGCTGTTTTAGGCCAAATGTATGACGGTATTGAATTTAGAGGCTTTAAACAAAGTGATGTAGATGCATTAGTAAAATATTCAGGCGTACCAGTTTGAAATGGTTTAACAGACGCGGAACATCCAACACAAATGTTTGCTGATTATATGACCATTAAAGAATTCAAGGGTGATTTAAAAGGTAGAAAAATTGTTTTTGCTGGTGATATTAAAAATAATGTTGCTCGTTCATTACTAATTGGTGCAGCCTTTTTTGGAATGAATATTACCTTATGTGGTCCTAGAGCGCAATGAGACATTGTTAAAAATGGTCCAGAACACAAAGAAGTTTTTGATGCTGTTCAAAAATTATTTGCTCGTAATGGTGGTTCAGTAGAATTTTCAGATGATAAAATAGCAGCAGCTAAAAATGCTGATGCAATTTATACCGATGTTTGAGTTTCATTAGGTGAACCATTTGAATTATTCGAACAACGTATTCAAGAATTAGGTGCTTTCCAAGTGGATATGGCAATGATAAAAGCAGCTAAGGAAGATGTTATTTTCCTTCACTGTTTACCTGCCTTCCACGATGATCACACTTTATTTTCAAAAGAAATCAAAGAAACTTTAGGTAAAAAATATCCAGTAGTTGCAACTGGTGCAATGGAAGTTACTGACGAAGTATTCCAATCAAAATATAATAAATCAATTCAACAAGCTGGAAATCGTATGCATACAATTAAAGCTATTATTTTAGCTACTTTGGGATATTAATTATGTCAAAAATTGTTATTGCATTAGGCGGGAACGCTTTAGGTAATAATCCTGTTGAACAAAAAGAATTAGTACAAATTCCAGCTCAAAAAGTTGCACAATTAGTTAAAGAAGGTCACCAGGTTTTAGTAGGTCATGGTAATGGTCCACAAGTAGGTATGATCTTTAATGCTTTTGCTGATGCTAAAAAAGTAAATGAAAAAACACCTTTAATGCCTTTTGCAGAAGCAGGCGGTATGAGTCAAGGATATATTGGATATCACATGGTTACTGCCATTTCTAATGAATTAGCAAAAAATAACATTAAAAATTGTGATGTACTTTACTTTTTAACGCAAACTATTGTTGATAAAAATGATGATGCTTTTAAAAATCCAACTAAACCAGTAGGACCTTTCTATGAAACGAAAGAAGAAGCAGAAATTAATAATCCTAATTCAACTATTATCGAAGATGCAGGAAGAGGATATAGAAAAGTTGTTCCTTCGCCAAAACCATTAGATTTTGTAGGTATAGAAAGTATTAAAAAAGCTTTTTTTGCTAACAATGTTGTTATAGCAGGTGGCGGAGGAGGAATTCCTACTATTAATGAAAAAGGGCAATTACATGGAGTAGATGGTGTTATTGATAAAGATTTTGCTTTAGCTAAATTAGCTTCAAAAGTAGAAGCCAACTATTTCATTATTCTTACTGCAGTAGAACATGTTTATGTAAATTACAATAAACCAGATCAAAAGAAATTAGAAACAGTTACAGTTAGTGAATTAGAACAATACATTCAACAAAATCAATTCGCTCCAGGAAGTATGCTTCCTAAAGTACAAGCTGCTATTAACTTTGTAAAAGAGAATAAAAACAATGTTGCTATTATTGCTTTACTTGATAAAGTAAGTGACGCAATAAATGGTAAATCAGGTACAAGAGTTATTAATGGCTAGTAATATTAGAATATTGGCTTATTTTATATTAAGAAAACACTAGTATTGGACTATGTATTTTAAAAATTGATAAGGAGAGAAATGAATAATTCTCAGGAAACTAAGTTTGTGCCTGAAAAACCTGCTGCTAAAAAAATTTCTTTCTTTTCTGCCATGCTTATTGTTCTTGGTAGTTCAATTGGTGCAGGTATTTTCTTTAAATCAGGTTCAGTTTTATCCAACTCGCAATCTTCGTTAGTGCTTGCAGTTTTTTCATGAATAATCGCTTCTTTTGCCGTTATTGCCATGGGACTTTCATTAATTGAAATTGCAAGTGTTAGAAATGATAATTTATCTTTAATAAGTTGAACAAAAATTTTTAATGGTAAAGTAATTTACAACGCAACAAAAAACTTTATGGTTTATGTTTATTTACCATTAACTTACTTCTTTATGCCTCTTTATGTGATTTTATCACTACAAGATGGAATAGGTTCTTTAATTGGCCAAGATGCTGCCACATTTGGCACGAATGTAGATTGGTTAATTTGAACAGTTATTTCTTTAGTTATGTCAGTATATTTTTTAACAATACCAGCTCTTTGAAGCCATGTTGGAAATATACAAAATAAAATTATTACTTATGTAAAATTTATTCCTCTAGTATTAGTTACTATTTTAGGTTATGTTCTTAAAGGAACAGGTGCTTCTGATTATGCTATTAGTGCAACTGTACAATTAGATACTGCAGCAACAATAGAAACAGGTTCTACTTTTAGCCAAATCTATGGTGCTGGAGCAGGTTTAGGATTATTTTTAGCAATTGCTGCAATTTTCTTCGCATATGATGGCTTTTATGTAGCAGCTGGTATTTCTTCAGAAATGAAAGAACCTAAAAGAACTCCTTTAGCTCTTTTCCTTGGTTTAGGAATTACTACTATTATTTACTTAGTTATTGCAATTTCAATGTCAATTAATGGTGGTTCTTTCTACGGTATGAAAGATGCAATGGTAACTCTCTTTGGCGGCGCTAATAACGCTTCAGCTGCTAAAGCTGCCGCAATAGTTTTTGGAGTTATTAACCTAGCTATTGCCATAGGTGTTATGGGTATAATTAATGGTTTTTCAATGTGAGCTCCTCGTTATGTAGAAGATTTAATAGCTCAAGGAGAATTACCATATTGAGAAAAATATTTCAAGAAATTAAATCCTAATTTCCCTATTGTAGGAGTAATTTATTCACTAGTAATAACTATTCCTACTGTTATTGTCTTTACTTTAATAGGAGCATTAGCTTATACTCCTTCAGATGATTATTCAATTTATTCATTAGATGCTGCTTTGTCAATGTCTAGACTTTATCACTTTGCCGATTTAATGGCTAATTGAACTGCGCTATTTACTTTTGCTTTTATTGGCTGTGCAGTTTTTGGTGCTCTTAAGAATAAATCATCAAACAAAATTACTATTAACCAAAGTGTACCATTCTTTAAATTCTGAGCTTGAGCAGCGGTTAGTTTAATTTCTATTTCCTTACTAATTACTGTCTTAGTTCCTTTTGTTGATTTAATTCTTTTAGCGGCATTTAATCAACAAGCTTATGCTACTAAATTAATGAATGCAAATAGTGCTTTAACTTTAGAAAGTGCCAAAGAACAAACTCACACATTTTTAACTGACCAAATTGTTGGTAGAGTAATGTTAGTAGTTGTTTTAATTCTTTTTATCGTTTTAGCTTTTGTACCGGGCATTATTCAAGATTTAATCAACAAGAAAAAACACGGTAGCATTGAAAAATTTGAAGAATATAGAGAAAGTATTTTAGCTACTGCTTAAAACCAAAACAAAATAAAAGAAAGAGTTAAATCTTTCTTTTATTTTGTTTTTTATTATAATTATCAAGTTATTGCGCTTATTGATTTTTGTATTTGTTTAAAAAATTAAAACATTTTTAAACGTTTAAAATAGATATCAATAAGCAATTCAAAAGTACAATTACAAATCAAAAAACTTGATTTAAAAGGTATTTTTATATGTTTTAAATGTTTTAAAAACATAAAATCGAACATTTTTATTATGCAAAAAAATTAATATTTGCCTATTTATATATATATATATATATATATGTATACGTATATAATATTAAAAAAAATTTAAGGATTCAGATATTAATTTAAATTTAATATATTAAATAGTCCAATTACTTTATTCGAGGAGGGTCTATGGTTAATAAAAAAATTAAAGTTAATAGGAATTTAGCTGCACTTTCTTCTGCTGCAGCAATTTCGTCTGCTTTTTTAACTTTGTCTGCATTTTACACTGATTCGAATTATCAAAAAAAATATGATCAAAGAGTAGATGATGCTGTTTATTTTGTTGCTGATGATAAGTACTATGCTTATAAAAATCAAAGAGATACTCAACCTACAAATAATGCAACTTGAAAATCCGAATATGCTTATAGATATTATGAAAGTAATAAAAAAGGAAATTTTTACAATAACCAAGCTAACGAAAATGTATACTACAACAAGAGAATATCTCAAAAAGTTAAATTCGCAACCCCTACTGAAGGATATACGAATAGAAATGAAATAAATCCTTTACAATCATGAAAACTTTCTAATCCTATTAGTCCACAAAAGTATAGAGTAATTTTTAATGACGATCCTGCTATGTCTAGTAACGAACACAATTATTACGGTTCTTCTCCTATGGCAGGAGGTATTTATCTTTCTAAGGATTTAAGGTTATGAGGAGAAGTAAAAGTTAATCTTTACAAAAGAACTGGGAATGGTGTTAAAGATTACCAAAAAATTCAAACAAAAACCTATAATCTTTCAACAGGAGATGAAAAAGAGAAAAATAGTTTTCTTAATGAACAATATAATATAGATACTACTAATAAATATTTTGATTACAATAATGGGACCGAGTTTCAAAAATATAATCACTACCAAGATTACACAAATAATGGAAGACATATTACGTTAAATGGTAAATCAGAAAAAGTTTTTCTTAATAATGTAAATTATGTAACTAATTTTGCTGTCGATACTAAAAAAAGTACTGATCAAGGGTATGATATCGCAAATACTTTGATTCATTCTTCTTACAATATAAACACTCCTAGTTCATGAGATATTAAGGATAGAAGCAGACAATTTTATTTGTATAAAGTTAGAGGACATTCTAATCCAAATCCATATGGACTTTATCAAAAGCCTCTTACTCAATACATAGATTCTTTTTTTCCAAACCAAAAAAACAATGTTAAAGATAAAAATAATGTAGAAAATAAAACAGATGCTTTCAATTATCTATACAAGGATATTGGTACTTTACTTTCTTTTGATGTAAATGCAGTTGATTATAGTCAAAGGTATTTTGTTGAAGTTATATTTAATGTTATTCCTAATACTTTATTCAATCTTCCTGATAATAAAGGAACTGATTATAGTTCGAGCGGGCAAAGTTTTATTGGCGCAGCAATGTTTCAAGGAGCATGAGATTATAATGCACATAGTGTTTACAAAGGTTATTTACAAGCAGGTGTTATATATCATACCGTTAGAAAAGAGAGCAAGAATCTTAAACTAATTACTAGAGAAGCTATTGATCAAAAAGATATTACTAATAGAAATGAAGTTGTTCCTAATTTAGAAATTGAAGTTTATGATAAAAGTAATAATCAGGTTATTTACACTATCAAAAAGACTGATAGCAAATATAATTCTTGAAAAAATGGTAAAACTAGTTCAAACAGTTATATAACAAAAAACGTAGCTGTTACAACAAAAAACGTAGCTGATCCTAAAACTAAAAAATCATGGAATTATGATAATTTAGCTTTTAGAGTCAAATATTCTAATGGTACTAAAGATGAAGATAAAAAGTATGCTGTTAGTCCTTCTGCCAAAATTGTAGATATAAGTTCCGATCCTAATTTAAGACCATATTATGATTCAAGTAAAAATTGAAAATATGCAAAAATTTATTGAATATATTCTGATTTATATAAATATAACGAACACTTAAAAACTTTAACCTGATTGACAAAGGGACAAAAAGATGCATTAATTGCGGATTTTAAAAATCATTTAGATTTAACTACCATGCTGTTAAAAAATGGGCAAAGTTTTAACACCTTCAAATCTAAGGCAACTCAAATCAATAATTTGCAAAAAGATGTTGAACAAAGATATAACTCTTTGATTGATTCTTTCAATACAAACAAACAATATGATAAAGAACTAACTTGAATAAATGATAAGGATAATTTACTTTTTGCCACATCAGGAAGTCCAGAAAAACTTAGAATACTAACAGATCTAAATGTATATTTTGATAGTTTATATAATGAATCAGAATACACTAAAAAAAATCAAGGCACTGCTGTAGTCAAAAAAAGGGAGACAAATACCAATTGAAAAACTATCGATGTCAATTCTTTAACAACGCTGAAAAATGGCTTAGATGCAGATATAAAGAATGTTCCAAAAATGGATGGAGCTAAAAAAAATAAAGGAATTTATTTCTAAAATAGATAGTTTCGCTCTAAGTGGTAAAACAAATGCCTATAATAATAAAAAAGCCAAAGATTTTGTTAAAGAAAGTGTTAAAGCTTTATCTGATGATTTTAATGTGCCTCTCAATGTTTTCTTTAAAAAATACGGAACTAATACGACAAGTCTAACTGATTCTACTAATAATAAGATAAATAAATTATTGAAAGATATTGAAGAGAAGAATAAAACATATGACAAATTAAAAAAATTTAATAATGATTTTTCTAAGTATAAAAATACTTTGTATTTTTCAGGTTCTGATAGTTTAACTGATGATAAATACTTACAAGTCGTAAAGTATCAGAAAGATTTCAAACAGTTAGAAAATTTATTTACTAATACTATTAAGTCTTTTGAGGGAAAATATACTGGAAGCGATGATAGCAAAAATTATTTCGCTAATTTAGGTTCATTACAAAATCCTTTGCCTCCTCTTGAGTATAAGTATGATAATAAAACTTCTTTACCGATTAAAGATATTAGCGATTTTATGGAATTAATTATTTTTACCTTTGATGGTATTTTCGGAAATGGTGGTCTTTTAGTAAAGAAAATCAATGCTTATAGAGACGATTTATTATCAAGTCAGGAAAAAAATAAATTTGCTAATAGCGATTATTATGTACAAGGAATTGATAATCAGCCTAAAACTACAGTTAATTACTTTAGAGGATTAAGGGTAAATGGACATAATTATTACACTACTAACAATAGCGGAGTTTCTACCAGAGAATACAATAATCTAAATTATGATAAAAGTAAAAATACTATAACTTTAAATTCAAACGCTAATAAATATCTTTGAGAAGCTACTAAAGCCATTTACAAACAGGCCGCAGATAACGGTAAAAAAATTATTGATTCTCTAACAAATTTACCAGCGAGTTTAAAAACTCAATATAAGAATTTAATTGATAGAGAAGTAGAAAAAGTTAATAAAACAAATGTTGATTTTTCAAATGTAAATGATTTCAATAATAAAATTCCAAATGATACCAGTCTTAAAACACATGTTGATCATGCAAAAGAATTGGATAGTAGACAAAAAGAATTAGATAAAAAAGCTGAAGATTATGCTAAAAATGCAGAAAATTTTTATTATCCAGATAGTGCTAACACAAATGCAGAAAAAGCTAATGTCAATAATTTTCAATTTAAAAATGTTCCTTCTCTTACAAGTGTTTCATCTAAATCTATAACAGATATACATAAAGCATCGAATGGAATGAGAGGTTCTTTAAAAATAAAATTTACCTTAAAAGATAACAATACTTTATATGGTTATAATTTAACGAGTAAAGAAGTTACTTCTGTAAGCTTAAATAATTTTGCTGGAGATTACGAATTTGCTAAAAAACAATTTTTATCAAAAATTCCTTATGTTTGAGTTGGATATTCAGATAAACATGATCATTTCACATCTGATTCAAAATTAGTTGATGTTAATAAAGTTACTTTTTCATTCTATGAAGGCGGTAATTTAAGTAATAAAAAAAGTTTAGATGATAAAAACGTTAATTTAAAAGTAACAGATATTAAATTTGCAAAAGTTACACCTGAAGATATTAAAAATGGTGTCTTGCCTGTATCGTACAAAATTGTTGATAAAAATGATTCTACTATTTTCTCTACAGTTAATGCTGATACACTAAGAAAAACATATAAAACTGATGCTGAAAATAATAAAATTTTTATTAGAAAATTTCAAACTGAACAAGATCGTATCAATAGTTTAATAAACGTTATTGGTGCGGATTACACTAATAAAAGTAATATTTTACCTTCTGAAGCTAAAAACAATAGTTCTCTTCTTAAATTTACTAATTTAACTGATGCAAAAATATTGGAAAGTACTTCTCCTTTATCGTTTTCTAACGTAGATGATAATAAAGGAAGTTTAAATATCACCTTTAAAATTTATTCTTCAAAAAATTCCTTGAATGATATAGTTTCTAGTACATCAAAAACCATTAGTATCACAGGATTTTTAACAATTTTACAAAAACAAAAAAACGATATTGCTAAAAAAGTAGATTCTTTAACATCCTTAAGCGAAAAAACTAGAAATCAATATAAAGAACAAATTAAAAGCGCTAAAGATTTAGATACAGCAAATGGTATTTTCGCAAAAGCTGAATTTGATGATAAAAGAGAAGATACCAAGAATAAAGTAAACAGTTTATCTTATTTATCAAAAGTAGAAAAAGAAAAATTAAACAAAGAAATCGATTTTATCAACAAGGAATCAGATTTAAAATCCAAGTTGGAAGAAGCCAGAATAAGCGATTATGTTGAAGCAGTTGATCAAGTATATTCTTCTCTTAATCCAAAGCAAAAAAATGATCTAAAAACAAATATTAAAAAGCAAAGCACTTCGTCACAAGCTAAACAAATATTTGATAAAACTAAACCTCTTAATGATAGGATGAAAACATTAAGAGATAAACTTGCTGATACTAGTTTAGAAAATCTTAAGAATAATGCCGGTTATAAAAATGCAACGGAAGAAAGTAAGAATAAATTTGATACCACTTTATCTAAGATTATTAATTTGTTTAATTCAAACACCGATAATTTGGAATCAGGTTCTAATTCTTTAGATAATTTATTCGGAAAAGATAATAATGGCGGTGAATTCCAAAATAGCTTATTACAATTAAATGGTTTTGTAGTTGATTTTATTAAAAAATATGTTGATGCAGAAAAATCAGGGAAAAATGATTTTTTAACTGAAAATGAAAAACAAAGTGTTAAAAATCGCTTACTAAGCAAAGATTTAACCTCTTACAGTAATTTAGAAGCTAACAAACGTAATTTATCTATAATCAAAGATCTTACAAAAGAATTAGATGATAATACAAATAACACAATGGCTTATTTGAATAAACAAAAATCTAACGCTTATAATGAATTTAAAACTAAATATTCTAACTTGAATAATAGTCAAAGTACTTCATATCTAAATTTATTCAAAAAAACAGATTATAAAGATTTTGATACTAAAATAAATAATCCTGCTAATAAGTTAAATGACAAAATGAAGGAATTGCATGATTATGTACAAAAAATTTATAGTGAATTAACAAAGCAAGTAGTAATTAATTTTGATCCTAACAGTAATAATAGTAATTTTTCTTCAACAAAATGGAATTTAAGCACTAAAGAAGCACAAGATAATTTCAAAAATGCTTATGATTTAGTAATAAAGGATTTCTTGAATTCAACTACCGGTTTGAACAAGAATGAGAATGAAATTGACTCTGCTAAAAATAACCTTGAAAATCTTTATAGTAAACTTACTGGCGACCAAGTATCTAATGATATTGATAAAAAAATAGACAGCCTTAATAATTTGACAAATGATCAAAGAACGCAATTAAAGAAAATTGTTGCTAATTCTAAAAATGCGAACGAAGCTAACAGTATATTCGACACTGCCAAAAAATTGAATGATAATATTAAGAAGTTAAAAGATGCTAAAAATGTTGCCGAAAGTCAAAAGTTAAAAGATAATTATAAATCTAAACCAGAAGATAAGAAAAAACAACATGAACAAGCATTAAATGAAACATTAAGCATCATTACTAATTTTGAGAAAGATAATTTATCTAATAAAAATTTAAATGATCTTAATGGAGAAAATACTAAACTAGAAAAAGAAATAAATAAAATTTTAGAAGCAATTAATTTATTAAATGATCCTAAAGATGTTGCTATAGATAGAATTAAGCAATTTAATGATTTATTGTTATTACCCGCATCTAAACAAAAATACAATGATGAAATTCAAAAAGTAATTGACAGTGATCAAAAAACTTTACAAAATAAACTTAATGAAATTTTAAATAAAGCTTATGACGAAGCTAAAACTAAAGCTTTAGACAAGCTAACTAAAGAAAACACTCTAGTTTCTCATCATGATTTAGAAGAATTTAAAAAGACTATCAATTCTTCTAGTCTTAATACTGATTTATCTAAAAACCCTGATCAAACTTTACTTGATACTTTAGCTAGTGCAAAAGAAGTTAACGATAAAACTAAAGAAATTTTAGATTTTGTTGATAAATTACAAAATATCAATAACAACCAAAAAAATAGTCTAAAAGAATCAATAACTAATGCTAATAGTGATCAATTAGATGATTTGAAAAACAAAGCTAATGAAGCTAATAATCAAATGCTTAATTTGATGAATAATGTTTTAGATAAATTAAAGAGATTGACGGGCAAAAACAATATAACTGATGTTAAAGATCAAAGTGAAAAAAGTTTAACTAATTATAAATTTGCTGACGATACTACTAGAAATAAATTAGATGAAACATTAAAGAAAGCAATAGATTTATTAGATAAACAAAATGGTGATAAAAATTATGAAACTTCTACTATTCAAGCAGTAAGTAGTAATTTAAATAATAGTTTTGATTTACTTAATGGTGACAATAATTTAAAACTTTTAAAAGATCAAATTGACAAATTAGACAAGTTAAGTTCTGATCAAAAACAAGCTTTAAATGATCATATAAGTAAATTAGGTAATAAACAAGAAGCGACCGATTATGCTAATAAGGTAAGTGACTTAAATAGCAAAGTTAACTATTTAGAATCAATTATCAATAGGAGTAACATTACAAAAACTACTCAAGTTTATACTAATTCTAACAAGCAAAGCAAGGAAGCTTTTGATAAAGCTCTAGAAGCAGCTAACAAAATAAAAGACTCTTTTGCTTCAGTTTCTCTTAGCGATAAATCAATAGATGATTTAAATAATCAAATAACTAACTTAGATGAAGCAATAAATAATCTTAATAATGCTTCGCAAAATCTTGACGGTGTTAAAGAAGAATTTAAAAACAAAATTAAAAACGATTTTACTTTACTAACTGATGAAGATAAAGCTAAAATTATTGACATAATTAACCAAGTTCCTGATGAACAATTTGACGATGTTAAAAAAGAGGAAATTCTCAATAGTGCTTTTGAACTAGCTAAAGATAATGCTAAAGATCAAATTAGCAAAATGTATCTTTCTGATAGTGAAAAACAAACTTTAACCGAAGAAATCAATAATGCAACTATTGATAAAGATTCAGGTGAAAAAATTGATAAGAATTTACAAATAATTGTTGATAAAGGACAAATTTCTTCAGTTGGTAAGGAAAAAAGTGCTAACGAAATTAAAGGGTTAAATAATTTGAATGACAGTCAGAAAAATGCTTTAATTGATAAATTAGCAAATAGTTCTTCAGATCAAGCTAACGAAATTCTTAATGAAGCTAAAGCTCTTGATAGTGCAATGGCAGAATTAGTAAGAGTTACTAACGAAGAATATAAAGAATTAGCATATAAAGATTTAGATGTAAATAATTTTGATAAAAGCGAATTGACTAACAAGAAATATTTATTAAGTGATACTGACAAAAAAGATAGTTATGATTCAAGTTTAATGGATGTAGTTAATAATTATCTTGATAAAAATTCTGGTCAAAACAAAACTTTAGAAAATATTAACCAAGTTAAAGAAGCGCTTGAAAATAGTTTTAGTCAATTAAATGGTGAAAATAATTTAGTTCAACTAAAGAATAAAATTGATAATTTAAATAATCTTGCACCAAAAACAAAAGAAGATTTTAAAAACAATTTATCTAATGTTAATACACCTATAAATAGCCTAGATACTGCAAATAGATTTATTGATTCAGCTACAAAATTGAACGATGAACTAGCAAAAGTTAATAGTTTAATTAATGACGAAAACAACGTTAAAAATAGTGATAATTATTTATCAAACGAAGTTGATAAAAAAGCTGCTTATGATCAAGCAATTAAAATTCTTAAGCAATATAAGGATAATTTAACTATTAGCGATTTATCAAGTGCTAGTTCAGCAGATATTGATAGAATCACTAAGGAATTAGGCCAAAGATCTAATGATGTAGAAAAAGCTGTTAAAAACCTTATAACTATTGAAGAAGCTGCTAAAAATACTATTGATAATTTTGACAATTTAACTGACGAACAAAAGAATAATTTGAAAAAAGAAATCGATAGTTTACCAAAACAAAAAGATAAAACCGAAGTAAATAGAATTATTGAAAAAGGTTTTGCTAGCGCTAAAGAAAATGCTAAAAATGAAATAAATACTTTAGATAATTTAACTAGCGAACAAAAAGACACTTACAAAGATTTAATTGATTCAACAAAATTAAATCCTGCAGAAGATGCTATTCCTGATAGTCAAATTAGTGAAGTTCTAGATGCTGCTAAAGCAGGATTAACTTTAGAAGAAAAAGCTAAAAGAGATATTGACAAATTAGAATATCTTAACGATGCTCAAAAAGCAAGTCTAAAATCACAAATTCAAGACAATGTTTTAGATCATATCGACTTAGTACTAGATAAAGCTAAAAAACTTAATCAAGCTATGAAAGATCTTAAAGATGAGGCAACTGAAGAAGTTAAATACTTAACTAAAAATCCTAGTGCTTCATACGATTCAAAAGACGCAAAAATTGATGTCAAATATCTTGCTACTTCAAATAAAAATAAATCAGCTTACGATAAGAGTTTAACTAATGCAATTCAAGCGTTAGATAAAACTAATGGTGCTAATTTAACTTTAGATGAAGTTAATTCACTAAAAGAAAAATTAATTACTGCTTACAATAATTTAGATGGTTTAAAAGTTGATCCTAACAAACAAAAAATTAACAACACTAATTTAACTAACGAACAAAAAGATCAATTTAACGATAGACTCGATAAATTAACTACTCAAGAAGAAAAAAATAACTTAATTAATAAAGCTAAAGAATTAAGTGATGCTAAGAACAAGTTAATTGCAACAATTCAAAAAGCTGAAGAAACTAAGTTAAAAGACATTTATATCTACGATCACTTTAACAAAAACAACTTTGATAAAAATTTAGAACTAGCTAAAAAACAATTAGAAATTTTAAATCAACCTCTAACTTCTTTAGATGATGCTAACTTAGATAAAATTACTAACGATGTTCTTAATAGAGTTGATAATTTAGAAGATAGCATTAATAATTTAGACGGTTTAAGAGATAAATTAAAAGATTTAGTTGATAATTCTTCTTCTTTAAGTGCAAAACAAAAGAATGAAATTAAAGATTTAATTAATAACTTGCCAAAAGAAACTACTGCTCAAAATGAAGAAAAAATTAGACAACAAATCTTTGATAAAGCTAAAGAATATGCTAATGTGGTTATTCAAAATAGTCCATATTTATCACAAGATGAAGTTAATAAATACAAAGAATTAGTAGAAAATGCTCCTATTTCTACAGATAAAGTAGTTGATAAGAATATAAATGATGCTTTACAAAAAGCTTTAGAAGCAAATAAAGTTAAAAAAGAAGCAATTGAAAATATCGATAGTAAAAACAATTTAAATGACAACCAAAAAGCTGTTCTTAAAAACGAAGTTATTTTCTCTGATTCTACTAATGCTAATTCAATAAGTCAAAAAGCTGATAGATTAGATAATTTGATGGCTAATTACAAAAATATTAAGGAAGTAGATAAAAATTCTCCTTTATATACTAATAGTTCTTCAAATGATCAAAAAGCTTATGATGATTTAATTACTTTAAGAAATAAAGACGTTGCAAAAAATGGTGCTAATTTAAATGAAGACGATTTAAATAAGAGAATTGAAAACTTAAATAGTGCTATTCAAAATTTAGGCAGAGAAGTTAATAATGCTAAAGAAAATGCTTCGCAAGCAATTGATAATTTAAATAATTTAACCACTGAACAAAAAGAAGCTGTTAAAGAAAAACTTGATGATTTAAGTAAAAAAGATGACATTAACAAACTAGTTCAAGACGCTACAAAATTAGATGATGAAATAGGTAAGTTAAAAGATTATGTAACTAATAGCGAAAAAATTAAAGAAACTAATAGTTACACAAAAAGTGATAATACAAAACAAAGTTCTTATGATCAAGCAATTGATGATGCTAAGAAAAAATTAGAAGAATTAGCGAAAAATCCTGAAGTTGATTCTAATAATAAGAAAATCTTTGATCTTAGCACTAATACTAATAAAGCCACAGAAGCTAATAAAAATGTTCATGATGCAATTAGTAAATTAGATGGTGATAATGAATTAAAAACTACTAAAGAAAATGCTATTAGTGAAATTAATAAATTAACTAACTTAAATACAAACCAAAAGAATCATTTAATTGCGCAAGTTGACAATAGTACAACTAAAGAAGAAATTAGTCAAATTTTAGAAGCAGCTAAAAAATTAGAAGAAACAGTTAAGAAAATTAACGATAGTTTAACTACTAATAAAGATAAAACTACTACTAATAACTACACAAGTGCTGATAAAGATAAACAAAATAATTTTGATAAAGCTCTTGATGATGCTAAAAATGTAGTTGATCAAACTAATGGCTCTGCTACTATTGACAATAATAAATTAGAAGAAATTCTCAACAATTTAAATAACGCTGCAAGCAATTTAAATGGCGATAGTAATTTAAGTAGTCTAAAAGCTGCAATTGATAGTGAATTAAACAATTTAAATTCTCTAAATGACAAACAAAAAGCAGATTATAAAACTAAATTAGAAGCTGCTAAAACAAAAGAAGAATTTAATAAGCTTTTAGATAGTGCTAAAGAACTTAATAATGCTATGGATAGTTTAGCTAAGACGCAAAAATTAATTAGTGATGAATTAAAAGCAGCTAATAATGATGCTTATAATTCAGCTACTAAAGAAAGCAAGGCTAAATATGACCAAGCAAATGAAAAAGTTAGTCAATTGTTAGATAAAACTAATGGCGCTAATTTAACTATAGAAAATGTTAATAAGTTAGAAAAAGATTTAATTGATGCTAGAAATGGTTTA
Source organism: Mycoplasmopsis meleagridis (assembly GCF_900660695.1). Classification (GTDB taxonomy): domain Bacteria; phylum Bacillota_I; class Bacilli_A; order Mycoplasmatales; family Metamycoplasmataceae; genus Mycoplasmopsis; species Mycoplasmopsis meleagridis. The sequence goes on along the minus strand of NZ_LR215042.1, from coordinate 369,059 downwards.
GAAAAAGATACTAACTTAGGTATTTTAAAAGAACAACTAGCAGAAGAAATTGCTAATAATACAAAATTAACTAGTGAAGAAAAAACTAAGTTAAATGAAAAATTAGACAATATTGATCTGCCATTAACTCCTAGTGATGTAGATGATTTTAAACAAAATCTAACTGATTTAAAAACTCAAATTTCAACTATTGAAAATATTAAACAAACTACTTTAACTGAGGATGAAAAAGCTGATTTAATCGAAGATGTTTTAAAAACTAATGTTGATGATGATAAGAATACATTAAATAATAAAAACACTCTAAATAATTCTTTAACTAATATTAAAGAAAAAGAAAATTTATTTACCCATCTTAATAGCTTAGATAAAAATACTGTTAAAGATGATATTAAAGAACAATTAATTAATTCGGCTAAGAATTTAGATCCTACCGACAAAGGTTTTGATAAACATTTAGCTAACGAAAAAGCTAAAGAAGAAAAAGTTAAAGAAATTAGTAGCAATAATGATTTAACCAACAAGCAAAAAGATGATCTTATTAAACATGTTGTTAATTTAAATCCTCAAGATGATAACTTTACTAACAACATTAACACTAACACAAACAAGAAAATTGAAACTATTAAAGAAATTAATAGTAACAATAATTTAACACAAGATCAAAAAGACAAGTTAAGTTCAGAAACTGCTAAGTTAAATGATGATAATCTTGATCAAAGCCTTGAAAATATTAAAGATAAAGTTAGCTTAAGTGAACAAATTAATAATTTATATATTGATAGTAATTTCAAAGACAAGCTAAATAAAGAACTTGATAATATTGATGCTAATAGTGCTAATTCTAAAGAGCAATTAGCTAATTTAAAAACTAAACTTGACAAAATTAATAACGTTAATAACAGTAGTGATTTAACTAATGAACAAAAGAATGATTTAATTAATGACTTAAGTGATAATAGCGTTTTAGGTGATAAATTTGATCAAGTTGCAAATAATATTGTTGAAAAAGAAAGTCTCTACGAAGTAGTAAATCTTAATTCAACAATTGAAGATAAAGCTCGTTTAAACGAAGATATTAACAATTTAAATCCTCAAGATCCTGACTTTAGCAACTCTTTAGCTAATATTAAGAAAAAAATTGAATTATTAAACAAAGTAATAAATTCAAAATTACCTCAAAGTGTAAAAGAAAACTTACTTAATTCAATTAATGCTCTTAATCCAAGTTCTGAAAATTTTGCAAAACTTTTTGCTAACGAAGAAAGCAAAGTTAATTCAGCAATTGATTTATACGAAACTTTAGGTAAAGCTAATATTTCTAGTGATAGTTATAATGATTTAGTAAGAGAAATTAGTCAAATTTCTAATACTGATAGTGAAGCTATTAATAATTTCAAAGCTAAAGTAGAACAAGCTAAAGAAATTGTTGTGGATAATGATTTAACTACTCAACATAAGCTTAGTTTAATTAAAGACTTAGTAGATAATAAAGCTACTGATTTAGAAAACTTTAATACTAAGAAAAATAATTTAGATAATAAATTTAACATTATTAAATCGTTAATTGAATCAACTAAAAATCTAAAAGAAATTTTAGCTGACGAAACTAAAAAAGTAAGTGTTAAAGATAATTTAGAACAAAATATTGTTAATTCAGAAGAATTATTAAATAATTTTGGAAACAATTTGGATAATTTAGCTGCACAAGATAAAGTTAACCGTGATTTAATTAATGATATTAACAAAGGCAATAGTAATAGATATGTTTGAGATTTAGTTCTAACTTCATTATTAGCTTGCTTAACTTTAGGAATAATATTAGCCGTTCCTGCAATTAGAAAAAAAATTGCTAAAAAATAGTTGTTAAAAATTTAAAAAAGATATAAAATAATATTGCACGTTATGAAAACGTGCAATATTTTTCTAATAGATATTTATTTATAAACATTTTAATAATTTAAATTCTGTTTTTTAAAATTTTTAGTTTTATTCCTTTATTTGTATTTTTTTAAAATCATATTTCTATGTTTAAATTTGTTTAATTGGTAAGAAATTAGCTAATCTTTTTGGAAATGATTATAAGCTCGTTTTTACTCCTTTTATTTATCTTAAGCGGATAAATACTTACCAAAGTCTTTTAAAAAAGACTCTTTCTTTTCCTGATAATAATTAAAACACGCAAAAAACTTTCTTGCGTGTTTTTTCTCTTTTTAGTTATAAAAATAAAATATTCAAAAATTTAACTATAATAAAAGTGTAATTTTTAAAAAAATACAAAAAAATACAAATTTCTATATATATATATATATAGCATTGAATTAATTATTACAGGAAAAATAATTTTGACATAAAAATTTTTATGTCACATAAAAGGAATATTATGCAAAATAAAAAAATAGCAAAAACTTTAGTTTCCTTAGCTACTACAGCAGGAGCTGCTTCTGCATTTTTAGCGCTTTCTGCAAATTTTGAAGGTTCTACTAATAGTAATACCGGAGTTTATCAGTTGAATGATGACAAAAAATTTGACCAAGTTATTTATTATGTTGCTGATAATAAATACTACTCAGTAGAAAATAACAAGGAAATAAATAATAAAGTTTGAAATTCTGAATTTATTAAATTGCAAAATTTTAATAACGGTTTACATTTTGATTATATGGAAGCCAAAGCTCAGAAATTGTCTGACAAAATAAAATATATTGCTAGCAATGCTAATATTAATCAAAGAACAGAATTAACAAATCCTATTACTGATAAGTGATTTGATAACCCAATTAATAGAAAACCTTTGAGAGTAATATTCAATGATATAAATAAATTATCTAGCAAAGAAACAGGATTTTATAATGGATCATATCCTATCCAAGGGGCAATATATATTTCTAAAGACTTAAGATTTTACGGCCCTGTTACTGTAAGCATTTATACAAATGAAACTACTCCAAGATTAATAGATCAAAAAGTTTTAAACTTTACTCAAGATGATAATGGAAAAATAGGTAGTGGTTCTTATTTTATTTCTCCTTATAGAGATATTAATACTTATCAAGGAGCTAGTCAACACAATCAATGAGTTTATTTGAACAACGTAACTTATGTGCCTGCCTATAGTGATATGACCGGATATTATTTAATTGACAGTAATACTAAAGCACCAAATAGCAATTTAGTTGCAAATGGTATTACCGATTGAGGTTATAGAACATTTAAAAATAATCAAAATAGTTTTGAAGAAAGAAATGAAAGAGCACAAGCCGGAAAGTACGGAATAAAGTCTAAATATTTAAGTGATAAACAAAATGTCAATAATCCTTTCGTTAATTCTAGTGAAAAAGATAAAGATGTTAGATCTATTTTGAAAAAGAATATAGGTTCTGCTATTTTTTTCGATGTTAATACAGCCGAAAGTCACCCAGCAGAAACTAAATATTTTGTTGAAGTAAAATTTGAACTTACCTCAAATATAGGATTACAAAAATCTGTTGCTAATCAAAAAGATTATTCTTCTGCAGGACATTCGTTTGTTGGTTTAGGATTATTAAATGAAACTTTATACCATAATACTAAAAATGAAGCTTTAACTTCATCTAAAGTTTTTCATAGTTTAAGAAGAGAAAGTAAGAACTTATTACTTATTACAAAAGAACAAACTGCGCAAGCTTTAAAAAACGATAAAATTTCTATTCCTAGTTATGATATCGATGTTTATGATAAGCAAAGTCAAAAAGTACTTTATACAATTGCAAAAGATAAGAAAAAATTCAATCAATCTAAATCTTCTTGAACAACAAAAACGGCTGCTGTTTTAACCAACAATACAAATTTTGATTACCAAAATTTAGTCTTTAAACCTAAAGTTGCCGATAATAAAGATAAAAAATATACCATCAAAATGTCTAAATTATCGGCTAGCACAGATAAAGTTTTTACTGGGGAAAGAGGTTATTATTCATCAACTTTAGAATGAGATTATTCTGACTGATACAAATTCAATTCAGAATTAAATAAAACTCAATGATTAACTAAAGGCCAAAAAGATGCCTTATTAGAAGAATTTAAAAATAATTTAGATGCTGATGGCGTTCAGCTAAAAGAAAATAGTATTAAAAATATTGATACTTACATCAGGGAAATAAAAAATTTAGATATTACTCAACAAAGTTATGAAGATAGATATTTAGCTTTAATTAATTATTTAGAAACTAAAAATCCAAATAGTGAATTTAGTAATAAACAATTATTACTTTTATCATCAAAAAGTAATAAAACTGCTTTAGATACATTGAAACTATTAGATAGTAATTATGCTAATGCTTGGAATAAATCTAACTTGACTACTAAATATGACTCTTCTTCTGATAAACCAAAAGATAGAACACAAAATCAAGCTAACAAAATCATAGATTTAGGTAGTTTAAATAATGCAATATCTAATTTAAATACTATTCTAAGTGATTTGCAATCAAACAAACTTGATGGATTAAGCAACATCAACAATTTTTATGCTAAGTTAGATCAAAAAGAATTAACTAATCTTAGCAAACATACATATAATAATTAGCAAGTTAGAAAATTTGTTAATGATGAATTAAAAAAACAAATACCTGAAATTACTGCTCCCTATCAAACTGATATTAGAAAAGTAGTTAAAACAACTAATGCTGCTAATTATGCTGATTTATTAGATCAAGGAAAAAGCACTTTTGATAAAATCGAAAAAGTTGTAGACCAAAGAAATAGTGAATACAAATATCTAAAAACATTTCTAGATAATATTAATCCTTATATCCAATCTATCTATTTTAAGGGTTCTAACGAATTAATTCAATCACAATGAAATGGTAAAAATGCTATTGGTGAATTTAACAAGTTGCTTGATAATGTTAATAATTTGATAAAAGGTTATGAAGGAGTACTAACTAATACAGAAAAAAGTAAAAATACTTTTGAAAATTATGCTAATTTAGAAAAAAATTTCAAAACTTTTTCAACAACTTACGATAGTGAAAAAGATTTAGCTCAAGCTCTTATTGATAAATATAATAGTGTTTTTGGTAATGGTGCATTAGTTGCAAAAGGAATTTATTCATTTAATACAGAATTTTTAGATAGTCAACAACAAAAACAAATTGTTTTGGGTACTCCTAATGCTAGCGATAATCTTTTAGATTATCAAAATGGAATAATTGTTGCAGGTAAAAGCTATAAAGGTGATAAAAATAAATTTAATAATTTAATCTTTGACAAAGAAAAAAATCAAATTACGGATAATACCAAAGCCTCTAACTTATTACTTTGACAAATTGCCCAAAACGCTTATGAAAAAGACGCTCAAGGCGCAAAAAAAGTTGTTAATAGTTTAACAAATATTCCTACTAATATCAAAAGTGAATACATAAATAAAATCGAGCAAAATGCCAAAAATATTAAAAGTATGATAATTACTTTTGATAATCCTAACGACGTTAATAAATTAACTTTAGAAGATAATGAATTAACTAGAATAGTTAATGAAGCTAAAGCTATTGACAAAGCCCAAGATGATTTAAATAAAAAAGCTCAAAATTATGGTCAAACTGGAACTAATTTTGACTATTCTAATAAAGCTTATGTAACTGCTAATAGTGCAAACATACAATATGTTATTTTCAATAATAAAACAACTTTAAATGGTGCTATTCCTAAAGCTATAGAAATTACTGAAAAAATTCAAGGCAGTGAGTTAAATCCTGGAAAAATTAAAGTTAAATTTAATTTAACTAGTGGAAATAAAATTAATGGTTATACACTAGTTTCTAAAGATGTAGTTACAAGTAATTACATTGATGGTTTTGCTTATTCTTCAAAAGCTGAATTGGATAGACTTAACGAAATAGCTAAAAAAATGTGAGTGGGCTATTTGGAAAATCACAATAATTTAAATCCAGATGAAGCTAAAAAAGAAAAAATTAGTATTCATAATGTTTCTGTAAATAAAACTTTAAGTGATAGCAATAATATTATTAAAAATCCTAATAGTTGAAATGTAACTGCTAAGGATATTAAAGTTGCAAAAATTACTTCTAGTGATTATGAAAATGGTTATTTACCAGTTAGTTATACTTTAGTTTCTACTTTTGATCCTTCAGTAAAAGTAACTATTGATGCTAATAGTCTAAGACAAAATCTAACCGGAGATGATCTTAACAGAATCTTAGTTAAAAACTTTTTAACTGAACAAGGAAGAATTGATCAATTAGCTAATAGAATAACTGTTGATGTAGCTAGCGGCATTAATAAAAGTAAAACTGCTGCTTCAGAAATTAAAAATGTTAGCCAAATTGCTTTTGGTGGCTTAAATAATCTTACTGAAGCTATTAAAGAAGATTCAATTACTATTGGTAATTATAATGATGATAATGGTACTTTAGATGTTACTTTCAAGGTTAGATCTAATAGAGATTCTTTAACTAACATAGTTTCACAACAAGCTAAAACTATTACTATTAGTGGCTTTAAACACGGAGTTGATTTAGATAAAGAAAAAGCTTTAAAACAAATTGATAATTTAATTCAAGATTCAAAAGGTGAATATCCTTATTTAACCTCTCAACAAGCCAATAGTTATAAAGAAGCTATTAACAAAGCTTCTTCAAAAGAACAAGTTGCTCAAAAATTATTAGAAGCTTATAAAGAAGCCTTAAAAACAGGAGTAAATGTAAAATTTGCTAATACTGATATGGCGCAAAAAAATGAAGCTATTAATAATATTAATAGTGCTCAAAGTGTTGATGAAGCAATTAATGCTTTTAATAATTTATATAGCAAAGAAACTAACGATAAATATAAAAAATTCTTAGAACAAAATTATCCATATCTAAACAAAGCACAATTAGATAATTACAAAAATTTAGTAGATACTACAGAAATAAATCAAAGAAGTGAAGTAATTGACAAACCTGCTAAAGAACTAAATAGTATCATGAAAGAACTTTTAGATGCTTTTAGCGAACAATACAAAGCTCTTAACAACACACAAGATGTTGATTTAAATACTCTCAATACTACTTTTACTAATGATAATATCAACTATAGATTTACTAAAAATAGTGATGCTAAAAGTAAATATTTAGATAGCTTTAGTAGCGTATTTACTGACTTTTTAAATAAAAATAGCGGTAAAAATAAAACCTATGATGAAACTAGAGCTATTGAAGATGAACTTTTAGCTCAATATAGACGTTTAGATGGTCAAATCTATTACAACTTAGCTAAATCGTCTGTGGAAAAACTTAATGATTATTTAACACAAAATCAAAAAGACCAATTAACAGCTAATCTTTCGAAACTAGCTGATAATCTAGAATTAATTTCATATACTAATTCATTAACTAAATTAAAGAATTCTTTAGCTAGTCTTAAAGAATTAGCTAATGAAGCTAACGAAATTAAAAAAGATGAATTATATACTTATTCTAGTTCAGAATCTAAAGCTAATTTCGATAAGAGTCTTTCTAAATTGAATGACTATCTTAGTGCTTTAGAACAAAAAGATTTTACTACCTTAAATAATTCACAAGCAATTGAAGCTTTAATAAACGAACAAGATCTTTTAAATAAAGAAGTAGATAGTGCAATTAGTAAACTTGATGGTCTTAAACAAAAATATGTTGATAGAATCAATAATTTCACCTATTTAAGTGAAGAAGAAAAACAATCTGCTGTTAGTGAAATTGAGGAAGCTTCAAAATATCCTAACGCAGAATATGATTCAATTGTTGAAAAAGCCTTTTCAAATGCGCAAGTAAATGCTCAAAGCGAAATTACTAAATTAGCTAATTTAAGTGGCGCACAAAAAAATGAATATGCTGCTAAAATTCAAGCTGCGTTAGTTAGTTATGTAAGAGGTCAAAAAGCTGATAAAAACTTAGATGACATAGTTCAAGCAGCTAAAAAAGTTGACCAACAAAAAGTCTTAACTTTAAGTGAAATTGATAAATTAACTAACCTTAATGACGCTCAAAAAAATAACTTAAAAGATCAAGTTAAAGAATCAGATCTAACTGCTCAAAATGCTTTATTAGATAGTGCTCGTGATTTAAATAGCACTATGAAAGAATATAAAGATATTCAATCGCAAAAAAATAGCAACAATTACAAAAACGCTGATTCAAATAGTCAAAGAGACTATGATAATAAATTAGCTCAAAGAGATAAAGACATTGATAAAGTAAATGGTGTTAATTTAACTAAAGAACAAGTAACAGAAAGAATTGCAAATTTAAAATCAGCTGCTAATAATTTAAATGGTGATAAAAGATTAGAAGAATATAAAAAACAAGCTAAAGCTAAAATTACTAGCAACTATAGTTCTTTAACTGAAGCACAAAAAAATGCTGCTTCAAGTGCAATTGATAGAGCTCTTACTTTAGATGAAGTTGAAAAAGCTGATTTCAACAATAGTTCAGTCAACCAATCAACTCAAATACTTAAAGACTATATAACTAGCAGCGATTCAATTAAAAAAGTTTCATTATATACTGCTGCTAGTCAAGGAAATAAAACTTCTTATGATAATGAAATAACCGCTGCTAAAAAATTATTAGAAGAATTAAATAAAGTTAATAGTAACAAATTATTAGATCAAAGTTCTCTTAGTAGTCAAAATAGTAAAATAGCTACAGCTATTAAAAATTTAAATGGCGATAGTAATTTAACAAATGCTAAAAATGCTGCTATAGATAAAGTCAATAACGCTGCTAATTTGAATAATGAACAAAAAGCTCATTGAATTAGTGAAATTAATAAATTAGTCGAAGTAGAAAAAGTTAATGCTAAATCAAATGAAGTAACTCAAAGTAATAGTTTAATGGCTCAAATTATTCAAGCCGTTAATGAAGCTATGCCAATAGTAAATTCAGCTAAATATCTTAATGCTACTTTTGCAAATAAAACTAATTTTGAAACTATCTATAATACAGCTAAAAATTTAGTTGATAAAGCTAAAGGAGCTGGAATTATTGATAATGCTGCTTTAACTAAAATTTTAAATGATTTTAACACAGCAAAAGAAGCTCTTGATGGCGATAAATTACTTGCTCAAGACAAAGTAGCAGCTAAGAATAAAATTGATAATTTACCTTCTTTAAATAACGCTCAAAAAACAAATTGAAAAACTAAAGTAGATGAAGCTAATTCTAAAGCTGATATTGATAATAATTTTGATCAAGCTAAATATTTAGATGATGCTATGCAATCTTTGACTAACACTTTAAAAAGAGTTAGTGACGAATTAAATCTTACATATAACTTTGCCTACAAAGGCGCTTCATTAGCAAAGAAAAATGCTTATGATGAAATATCAAAACAAGTTAGTGATTTAATCAATAAAGCTAATGGCACTAATAAAGATCTTAACCAAGTTAAAGAATTAGAAAAAGAACTTATTATTGTTAAAAACAATTTAGACGGCAATAGTAACTTAGCCTATAAAAAAGAAGTTTTAATTAACGAAATTAAAGCAAATAGTGATTTAACTTTAGCTGATAAAGAAGCTTTAATAGCACAAGTAAATAGTGTTAATGTACCGCAAGATACAACTAATAAAGCAGAAGTAAATAACTTTGAAAAAGAACTTAAAAACATTCAAAGCAAGGAAAAATTAATAGCAAGAATTAGAACAAATGATAATTTAAGCAACACAGTTAAAGATCTTTTAACTACTCAAATTAATCAAATTGCTAATGATGATAGTAATATTTTCGACCAATTAGCTAACGTTAATAAAAAATTACAAGCAGCTATAAGAATTGGTGAAAAAGAAGATTTAAATGCTCAAGAAAAAGAACAATTAATGCATGAAATAGCTTCTTTAAGCAATAAATTAAATGTTAAAGACATTAATAAAGCTTTTGAAAATGCTACTAAAAAGGCTTTATTATATGAACAAGCAAATAAATTACCTTTCGAAGAAGAAACAATTAATAGTTTAAGCGATAATTTAGCGCAAATAAGTATTAGTGATCTTAACTTTGATAATTTAGTAGTAAAACAAAATCAAAAAATTGAAAAAATTAAACAAACAAATCAAACTTTGGAAAATACTTTAGCAACTAACAAACAAATTGAAAAATTAGTTAAAAAATTGACTAAATTAGACGTAAATGATAGTAATTTTGATAATTATTTAAATAATTCAACAGATCAAAATAGTGAAATTTCAAAACTATTAGATGATCAAGAATTAAAAGATCAATACAAACAACAATTAATTGATGATTTTGCTAATGTTGAAATAGCTAACGATAATTTTGTGGGTAATATAGCTAAAGCAAATGATAAAGTTACTAAAGTCAAAGAATTATTAACTTCTATTACTAACTTAGAAAATGCTTGAAAAGAAAGTGATAAAAACGCTAAATTAGATAAAAATAGTAAGGATGAAATCATTAAAGCCATTGTAAGTTCGCAAGCTAAACTTAACCAATTAGCTGATAATGATGTTGATTCTTTAGAAAAGCAAACTAATTACAATAAAGAATTAATTTCACAACTAACAAACGATAATAAACATAAAGATAATGTTTGACAATTAGTTGTAGCTTCAATAGCAGGAGTAATTGTCTTAGCATTGATAATATTAATTCCTGTTCTTAAGAAAAAACACACCAAAAATAAAAAATAATTAAAAAAACACAGAATTAAATCTGTGTTTTTTTAACATTCTCAAAATGTTTAAAATTATTTTTTAATTTGTGAAATTGCTTCTGAAGCAAAGTCAACTACTACTTTTTCAATTCCTTCACCTACTGCGTATCTAAAAGCAGTTAATAATTTAGCTTTTTTACTTTCTAATAATTGTTCAATAGTTTTACTATCATCAATCATAAAAACTTGTTTAACTAAAACAATTTCTGAAAGTTTTTTATTTAAAGCCCCTTGTAAAATTTGCTCTTGAATATTAGCTGGTTTTTTCTCAAAGCCTGCTGGGATGTTAATTTCGGCTTTTAGAGCTTCTAATTTTTCTTTAGGTACATCTTCAACAAAAATATATTCTGGTTTCATAGCAGCAGCGTGCATTGCAATATTTTTTGCTAATTCTTCATCGTTTTTACTAATTTTTACAATAGCAGCAATTTGACCATTAATGTGACTAAAAGCACCTAAAAATTCATTTTCACCTGCTTCTAAAATTTCATATCTTCTTAAAGAAATTTTTTCGCCAATAGTTGCAGTTAGTTGGTCAATATATTCATTCAAAGTTAAATCGTTAATTTTGATGCTATCTAAATTAGTTTCTTTTCTAACATTAGCAGCTAGAAGTGAATTAGCAATTGTTTGAACGCTATTTTTAAATTGTTCATTTTTAACTACAAAATCAGTTTCACAATTTACTTCTACTAAGACAGCTAATTTTTCATTTTTACTAACAGCTAATAAACCTTCTGCAGAAATGCGGTCAGCTTTTTTAGCAGCTTTAATTTTACCGTTACTTTTTAGTCAAACTATAGCTTTTTCAACGTCTCAATTACTTTCCTCAAGCGATTTTTTAACGTCAATCATTCCACCGTTAGTTCTTTCACGAACTTCTTTAATAAGAGCTAATTTGTCAATTGCCATTATTCTCCTTTTACTTCACTAGTTTCTTTTTTTACAAAAGGTTTTTTAAATGAGTTTTCTCTTTGTTGATTTTCATATTTAGGTAAAATAATTGCTTCATCACCCTGATAAGCATATTTAGCTTTATCACCTCTAGCAGTAGCAATAGCATCAGCTAAAATAGTAATAATTACATTAATACTTTTGGCTGAATCATCATTAGCAGGAATACCAAAATCTACTAAATCTGGATCAGTATTCGAATCTAAAAGACCTATTACTTTTACACCTTTTCTTCTAGCTTCTTTAATAGCTATTTCATCATCATTAGGATCGGCAATAATCATGAAGTTAGTAGGTCCTTGCATTTTTCTAATACCATCTAAATTAGCATGTAATTTGCTTAATTTCTTTTCTAAATCCAAGATTTCTTTTTTAGTTCTATTAGGATAGCCTTCTTCTTTCATTTGTTCTAATTCTTCCATTGTTTTAATTCTTTTTGAAATAGTTTGGAAATTAGTAAAAGTTCCTCCTAATCATCTTTCAGAAACGTAGAATGAATTAGTTCTTAAAGCATTTTCTTTAATTGCTTCCTTAGCTTGTTTTTTAGTTCCTACAAAAATAAAAGTTGTTCTTGGATTAGTAGCGAATTTATTTAAAAGTTTGTAAATAAATTCTAAACGCTTAATTGTTGAGTTAGTATCGATGATGTGAATGCCACGTTTTGATTGAATATTTGGCAATAAAAATTCTTTCATTTTCGGATTTCACTGACTAGTTTTGTGACCAAAATATGTTCCAGCTTCTAATAATTTATCTCTTGAAACAATGCCTTTTTTATCATCAACTTTAGCACCTTCAACTTTATTATCTACTTTAGTAGGATCATTTTTTGCTACTTTTTCTTCTTTATTAATTTCATTCATATTTATTTTCCTTTAGTTTGTTATTCATCCTATTGTTTCTAACGCCTAGCACTTTAAAAAAGCACACCCAAGCGAATTCACAATAGTGTTAGATAGTTAATTTTAATTTGATCAAATTAAATTTTTAGCGAATTTTAATAAAAATTCTTAATTATTTTAACATTAATATTAAGTATTAATATTAATTTTAAGTAAAAAAAGTAAAAGTTTTTGTCCTTAAAGTGATTTTAAATAATACAATTAATTTGTTAAGAATATTATGCGCAAAAAAAATAAAGTTTTTCTAGCCTCTTCTTTAGGCTTTTTATTTCTTTTAGTAGGTGCAGGAGTTTCTTCTGCAGCTTATTTTGTCATTAAAAAGCCTGCTACTAATTCTATTATTTTTAAAACTGCTAAAGGTCAATTAGATATCAATATTAGTGAAATTGAAGATAATTTAAGAGCTAATGTTGAAGATTTTTTACCTATAGAAATAGATAATGATTACTTAATAAGTGATGAAGTTAAAGAAAAAATCACTGCGCTTAATAATGATCCTAATAATTGAATAAAAGATGAATATTTTAGTGTAGAAGATAATGGCAAAGTTTTAGTTTATACTGATCCTATTAACCACGTTAAATTTAAAGACTTTAGTTATGGTAAATATCATGGCGATTATACTAATAACACTTTAAATAAAACTAATGAGGATGAAAAAAATAGATTTTTATTAGGTTATCATGGTTTAGCTTTATTAGCTAATCATTTTTATAATAGACAAACTTTTGGGCCTGAAATTGCTAATTTAAATTCAATTAATGTAGATGATTGAAGAATTACAAGCAATAATGCAAATGGTTTATATTTAACAAGCACAGAAACAATTTATTTAAATGGCTCATTTGTAGCTGAAAAAGGTTTTACCTTACTGCAAAAAGTGAGATTTTTAGTTCCTGTTTTGTTTCACGAATATATGCATCATTGGGCTTCTTCATATGTTAATTATGCTAATTTTAACGACGATTTTGTCAAAGCTACTTATAGAACGCACGATGATCCAGTTGGTACTTATAGTTATTTTTATAAAAATTTTTATAATAATTTTGCCTACTATTTACACTTTATTAAAAAGCAAAATGACAAAGAAAATAAATCTGATCTTTCTTCTGAAAAAGATAATTTTAATTATTTAACTAATGAAAATTACATAGGAAGAATTTTTAACACTCAAGATTTATTTAAATTAGGTAATACTAATAGCCAAGCTGAGTATAATAAATTGCTTAATATGCTTAATGAATTAGCACTTAATTCGAAGGATAAAACAGTTACTTTTAAAAAATATAATACTCTTTCTAATAAATATATTAATTCTTCATTTAAACCAAGCGATTTATCCTATTATTATTCAATAGTAGAATTAATTCCTAGAGAATGAGTTAAATTTGCTTTATTGCCTTATTATTCTGCTTATTCATCACCTCAACAATTACCGCATTTTGTAGCTAATAATAAAGGTTATAAAGTAGCCCAAAATTTTTATTTAACTTCTTATTCAAGCCTTAATTCAGAACAAATTGTTTATACTAATTCTACTTATATTCAAGATTGAGCTAGAGCAGTTAATGATGCTTTACCAGTAGGTTCTTCAAATTCTGAAAGTAATAATACTAGAACTTTTGAAAATAATATTTGACCTTATAATTTAGAAGAAATTGATTCTTCTTCGGGTGAAACTATTAAAATGCCTTTATACAAAGCTTTTTATAAATTATTTTTAGATTCTATGGGTTTTGGCAAAGTAATTAGTCAAATTAGAAGTAAAGTAGAATGATCTTTTGTAAACGGCAATGATATTAAATTAGATAGCAATAAAAATACTTTGGATCAAGTTAATATTAACGGCTATTTAGATTCTTTGGATTATAAAGCTTTAATTTTAGAAAAGGATAATAAAATGTTAAAAGTTAATTTAAAATTAACTCCTTTTATGAAATTTGATGTTTTCAATAAGCCTATTTTATCGGGCAAAGCTACTAAAGAAGATATTTTAAAGCCAAAAGATATTTATAGCAATTTAAATAATTATGTAGCTTATTCAACAGATTATTTTGATGCTTCTTTATGGAAAAATAGCAAAATAGGTTTTTGAAAAGATACAAATAAAAATAATCAAATTGATAAAGGCGAAATTATTGATACATTTGTTAATGATCCTTTGCCACAAAGAAATGTTGCTACTTCGAATGCAAAAGAATATTATATTGATAATCCTAATATTACTTGAAAACAAGTCGTTTCTTCAAAGGATACAAAAACTAATCTTTATCAATTGACATTAAAAGATGCGATTATTATATAATTTACAAACTAATGAATAATAATAAAAAAGAAAAATCTAGTTATCCTTTGATAGGAACTATGATTAATGTGCAAGCCTATAAGTATAATGGTATGTTATATCGCCAGTGAAATGGCGCAAAAGTAATAAGAAATACTAAAGATCATTATGTTTTATTAATGTATAAAACTAAAGTTGGCGAAATTAGTAAAAAAGACTGGGTTTATCGCGATCCAGTTATTTGGTTTATGCCTAAAAATGCCTTACATAATGCCTTAGTTTTACTTAAACAATCGGGAAATTATATCTATGTAAATATTTCTTCTAAACCTATTTATGAGGATAATACAATTAAATTTGTCGATTATGATATTGATATTAAAAAATATCCTGGTAAAAAATTAGCAATTGTTGATCAAGATGAGTTTAAAGAACATATTAAGGAATATAAATATCCTCTTAAATTAATTAAACAAGTGGAAAAATCACTTGAAGAAGTAATTTATCAAAGTATAAAAAATGAATATTTTTTTAATAAAACAATTTTAAACTACTACGTTAAATTGGCTCAAAAAGATCACTTTATCAAAAGTGATTTGAATTTAGATACCAAAATTAATTCAAGCAAAATGGAAACTAAAAATAATTTTAAAAAAGCTAAAAAGCCTACAAAATAGAGCTTTAGTTTTTTAAAAATTCTTATTTAATATAATTATTTTAAATTAGCTTTAAAAGGATAATAAAATGAACGAAATAAATTTTCACATTAAAGAAATTAACGTTAATATAGCTAGAAATGAATGAAAAGATATTCAAAAAAACATTCTTTTGGAAGCTTTAAATAATAAAGAAGTTAATGACCCTCAATCACTATTAAAAAAAGCCATTGATCTTTCTATTCAAGAAAATATTAAAAAACTAAGAGATGAAATAATTAATGAATTCAAAGATGTCTATAGTGTAGTAGCGCCTAATGTACAAATTCATAAAGCAGATACAGAAAATTTAAATTTTGACATTCAAATAACTTTCTATACCTTTGAAGATTTAGATAAATTAGTAATTGAAAATATTAAAAATGATTTTACTTTTAAACCAATTGACGAAGCAACAATTGAAGCAGCTTTTAAAACTTTTTTAAAAAATTATCCAATTTTTCTTGATGTTAAAGATGATATTAAAGAAGGGGATATTGTTGTAATAGCCTATAAAAGCGAATTAAATGGCAAAATTGTTGAACAAAAAACTGCTATGACTTTAGAAGCTAAAAATATCAATAATGATTTTAATATCAATAGTTTATTAATAGGCAAAAAAGTAGGAGAAGTTTTTGAAGTTAATGATCCTAAAAATACTCATTGAACTATTACAATAGTTAATGCTCAAAGAAAAGAAGTTAGAGAAATTAATGATCAAAATATAGATTTAGTAAGAATAGATGAAATTAAATCAATTGACGATCTTAAAGAAAAACTTTATGAAGACTATAAAATGGATTATGCTAGCAGTGAGCTACTAAGATATTATCGTCACATTATTTTTGAAATTGGTAAAGTCAATAAAGTTCTTTTTTCAGTAGCTAATTTGCAATATGAAATGACACAGTTTTTTCAAACTAATCAGCATTTATTGCCAAATGATTTTAAAGAAAAAACAATGGAAGAACTAGTCAAAGAAAAAGATCCAAAATTTGTAAAGCTAATGACACAAATTGAAAATAGCGCTAAGTTTAAAATGCTCACTAGATTAGTAGAATATTATGTTTCAAAAAAATATAAAATTGAAATTACTCCCGAAGAAACTGAAAAAGCCTATGAACATATTATGTCTACTAATATAAGTGATCAAACGCTTTCTTTACTAGATATGTCTTTAATTTTACATACTCAAAAAGCAGCTTTATATCTAGCTAAATTGAATAATTTAGATACCTATGAAATAATTAGTAAGGAAATGAAATTATTTGTTTAATTTGTTTTTTAAAAAAATAAAGAAAATCAAGAAATGGTTTTCTTTATTTAAATTAAAATGATAGTTAAGCACATTTTCTTAATCTTTAAGGAGCAAAATGATAGAAGTTCAGTCATTAAGTAAAATTTTTAGTGATAAAAAATTATTTGAAAACGTTAATTTAAAATTTGTTGCAGGCAATACTTATGGCATTATCGGCGCTAATGGTGCAGGTAAGAGTACTTTTTTAAAAATTTTAGCAGGCGAAATTGAACCAACCAGTGGTCAAATTATTCTTGAAAAAAATCGTAGATTAAGCGTTTTAACTCAAGATCATAATGCTTATGATCATTTAATTGTAACTGATGTAGTTATTATGGGTAATAGCGAATTACATCAAATTAAAGAAACAAAAGACGCTATTTATGCTAACGAAAATGCTACTATAGAAGATTATACAAAAGCTGCTGAATTAGAGGAAAAATTTGGCGAATTAGGCGGTTATACAGCTGAAAATGATGCTCAAGAATTATTAAGTGGTTTACAAATACCAAAAGATAAATGAGAAGTTAAAATGGCAGAATTAACTGCTAATCAAAAAATTAAAGTTCTTTTAGCTAAAGCTTTATTCGGTAATCCAGATATTTTAATAATGGACGAGCCCACTAACCATTTGGATTTAAGAGCGATTAAATGGTTAGAAAATTTTTTAGCTGATTATCAAAATGTTGTAATTGTAGTAAGTCATGATAGCGATTTTTTAGATAACATTTGTACTCATATTGTCGATATTGATTACAATGAAGCTAAAATTTATACTGGTAATTATTCATTTTGAAAAGAAAGTAGTGAATTAGCCAAAGAATTAACTAAACAATCAAATGCTAAAAAAGAGCAGCAAATTGAAAAATTAAAACAATTTATTGCACGTTTTTCTGCTAATGCTTCTAAAAGTAGACAAGCAACAAGTAGAAAAAAATCTTTAGAAAAAATAACTTTAGATGAAATTAACCCTTCTAATCGTAAATATCCTTACATTAATTGAGAATTAAATAGAGAACCTGGCAAAGACATTTTAACTGTTGAAAATTTAACTTATATTGACGAAAAAAATAATACTTTATTTGAAAATGTATCTTTTACTTTAACAAAAGGCGAAAAAATGGTTTTAATAGGTGAAGATGACATTGCTAAAACAAAATTTTTAGAATGTTTAATAGGCAAAATTAAACCTACCAAAGGCACTATAAAATGAGGACAAACGATTAAATTTACCTACTATCCTAATGATAATAAAGAATATTTTAACGAAGAAATAAGCATTTTAGAGTGAATATCAAAATGGCCTCATGAAAATGAATTAGAAATTAATAAAGACGATAGCGATTCAAGAATGAGAGGTTTTTTAGGAAGAATGCTTTTTTCTAACGATACTGTTTTTAAAAAAGTTAATGTCACAAGTGGTGGTGAAAAAGCACGTTTAATGTTTTCTAGAATGATGCTTTTAGAAGCTAATTTTTTGATTCTAGATCAGCCTTTAGACCATTTAGATGCTGAAAGTATTGACAGTGTTATTGAAGGATTAAATAAATATAAAGGTGGAGCTATTTTTACCACTTATAATAGAGCTTTAGTTAATAAAGTGGCGAATGTTATTTTAGAAATTGCGCCTGATAAAAGTTTTATTTATCACGGCACTTTAGAAGAATATGAAAAATTAATGAACTATTAAGCACAAAAGTGCTTTTTATTTTTAAAAATTTAATTTTTCTTTTCTTTTTAAAATTTTTAGTCTTAAAATAATAAAGGGTTTTTAAAAGTAAGGGGGTAATTATGAGTAAAAAACCCATAATCTTTAGCGATGTAGATGGAACTATTTATGCTAAAGATGCCTATGTTACTAATTTCAACTTAGATATTATCAAGAAAAATGATCTAAGTTTTAATATTGCAACAGGAAATCCTATTTGTCCTAGAATGTTAAAATTAGCCAAATTATTGCAAGCTGACTATATTATTGGTTCTTCTGGTGTGCAAATTTATGACTATCAACATAGCAAATTTATTTACGAAAAATATTTAAAAGCAGATGTAGTAAAAGAAATTTTTAAAATCTTTAAAGAATTAAATGTTTCAGCTGCAGCCTGATCTAGTGAAGTTTTTTATGTTTTTAGAGAAGAAGATAAAGAATTTTTAAACAAAATTTATTTTAGGAGCGAGAATTTTAAACAATTTACTATTGTTACTGGTAAAGAAAAAGAAATTAAAAACATAGCTAAAATTGAAGTTTATTTTGAAGGAACACCAAATGTTGATAAACTAATCGAACTTTTAAAACCACTTGAATGTAAAATTATTAAAACCCATATGAATTTGGAAATTCTCTCTTTTGGTGCTTCTAAAGGCAGAGCTATTGTTTGAATGCTTGACCATGTTTTTGGTAGTGAAATTACTAAAGATGACATTATGGTTATTGGCGATAGCGAAAATGATTTTTCAATGTTTAAGAGATTTTATAACTCCTACGTTATGGACAATGCAAAAGAAGAAGTCAAAAAGAAAGCAAATAACATTACAAATTCTGTTACTGATAATGGACTTGGATATGCAATATTAGATTATTTAGACAAGCTAAATAAGTAAAAACAAAAAGCTAGATAACTAGTTTTTTGTTTTTTTAGTTTAATTTTTCAATTTTTACCTAAAAAATGACAAAAAGAAACTTGAAAATTACTTTTATAATAAAATATTTTTTATTATAAATTAAGGAAACTAATTAGTACATGAAAAAGAAATATATTTTTATTTTGCCTTCTTTATTTTCAACAATTACTTTGCCTTTTGTAGCTAGTCAAATTTCTGCTTCTTCTGCGAATAATAGTTCTACAAATAATGACAATAATTCTTCTCAAAATGAAGAAATATCTGCTGAAGAAAATATTAAAAAATTAGAAAGTTTTTTAAAAACTTCTTTAGCTTCTAATAAAGCAAAAATGATTGAAACAGTTAATAATATTACACAAAAATTAAGTGAAATTTATATTATAAGTGGTATTAGTTTATCCTTTTTAGGTTCAAAAACTAATGAATCATATCTTAATGCTTCTGAATCTTTAGCTAATAGAATTATGACTAACATTGATTCTAAAGACTATGAAGAAGCAGTTAATAATATCTTGCAATTGACAGATTTTGTAAATAGTTTAAATAAAGATTACAATAGTGTTAAAGAAATTTATGATCTTTTTAATTCTCTAAAAGAAGAAATAAAAGTGCAAATTGTTTCTAAAGCACAAAATATTTATGAAACAGTTAAAAATGAATACCAAAAAAGAAACCAAGAAAATAATTTATTAATTGAACCACCAATTCAATTGTTAGCTAATTCTTATGCAAGAGAAATTACTTCCTTGAATAATAGTTTAATTGATGCAAAAAATCCAGAAATTAATAATTTGAAACAAACGCTTAATGAAAATACAAATGAATTAGATAATTTGAATTCTTCTTTAGAAAAACAAAAAGAACAAATTAAAACTTTTAATGACGAAATTAATGAAAAAAATTTAAAAATTCAAAAATTAAAAAATGAAAAAGAAACTAATATTTCTATAAACAAAAGAAATAAATCTGCTTTAATTGCTACTTCATCACTAACTGCTTTATTATTTGTAGCTGCGCTTTCTTTAGTTTCCTATTTAATTTTTAAGAAGAAAATTTTATTCAAGAAAAAATAATTTTTAACTTCTAAAGTGCCAAAAACCATTATGAGGTGCTTTTTTTTTTTTTTTTTGCAAAAAGCTAAACTTTTAATGCAAATTTAAGAAAGTTTTTATTTTTTAATATGAAAAAGAAATATCTATTTTCCTTACCTATAGTTTCTTCTTTAGCAACTTTACCTTTTTTTATTAGTCAAAGTAATACAACAACTCAAACAAGCTCGAATCAGAATAATACTTCTCTTAGTAAAATAAAGGATGATATTGTAAAAAGTACTAATTATTATTCCGCATTAAGTCTCAATACAATGAATAATATTAGTGTGATTTTATCCAAAATTCAAAACCAATATAAAATTAACATGGCACTAATAGGATTAGAATATTTGTATGGAAACTTTCAAAAGTTGTCAAAACTTAATTCTGAATTTAAATCTTACAATAATTCAAATGATTACTCAAAGTTAATAGCAAATAATTCTGATTTTATTTCTTTCCAATCTGATTTGGCTTCAGAGTATTTTGCTTTGCAACACTTAGATGATTTGCTTACAAAAGATGATGAAAATTTACGTTCATATTTACTTTCTCAAGCATCTAATATTTATGCAAGTGCTAAAAATAAATTTAATTTATCTTTTCATAATGGAGCTAATAATTTTGCCCCTCCAATAAAATCAATAGCTAATGCTTATGACGAAGCAACTGTGAAATATTTAGGAGATGAACTAACTAAAGCTAAAAAAATTAATGAAGAAAATCAAACTAAAAGTTCAAAAGATAGTTCAACTCAAACCGAAGAAATAACTTCTTCAACAGAATCTACTCCTGTTACCAATAACCCTACTGGTGAGGTGAAAACAGAACAATTATCAGAAGAAAATAAAATAAAAGCTCTTCTAATTGCTTCAACTAATTACATTAAAAATAATATGATTCAAACAGTTGATAAAATAACTAAGGAATTAAAAGCAATTAATGAAGCTACAAACATAAGCTTACTAAAGATAGGAACAGTTAGTACAGGATTTTTATTTGATGCATGTAATGAATTAGTTAAAGAAGCTGATGAAGCAATTAAAAAAAGAGATTACCGCACAGCAGTTTCTAAAACTTTACAATTAAATGAATTTACGACATCGTTAGCTGCCGAATATTATAGTGCTAAACAAATAAATGACACTTTAAAATTAGCAAAGGGCGAAATAAGAACGAAACTAATTGAAAAAGCAGATTCTATTTATGATACAGTAAAAAATGACTATAAAATAAGCTCGCACAGCGAATACGAAGTTGAACCTCCTATTCAATTGTTAGCTAATGCTTATTCAAATACTTTGGTGCAATTACTTGAAGAAGAAGTTCAAAAATTAACCAAAAAAGATAAAGAAAATGAACAAACAATTGCTAATTTAAATCAACAAATTGAAAATAAAGATAATGACTTAGCAACTAAAAATAATGAAATAGCAGATTTAAAAACGCAACTCGATGAAAAGAATAGAAAAATTAGTGAATTAGAAAATAATTTAGCTTCAATTCAAAATAAATTAACTGCTAGTGAAGAAAAAAATAATTCAGAACAAAATCCTTCTTCTGGCGAAAAACCAGATACTTCTGGTGATGAAAATATTTCTAACAATACTTCTCCTAGTGAAGAAAGTTCTCCTAGTCAAAATCCATCTACTTCAAATGAAGAAAACGTTTCTAATAACACTTCTCCTGAGCAAAATCCTTCTACTGATAAAAATCCAGTTATTAACGAGGAAGAAAAACCTACAACTAATAATAATTCAGTAGTTAAAGAAAACGATAAAAATAAAATTGCTTTAATAGCTACTTCTACTACTACAGGTGTTTTATTCTTTGTAGTTGTTGGTTTAGTAATTTATATTTTAGCTAAGAAAAAATAGAGCTATTTAAAACAAAAAGTGCCAAAAATCATTATGAGGCGCTTTTTTTTTTTTTTTTTTGCAAAAGGCTAAACTTTTAATGCAAATTTAAGAAAGTTTTTATTTTTTAATATGAAAAAGAAATATCTATTTTCCTTACCTATAGTTTCTTCGTTAGCTACTTTACCTTTTTTTATTAGTCAAAATACTTCTACTACAAATAGTCAGAATAATTCTTCATCTTCATCAGATCAATTTATTAACACTTTAAGAGATAATATTGCTAAAAGTAGTCAACGTTATTCTGAATTAAGTGTTGCTCTGATGAATAATATAGTTGGAGTATTAACTAGAATTCAAAATAATTATAAAATACAATTACAATCAATTGGTCTAGAATATTTTTATGGTAATTATGCTAAATTAGGACAATTAAATAAAGATTTTAATTCTTTACATAGATCAAAAGATCAGTCTAGTTTAACGCAACTATTAACTAATAATTCTGAATTTATAGCTTTACAGTCTGATTTAGCTTCAGAATATTTTGCTGCACAACATTTAGAAGAATTATTAAAAAATGCTGATAGCGATTTACGCAATCAATTAGTTTCTAATGCTTCAAAAATTTATGAAAAAGCTAAAAACGATTATAAATCATTAAATAGTAATGCTTTATATCCTCCTATCAAATTAATAGTTAATGCTTATGAAAATAATGCTGTTAATTATTTAGGAGAAGAACTAACTAAAGCTAAAAAAATTAATGAAGAAAATCAAAATAAAATCAAAAAAGATGATTCATCAACTCAAACAGAAGAAACAACTTCTTCAACAGAATCTACTCCTGTTACCAATAACCCTACTGGTGAGGTGAAAACAGAACAATTATCTGAAGAAAATAAAATCAAAGCTCTTCTAATTGCTTCAATCAATTACATTAAAAATAATATGATTCAAACAGTTGATAAAATAACTAAGGAATTAAAAGCAATTAATGAAGCTACCAACATAAGCTTACTAAAGATAGGAACAGTTAGCACCAAGTTTTTATTTGAAGCATGTGATGAATTAGCTAAAGCAGCAGAAGAAGCAATTAAAAACAGGGAATATTCTAAAGCAGTTTCTAAAACTTTACAGTTAAATGAATTTACAACATCATTAGCTGCCGAATATTATAGTGCCAAACAAATAAATGAGACTTTAAAATTAGCTACTGGTGAAATAAAAACTAAATTAATTGAAAAAGCTAATTCGATTTACGATACAGTAAAAAATGACTATAAAATAAGCTCGCACAGCGAATATGAAGTTGAGCCTCCTATTCAATTGTTAGCTAATGCTTATTCAAATACTTTGGTGCAATTACTTGAAGAAGAAATTGAAAAATTAACCAAAAAAGATAAAGAAAATGAACAAACAATTGCTAATTTAAATCAACAAATTGAAAATAAAGATAATGACTTAGCAACTAAAGATAACGAAATAGCAGATTTAAAAACGCAACTAAATGAAAAGAATAGAAAAATTAGTGAATTAGAAAATAATTTAGCTTCAATTCAAAATAAATTAACTGCTAGTGAAGAAAAAAATAATTCGGAACAAAACCCTTCTTCTAGCGAAAAACCAGATATTTCTAACGAAGAAAATATTTCTTCTCCTAGTCAAAATCCATCTACATCAAATGAAGAGAACGTTTCTAACAACACTTTTCCTGAAGAAAAACCTTCTACCAGTGAAGAAAGTTCTTCTAACAAAAATCCATCTACTTCTAACGAAGAACAAAAACCTACAACTAATAATAATTCAGTAGTTAAAGAAAACGATAAAAATAAAATTGCTTTAATAGCTACTTCCACTACTACAGGTGTTTTATTCTTTGTAGTTGTTGGTTTAGTAATTTATATTTTGGCTAAGAAAAAATAACTATTTTTTGTTAAAGAGTTTATGATATTAATTTTTAATTTTAGTAAACATATTATTTTATTCCAAAGAGTCACCATATTGTAGAAAGTGCCTTTTTTTTTTTTTTTTTTGTAATAAAATTTAGATATAAATTAAACTTAATAGAAAGATTGATTTTGACTAAAATGAAAAAATATCTATTTACTTTACCAGCTATTTCTTCTTTAGCTGCTTTACCTGTTGTTGCTAGTCAAGTTTCTGCTGATACTCAAGGAGGAAATGGTTCACAAACTTATACTCCGAAAAATTCAGATGAAACTATTGCTTTAACAAATGGTTTATTAGAATCTTCTTTAAAACTCCTTAAAGCAAATATGATTACAACAGTTGCTAAAACAACTAATGAATTAAAAGAAATTAGCGCATCTACAGGAATTAATATAGCTGATTTAGGAGCAGCAACCACAGCTACATATTTACAATATAGTAATCAAGTTGCTACAGAAGCAGAAGCTGCTATTAAAAGCAAAAGATTAGATACTGCTGTTTCAAAAGTAATACAGTTGAATGAATTTACTTCTAGTTTAGCTTCAGATTACTATGCTGCTAAACAAATTGGTGAACTTTTTAAATTAGCTAAAGATGATGTTAGAACTCAACTTATTTCGCAAGCTCACTCAGTTTATGAAACTGTTAAAGCAGAATATGCAAAACTTGCTGCTGGAGCAAGTGATACATCTACTAGTACAACAGCTATTGAACCACCAATTCAACTATTAGCTAGCGGTTATGCAAATAAATTGACTTCTTTACTTAATACGCAAAATGATAATAATAAAACTCAAATTGAACAATTAAATAATCAAATTCAAGAAAGTAATAAACAATTAGAAACTATAAAACAACAAGCAGAAGAATACAAAACTCAATTAGAAGAATTAAAGAAACAACTTGCTCAAAAAGATAGTCAAACTAGTGATCAAACTAATTCTTCTATTAGTGATGTAAATAAACCTGCTTTAATAGCAACTTCAACTGCAACAGGAATTTTATTTTTAGTTGTTCTTGGATTAATAATTTATATTGTTGTGAAAAGAAAATAAAAAACACGTGAGCGTGTTTTTTATTTGTTATATAAACTTGATTATTCTATAAAAAGTGCCAAAAACCATTATAGGGTGCTTTTTTTTTTTTTTTTTTGCAAAAAGCTAAACTTTTAATGCAAATTTAAGAAAGTTTTTATTTTTTAATATGAAAAAGAAATATCTATTTTCCTTACCTATAGTTTCTTCGTTAGCTACTTTACCTTTTTTTATTAGTCAAGTTTCTTCAACTGATAGTCAGTCTCTTGAAGCAGCTAAAAAAAGTATTCTTGAAAGTAGTAATCGTAATTCAGTTTTAAGTATTCAAACTATATCTAGATCTATCAATATTTTGTCTAAAATTGAAGCAACTTACAAAATAAAAACTGCATTATTAGGTGCAAAATATCTTTTTCTCAATTTTTCTAAGTTAAATAGCCTTAATCAAGAATTAAAGAAATTAAGTACTCCAAATAGTTCCGTTGATTATCCTAAGTTAATATCAAATAATAGTGAATTTATTAGTTTACAATCTGATTTAGCATCAGAATATTATGCTGTACAACACCTAGATGAATTGCTATCAAAAGCAGATACTAATTTACGTTCTCATCTAGCAGCCAATGCGCAAAATATATATAACAATGCTAAAACTAATTTTAGTTTATTAAATCATAGTACTTCTAATGCTTTTACTCCTCCTGTTAAATTAATAGTTAATTCTTATGAAAACGAAGCAATTAAGTATTTAGGAGAAGAACTAACTAAAGCTAAAAAAATTAATGAAGAAAATCAAAATAAAATCAAAAAAGATGATTCATCAACTCAAACAGAAGAAAAAATTTCTTCAACAGAATCTACTCCTGTTACCAATAGCCCTACTGGTGAGGTGAAAACAGAACAATTATCAGAAGAAAATAAAATAAAAGCTCTTCTAATTGCCTCAATTAATTACATTAAAAACAATATGATTCAAACGGTTGATAAAATAACTAAGGAATTAAAAGCGATTAATGAAGCTACCAACATAAGCTTACTAAAGATAGGAACAGTTAGCACCAGGTTTTTATTCGAAGCATGCAATGATTTAGTTAAAGCAGCAGAAGAAGCAATTAAAAACAGGGAATATTCTAAAGCAATTTCTAAAACTTTGCAGTTAAATGAATTTACAACATCATTAGCTGCCGAATATTATAGTGCAAAGCAAATAAATGACACTTTAAAATTAGCAACAGGCGAGATAAGAACGAAACTAATTGAAAAAGCAGATTCTATTTATGATACAGTCAAAAATGACTATAAAATAAGCTCACACAGCGAATATGAAGTTGAGCCTCCTATTCAATTGTTAGCTAATGCTTATTCAAATACTTTGGCGCAATTACTTGAAGAAGAAGTTCAAAAATTAACTAAAAAAAATAAAGAAAATGAACAAACAATTACTAATTTAAATCAACAAATTGAAACTAAAGATAATGACTTAGCAACTAAAAATAATGAAATAACAGATTTAAAAACGCAACTTGATGAAAAGAATAGAAAAATTAGTGAATTAGAAAATAATTTAGCTTCAATTCAAAATAAATTAACTGCTAGTGAAGACAAAAATAATTCGGAACAAAATGCTTCTACTCAAAACCCTTCTTCTAGCGAAAAATCAGATACTTCTAACGAAGAAAATATTTCTAACAATACTTCTCCTAGTGAAGAAAGTTCTCCTAGTCAAAATCCATCTTCTTCAAATGACGAAAACGTTTCTAATAACACTTCTCCTGAAGAAAACTCTTCTATTGATAAAAATCCAGTTACTAACGAAGAACAAAAACCTACAACTAATAATAATTCAGTAGTTAAAGAAAACGATAAAAATAAAATTGCTTTAATAGCTACTTCTACAACTACAGGTGTTTTATTCTTTGTAGTTGTTGGTTTAGTAATTTATATTTTGGCTAAGAAAAAATAGAGCTATTTAAAACAAAAAGTGCCAAAAACCATTATGAGGTGCTTTTTTTTTTTTTTTTTTGCAAAAAGCTAAACTTTTAATGCAAATTTAAGAAAGTTTTTATTTTTTAATATGAAAAAGAAATATCTATTTTCCTTACCTATAGTTTCTTCGTTAGCTACTTTACCTTTTTTTATTAGTCAAGCCGATTCTACTACAAATAATAATTCTTCAACATCGTCAAATCAAAGTCAAAATACAAGTAATAATAGTGCTCTTAATCAATTGATAAATAATACTGCTAATTCAACTGTGAATTTTTATAAATTGAGTTTACAAACTTTAAATAACATTACGCTTTTATTAGCTGATATTCAAAATAATTACCAAATTGATACTGAAAAAATAGGTAAAGAATATTTGGGCGGACTTTTTGTTAAAGTAAGCGAACTTACTAGAACTTTTAACACACTTGTTCAATCGAAACAAATAAATTCTATGTATCCTGAACTACTAAAAAATAATAGTGAATTTATGTCAATTTATTCTGATCTTGCCACAGAATATTATGCTGCTAAACATTTAAATGAATTATTAAAAAATGGTGATAAAGATTTAAGATCATATTTAGCTTCTCAAGCAAGTAATATTTATGAAAATACTAAAAAACAATTTAATTTATCAAATCATAACGCTAATAATAATTTATTTCCACCAGTAAAATTAATAGCTAATGCTTATGACGAAACAGCAATTAAATATTTAGGTGATGAACTAACTAAAGTTAAACAAAGTATTGAAGAAAAAAATAATAAAATAAGTACTTCAACTCAAACAGAAGAAACAGCTTCTTCAACAGAATCTACTTCTGCTACCAATAGCCCTACTGGTGAGGTAAAAACTGAACAATTATCAGAAGAAAATAAGATCAAAGGTCTTTTAATAGCTTCAATAAATTACATTAAAAACAATATGATTCAAACAGTTGATAAAATAACTAAAGAATTAAAAGCAATTAATGAAGCTACCAACATAAGTTTGTTAAAAATAGGAACAGTTAGTACAGGATTTTTATTTGATGCATGTAATGAATTAGTTAAAGAAGCTGATGAAGCAATTAAAAAAAGAGATTACCGCACAGCTGTTTCTAAAACTTTACAGTTAAATGAATTTACAACATCATTAGCTGCCGAATATTATAGTGCTAAACAAATAAATGAGACTTTAAAATTAGCTACTGGTGAGATAAAAACTAAATTAATTGAAAAAGCTAATTCGATTTATGATAAAGTTAAAAATGACTATAAAATAAGCTCACACAGCGAATATGAAGTTGAGCCCCCTATTCAATTGTTAGCTAATGCTTATTCAAATACTTTGGTGCAATTACTTGAAGAAGAAGTTCAAAAATTAACCAAAAAAGATAAAGAAAATGAACAAACAATTGCTAATTTAAATCAACAAATTGAAACTAAAGATAATGACTTAGCAACTAAAAATAATGAAATAGCAGATTTAAAAACGCAACTTGATGAAAAGAATAGAAAAATTAGTGAATTAGAAAATAATTTAGCTTCAATTCAAAATAAATTAACTGCTAGTGAAGACAAAAATAATTCGGAACAAAATGCTTCTACTCAAAACCCTTCTTCTAGCGAAAAATCAGATACTTCTAACGAAGAAAATATTTCTAACAATACTTCTCCTAGTGAAGAAAGTTCTCCTAGTCAAAATCCATCTTCTTCAAATGACGAAAACGTTTCTAATAACACTTCTCCTGAAGAAAACTCTTCTATTGATAAAAATCCAGTTACTAACGAAGAACAAAAACCTACAACTAATAATAATTCAGTAGTTAAAGAAAACGATAAAAATAAAATTGCTTTAATAGCTACTTCTACAACTACAGGTGTTTTATTCTTTGTAGTTGTTGGTTTAGTAATTTATATTTTGGCTAAGAAAAAATAGAGCTATTTAAAACAAAAAGTGCCAAAAACCATTATGAGGTGCTTTTTTTTTTTTTTTTTTTGCAAAAAGCTAAACTTTTAATGCAAATTTAAGAAAGTTTTTATTTTTTAATATGAAAAAGAAATATCTATTTTCCTTACCTATAGTTTCTTCGTTAGCTACTTTACCTTTTTTTATTAGTCAAGCCGATTCTACTACAAATAATAATTCTTCAACATCGTCAAATCAAAGTCAAAATACAAGTAATAATAGTGCTCTTAATCAATTGATAAATAATACTGCTAATTCAACTGTGAATTTTTATAAATTGAGTTTACAAACTTTAAATAACATTACGCTTTTATTAGCTGATATTCAAAATAATTACCAAATTGATACTGAAAAAATAGGTAAAGAATATTTGGGCGGACTTTTTGTTAAAGTAAGCGAACTTACTAGAACTTTTAACACACTTGTTCAATCGAAACAAATAAATTCTATGTATCCTGAACTACTAAAAAATAATAGTGAATTTATGTCAATTTATTCTGATCTTGCCACAGAATATTATGCTGCTAAACATTTAAATGAATTATTAAAAAATGGTGATAAAGATTTAAGATCATATTTAGCTTCTCAAGCAAGTAATATTTATGAAAATACTAAAAAACAATTTAATTTATCAAATCATAACGCTAATAATAATTTATTTCCACCAGTAAAATTAATAGCTAATGCTTATGACGAAACAGCAATTAAATATTTAGGTGATGAACTAACTAAAGTTAAACAAAGTATTGAAGAAAAAAATAATAAAATAAGTACTTCAACTCAAACAGAAGAAACAGCTTCTTCAACAGAATCTACTTCTGCTACCAATAGCCCTACTGGTGAGGTAAAAACTGAACAATTATCAGAAGAAAATAAGATCAAAGGTCTTTTAATAGCTTCAATAAATTACATTAAAAACAATATGATTCAAACAGTTGATAAAATAACTAAAGAATTAAAAGCAATTAATGAAGCTACCAACATAAGTTTGTTAAAAATAGGAACAGTTAGTACAGGATTTTTATTTGATGCATGTAATGAATTAGTTAAAGAAGCTGATGAAGCAATTAAAAAAAGAGATTACCGCACAGCTGTTTCTAAAACTTTACAGTTAAATGAATTTACAACATCATTAGCTGCCGAATATTATAGTGCTAAACAAATAAATGAGACTTTAAAATTAGCTACTGGTGAGATAAAAACTAAATTAATTGAAAAAGCTAATTCGATTTATGATAAAGTTAAAAATGACTATAAAATAAGCTCACACAGCGAATATGAAGTTGAGCCCCCTATTCAATTGTTAGCTAATGCTTATTCAAATACTTTGGTGCAATTACTTGAAGAAGAAGTTCAAAAATTAACCAAAAAAGATAAAGAAAATGAACAAACAATTGCTAATTTAAATCAACAAATTGAAACTAAAGATAATGACTTAGCAACTAAAAATAATGAAATAGCAGATTTAAAAACACAACTCGATGAAAAGAATAGAAAAATTAGTGAATTAGAAAATAATTTAGCTTCAATTCAAAATAAGTTAGCTGCTAGTGAAGAAAAAAATAATTCTGAATAAAACTCTTCTACTCAAAACTCTTCTTCTAGTGAAAAACCAGATACTTCTAGTGATGAAAATATTTCTAACAAAACTTCTTCTGAACAAAATCCTTCTACTGATAAAAATTCAGTTACTAACGAAGAACAAAAACCTACAACTAATAATAATTCAGTAGTTAAAGAAAACGATAAAAATAAAATTGCCTTAATAGCTACTTCTACTACTACAGGTGTTTTATTCTTTGTAGTTGTTGGCTTAGTAATTTATATTTTGGCTAAGAAAAAATAGTAATTTATAAACACGCTTCAAGCGTGTTTTCTAATTTCTTTTAAATAACAATAATATAAAATATTAAAAGTTAGTTAGGAAATTTATGGCACGTTTTATAGATCAATTAAAAATAACTTTGCAAGCCGGCAAAGGTGGTAATGGTATGATATCTTTTCGTCGTGAAGCGCACGTTGATAAAGGTGGCCCTGACGGAGGAGATGGTGGCAGAGGTGGAAATATTTATTTTGTCGGTGATGCTGGAAAAAATACTTTACTTTCTCTTTATGGTAATAAAAAAATAACCGCACAGGATGGTGTTAATGGAGGAGCTAAAAATCTCTACGGTGCAGCAGGTAAAGACACTTACATCAAAGTACCTTTAGGCACAATTGTTTATAAAGATGATAAAGTAATTGCTGATGTAGTTGAAGCTAAAGAATATTTAATAGCTAGAGGCGGAATTGGTGGTAGAGGAAATTTAAAATTTAAATCACCTAAAAATACTGCTCCTAGAATTTGCGAAAATGGCTCCAAAGGTGAACATTTTGAAGCTAAAATTGTTCTTAAAGTTATGGCTGATGTAGGAATAGTAGGTAAACCTAGTGCTGGTAAAAGTACTTTATTAAGTGCTTTATCCAATGCTAAGGCTAAAATTGCTGATTATGAATTTACTACTTTAATTCCGCAATTAGGCTTAGTAAAATACCACGATCATTCTTTTACATTAGCAGATTTACCAGGTTTAATTAAAGGCGCATCATTAGGCAAAGGTTTGGGAATTCAATTTTTAAAACACATTGAAAGATGTCGTGTTATAGTTCATGTTATTGATTTTGGTTCATTAGAAAAAAATCCTCTTGAAGATTATGAAACAATAAATAATGAATTAAAAAACTATAGTTTTAACTTAGAAAAAAAAGCGCAATTAATTATTGCAAATAAAAATGATTTAGAACCTTTCCAAGCTAATTATGCTAAATTTATCAATAAATATCCTAATTTAAAAATAGTTGCTATTAGTGCTTTAGAAAATAAAAATTTTGACAAAGTAAAAAAAGCTATTTGAAATTTATTAGAAGCTAATAAAAAAATGCCTATTTTAGAGGAAAAAGAAGAAGAAATAGAAATTAAATTAGCAGAAGAGTATAAAATCTTAAATCCTTATTTAGGTTTTTTTGAAATTATTGGCCCTCAAGTGCAATATATTTATGAAAAATATCCTATTAATACTTATGATAATTTACTTAGATTCAATCAAAAATTAAAAAATTTAGGTATTTGAGACGAATTATTAAAATTAAATATTCAAAAAGGCGATACTGTTAGAATATTTGATTATGAATTCGAATGAGATGGTAGTTTTTAATGAATATTCTCAAAGTAATAAGTAATTATTCCTCCTATTCAAGAAAAGAAGCTAAAAAGTTAATAAAAACAAAACAAATTAAAATTAATGAAAAAATTATTGATTCAGCAACTTATAATTTTGATCTAGAAAAAGATAAATTAAAAATTAATGAAATAAGCTATATGACAGATAAATATTTCTATATTGCTTTAAATAAACCTAAAGATTATGTTTGTTCTCACCAAGATAATCATAATAAGTTAGTTTATGATTTATTAGACAAAGAAATAAGAAATATTAAAAATTTAAATACTTTTGGACGCTTAGATAAAGATACTACTGGTTTAATTATTCTTTCTAATGACGGGTCATTAAACCATTTTTTAACTTCTGCTAAAAGACACATTTTAAAAAAATATATATAAAAATAATTGAAAAAGGCCTTTTTATAGGCAAGAATGAATATACTAAGGAATGTAAAGTTGAAAAAATAAATGATTTAAAAATGTATCTAACTCTCTTTGAAGGTAAATATCATCAAATTAAAAGAATGTTTAAAGCTTTAAATTATGAAGTAGTAAATTTGCATAGAATACAATTTGGTAAATTAGTTTTAGATCAAAATTTAAGACCTAAAGAATATAAATTTGTTAAAAAAGAGGATTTGATATAAAAAAATAAGTCTAAGCTTATTTTTTTATTTTTAGTTGTTTTTCTTTGCCATTAATTATTCTTTTAATATTTTCATAATGCATAATAACTACTAATAGTGAGGCTATTAAATAAATTAAAGGACTGATAAATCAAAATTTACTTAAAGGCGTTAAATAAGGATTAAACGCAACATTATTAATTCAAAAACCTAAAATGCCTTGCGTCATTCAAGGAATGAAAATAAAAGGAATAGTTGCCAAAGCTACAGAAATAGAAGCTAAGGAAACAATTTTTTTAGTTAAAGCAATTGATCAAAAAATTAAAGCGGCAATAAGAAAAGCAACTAAATTAATTGTTAATATCAAAGCAGCAGAACAAGCTACTCCTTTGCCACCTTTAAATTTAAATCAACAAGGAAAAATATGACCGATGATAATACCTAAAGCTATAATTTGTGGTGAAACAAAAACTTTATAATTACTCTTATTAATAGCTAAATTAATAATTAAAGCAGCAATAAGAACGCTCAAAATTACTTTAAAAAAATCAATTAAAAAGACAATTAAAGCAAATTTTTTGCCATAAGTTCTTAAGCTATTAGTAGCACCAGCATTTTTGCTGTGATAATTTCTAACATCATCTTTTCTTTTTCATTTACTTAAAATGATTGAAGTATTTAGAGAACCTATAAAAATATAACCAACTAGAAAGAAAATAATATTGTAGAGAAGTGATAAACCAACATTGTACATTTTATTTACTCTTATAAATTTTTAATTTTTTATTTTCGCGATAATATCTTCCTTCTTTAGCTTCATTATGGCCATTTAAAACTGTAGCATCAGCAGAAAAAAAGCATTCTATTTTATAAATTGCTTGGCCAACACCATAAAAATCTACAGGAGCATTAGCTTTTTCAAATTGTGCTATTTTTTCTGCTGTAAAGCCTGATGAAACAGCTATTTTAGTTTTTGTAGCACCCATTTCATCTAATGCTTTTCTTAAGTTTTTAATTTGTTCAATATTTACACCATAATATTTTTCATCATTTTCTAAATTATCAAACATATGATCTTTAACACCTCTAGAAGTATCCACTCTTACTCCTCAGAGTTTATCTCCTATTGCTTCATAGGAAAGTTTAGCATCATTAATAACATCGTTATGATAATCAATTAAAGAAATAATTTGTTCATTAGGAAAAGTTTCATAGTAAGCTTTGGTTACTTTTTTAATATCACCCTTAAAATTTTGTATTAGTGCGTGCGGATAGGATCC
The DNA here is from genome assembly GCF_900660695.1 of Mycoplasmopsis meleagridis. Lineage (GTDB taxonomy): Bacteria > Bacillota_I > Bacilli_A > Mycoplasmatales > Metamycoplasmataceae > Mycoplasmopsis > Mycoplasmopsis meleagridis. Next base: position 334,631 of record NZ_LR215042.1, on the reverse strand, counting down.
AAAAGGTTCAACAAAAGATTTTGCTAATGTTTGTGCTTCTGTTGACATAATTTCTACTCCTGCTAATCTAACTGCGTTAGCATCTCTTTCTTGCATTAAGTAGTGATCCATTCTATCACCCATAAAAATAATTGGTTTTCCTTTGGCTGCTTGCACACAATCATATGCATTAGTTGCTATAGAAGTAGATCTAGATAAAATACCGTCAATTACACCTTCTAAAATGCCAAAATCTTGGTATTTTCCTTCTAATTCTAGAACTATTTCATTATTTTTTATTAAAGTTCCTTCTTCAAGATATCTAATAATATAGTTTGAAGTATTTGTATATTTTTCTAGCAATTCTAATACTTCGTTCATGCCACCTAAAAGAGCATGATCTTTTCTTTGAAAAAATTGTAACTTAATAATATTATCTGGTTTATATTTACTAATTATCTCTCTTGTTTTAAGAAAATAAGTGGCAACATATTTTTCAATATTTTTCATATTTATCCTCTAAGTAGATCCTTTTAATTTTAATATATATTTTTTTAAGTAACATTAAAGTTTCATTAAAGGAAAGAAAATTTTTTTGAAATTGTAGAAGTTTATATTTGAATTTAAGGCTCATATTGAACAAGGAGTATACATTAAAATTGAAGCAACAAACTAGTCATGAATTGGGAATAAAAATTGTAGATACTCTACTGGAACATATGGTATAATACTTGTAAAGTAATTAGATGCATATATATGAAAATTTGTAGGTTTAATTTGTGCTCTCAAAAATATAAGACAACAAGACAAATTGAAGCAGAATATGGTATAACACGACAAACAATTCACAATTGGATATCTACAGGGTTATTGAAAGCACCGAGTAAAAGTTTTAGAAATTGGTTTACATGGTCTATAGAAGATGAAGTTAATTTAAGGAATGTTATTGAAAAGAAATATAATAAAATCGATATGTGCGAAACTTACTCAGAAGATGAAGAATTGTTAATTTCGAATCGAAGATATTTGGGATCTAAGCAAAAACTATTGGATTTTATTGGAGAAATAGTAGCAAAATATACGTGTGGAGTAGAAAGTGTTGCAGATATTTTTGCTGGTACTGGAGTTGTAGCTGACTATTTTAAAAAGAGTGGAAAAAAAATTATTGTAAATGATATATTGACTTCAAATCTTGTGGTATATAAAACTTGGTTTAGTGATGATTTTGTAGATATGGATAAAATTAAAAAGTTAATTAGAGAATTTAATTTATCTAAACCCTCAGAAGACAATTATGTTTCAATTAATTTTGGTAATAAGTATTTTTCATTGGATAATGCTAGAAAAATTGGTTATATAAGAGAAAAAATTGAAACAGTAGATATTAACGATAGAGAAAAATCTATTCTATTAACATCATTAATTTATGCTATGGATAAGGTAGCTAATACCGTTGGACATTATGATGCCTATAGAAAGAAAATGGATTCATATCAACCTTTGCTTTTAAAAGTTCCACATTTAGAGGCAAATAAAAACAATTCAATATATTGTGAAGATGCAAATGAATTAGTGAGAAAAATTTATGCTGATTTAGTTTACATAGATACTCCCTATAATTCTAGACAATATGGAGATGCTTATCATTTATTAGAGAATATAGTAAACTGGGAAAAACCGGAAGTCATAGGTGTTGCTAGAAAGATGGTTAATAGAGAAAATATAAAATCAGCCTATTCAACAAACTTAGCGCCAAAAGCATTTGATGATCTTATTGAAAATATTAACGCAAAATATATTTTAGTTTCGTACAATAATATGGCGAAAAAAGGTAATGGACGTTCTAATGCCAAAATTTCAAATGATGAGATAATTTCATCGCTTCAGAAAAGAGGGGATGTAAAGATATTCGAAACGTCATTTAAGGTGTTTACAACGGGAAAAACTAATATTAAGAATCATAAAGAATTATTGTATTTATGTACAATAAATGAAAAAAAATATGTTAAGTCTCCAATCAATTATTCCGGAGGAAAATATAAATTATTAAAACAGATATTACCTTTATTTCCTAGGAAAATAGACACTTTTTATGATGTTTTTTCTGGAGGAGCAAATGTAGCTATAAATATAGAAGCTAATAAGGTTGTTATTAATGACATTGATGAACATATTGTCAACTTATTAAAATATTTAGATACGGAAGATATTTATAAGGTAATAGAAGGTGTCGAGAAATTAATCACTAGATATAAGTTATCTAATACAAAAAAATATGGATATAGTTATTATAACGTTAATTCATCTATTGGACTAAAGAGCGTAAATGAAAAATCTTATTTACAGTTAAGAAAAGATTACAATGAAGGAAATATAAAAGATAATGAGAATTTAGTTTTTTACACGTTATTAGTTTATGCATTCAATAATCAAATTAGATTCAATAATTCAGGGCTTTATAATACACCAGTTGGAAAAAGAGATTTCAACTTAAAAATGGAACAGAAATTGATAGACTTCAAGAATACTGTTACTAAAAGAAATATTGTTTTTATGAATAAAGATTTTAGAGATTTACTAAAAGAGATAGATAAAATAAATGATTTTGTTTATCTGGATCCTCCTTATTTAATTTCAACTGCCACTTATAATGAAAATGGTGGGTGGACTGAATTAGATGAAATAGATTTGTTGGCTTGTTTGGATAATTTAAATAAAAAGGGTATTAAATTTGCTCTTTCAAATGTACTAGAACATAATGGAAGAAAAAATAAACTACTTGAAGATTGGGCTAAAAAATACACAATTCACTATTTAAACCATAATTATAATAATTCAAATTACCAATCTGCAGCTAGCTCCTCTAAAACAAAAGAGGTTTTAATAACGAATTATTGATAAATTCCTCAGATAATATTTGACATTGATATGTCCCCCTTTTACTGAGTAAACCAGTAAAAGGGGGACATATCATATTTGAAGAGGGGGGTTGATATTTTTATTTTCAAAGACTAGTTACATTACTTGAGATTATTTGAAAATATCGAATAAAATATTATTTCTCCAATCATTGTTAATGTAAGCAGGGGAGGAATTAAGATTCGAGTTTATTTTTTCTAAAATCTCAATATCACATATTTCTTTTTTTAGTATATCTACTATTTCTTTAGTAGATAATGCAAATATGTTCAATCCACTTATTGAAATATTACTATTGTAAGTGCTGTTCAGCTGTACAAATTGCATTGCTCTAAAAATATTCAATACGTTATCATCAAGTTCATTAGCGATGAAAATAGTCTGAGTCTTTGTTGGATGATTATCGACTGCAAAGTTAGTGGAATGTCTTATTACAGGTTCTAACTCCCCACGTTTTTGAGCATTCATGTTCATAAGTGTAGCTTCAATAAGTAAAGAGTAATCATCAGACTTGATTTCAATGTCACCAGCACCGCTACCTCTGTGAGTTAAAGGCAGCTTGTTACCGTCTAAAGAGACTTGAAATGTATCTAACAATTTGAATGATTTATTTTTAGAGATGTGATACCACGCTATTGTTAGGATATATTCATATATTGTTGGTATAGTGGCGTTATCAGTTACTTCGTTGAATACCTCGTCATCATTTCTAACAATAATATTATTAAGAATTGTTATTATTTTTTCTTTTGGGAAAGTTTTTTCTACAAATTCTCTAAACTCATTTTCTTGTTTATCTTCAATTAACTTTGAAATTTCGGAGATGTTTTTTGTATTAAAATTCTTTCCGATAATAGCAAACAATTTTTCAATTTCATTATTTGTTATTGAAAAAATTTCGGTTAGAGTAGTATCTGAAAACCAAAAACTATCGTCATTTTCTTCATATTCAAAATATGAGTCATTTCCTGATAGAGAAAACTTATCCCCTAGTATTTCTAAAAGAGGAGAAATGATCCATTTATTATTAAGATTTGCAAGCCCATTATTAAAACTAATCAAGCCAGTCACTTGGAAAGCTCGCCTACCCATATCAGAATATTCATGAATTAAATCATTATTCTTGCTGAAAAGAAATTGAAGATATTTACCATAATGATCATTACCTAACAAAGGGTTGCCTGAATTATTTTTTAAAAAGGTTTTTGTAGTATCATTTTTTGAAATTTTGATTGGTATTTTTCCAGCTCCAAAAGCCTTTTTTATTTTACTATTTCTTGAAAGTTTATATAAATGGGGAATGACATCATTATTTTCTGGATTATCTTGTGCTTCTATCAAAAATAGCACAAAATCTTTATATAGTAATGAGGTTTTTTTACTATCTCTATTTGAAAATAATTTTGCAAAATTTTCATCAGAGAATTGTTTATTGTTGAACATATCTTTTGCTTCTAAAATTTTTTCCTCTGAAATCATATATCTTGAAAAAGTAGAAGAAAAGAATTCATCAAATGAAACATTTCCATTTTGAACTTGGGAATATTTAGAAATAATTTCCTCGAGTTCGTCGTTGGATAGACAGGGTTTTATTGATTCTAGAATTGCAAGCAGATTATTTTGTGGAACATCATCATATTTTGATAGGAACTTAATTGCAAATCGATAATTATAAAAATAATTATCGCTATTATGCTCATATATACGTAATTTCATAAACTGTCTAAAGTATAAAAGATTATCTTTGTCTAAATCTAATATCTTTTCTATTTCGTCTGCCGGTTTCAGTTTAGAGTCAAGATAATTATTACCTAAAGATGAAAGTTTTCTAGCAGAATTAATTAGTCCAATCTTAACAAGGGGGTTTGTTAAAGTTCTTCCTCTAAAACCTACTTTTCCAGAACTTGGGAGTTTATAATGTTTGCTTCTCTTAAAGTCTTTAAAAAGTTCAATTCCTTCTTCACTTTCTAATCTTACAATTTCGTTTAAGAAGGTTTTATAAAAATTTTCTTGAAGATTTACATTTTTATTCCATTTTACAGAATTAGACATGAATTTATCTAATACTCTTAAAATGATTTTAATTTATTTCGACAGTTTGCTTTACACGAATTGAAGTATCACCCATATTATAAATGCTAGTTATACTATCAAGTTTCATGTTTACACCTACTTTCATTTGTAAATTTAATTGTAACCTTTATAGAAAGGTATTCAAGTTAGATAGTTAAAAAACTGTGTTTCTGTATATACAGGAACAAAAATAAAAAAGTATTATTTTACTCCTTCAAAATCTATGCGATATCACTTATATCGCAGTCTAAAACTTTACATATTTTAATCAAAACATCAGTTGTAACATTGTCACACTTAGTTAATTTAGTCATTGAAGATGAACTGATTCCGGACATTTCACATATCTTTGTCTTTGTAAGGCCTTTATTAATAACTTCCATAACTTGTTTATAGCTGAGTTTCATTGTTGACCTCTCTGTTCCATGATTTTCCATATAATTCACCTCCACGCTCATCTAATTGAAGAACCCTGTTTTCTTGTAAAATAGAGTAGGTTTCTTTACTATATGAACTTTGTTTATCAAAGGCTATGAATACTTGTTTTCCTAATTGCTTGGTAGCTGTATATAGTTTTATTATTCCATCAATACCCTCATCATCTATATTTTTAAAGAGTAAGGAATCATGAGCAAGGGCCGGTAATGATGATAAATATAATATTGCTAAATCTAAAAGTATCATACCCTTAAAGTTTGTACCTGTACCAGTATCCTTTGGTGTAGAAAAATTATAGTTATTGTAATTTTTTAAAGCTATAGTTGGAGCATTTCTTTTCTCTTCATACAATTTGCTGTTGAATTCTTGCATTTTCTCATTTAGCCTAAATGCAATATTTGAGAGGATAGATTCTATATTTTTTTCTAACCTATTTTTTGCATCAGCTTTAGATGTAGCTAGTTCGGTTTCTTCTAAATAAACCTTATTTTGGTTTTCCAGAGCCGATATTTGGAATTGAAGTGCAGAGTGTCTATTTAAAAACTCTTTTGAGAAAGTGTTTTTAATTTTAAGTTTAGACATCTCATTTATTATGCTATCAATGGTATTACTAAGCTCTTTGATTTCCACAGCAATCTGCTCTTTTTCTTTTTCAATTTCAGTATTTAAAATGTTTGAGAGCTTTTTATGATAGTTTTCAACTTCATATATTTTTTTAATATCAGTATTAGGGAAATATTCCGTTAAAGCTTCTAAGTCTGCTTCTGTAGGCATCAGACCATACTCTAAACTGACATTTATAAGGTTAACTCTACGCTTTAGTCTAGATAGTTTTACTTCAAGATTATATTTTTCTTCCTTTAGTGCTTCATGCCTTTTAGATTCTTCGATTTCTTCCTGTGTAATAGCTTCAGTGTTTGTATCTGTTAAAGAATCTAAGGTGGCCTTTAAGTCTGCTATTTTTTGAAGATTTTCCTCATATTGATTTTTTCCACCAACTAGGCTTGAAATAAAATCATACTTTCTAGCGCTTTTATAGGTTTTTAGTTTATCACTTTCCAAATCAAATCTACTTTGGTAGAGTTCAATTTTTTTATAGTAATTAAAAAGGCTTATTAGAACCTTTATGGAATCTCTTGTATTTTGACCTTGATACCCTTGTAATGGAAATTTTTCTTGTAGGTTATTTTTCCCATATATTCTAAAATAGGTACTTATCAACTGACGGAAGGAAAGATTTGTTTGATCGATTGAATATTTTTCCTTTAGCCAATTGAGAAACTCTGATTTAGTTAAGGTTTTATTTTTTTCAGAATAATCATAATTGCAGATTTTGATTAGGTCTGGATCTGCAGTGGATCTTCCGAAGTAATATTTTTTATCAAATTCAAAACATGAATATATAGTGTGGTTTCCAATATTTCTAACACCATCACTATCTAGATAAGTATCACCACCAAATACAAAGTCTATAGCTAATAGTGCGGAGGATTTTCCTATGGAGTTTGAAGCTTGATCTGTTCCTTGAATAACATTTAATCCAAGATTAAATCTTATCGGTGGACGTATAGTTCTATTTTTCCTAAAAACAGGAGAGTAGATTTCTACAAGCATTTTTTCACCTCACCTTCATCGGACATTTCAATAGCATTTAAGGCATAAAGACAATCCATTACGGATAAAAAATCTGTGGGATTTTCTAACTCGTAATTAAGTACATGGAAAATCTCTACTACATTATTATTACCTTTTTCAATTTCTTGGAGCACTCTAGGGATTAACGCTAGGGTGCTTTTGCTATATGGATATAATTTATTAGGTAATTGCATCAAACACCTCACAGCTCTGTATAAAGTAACACACGATAAGCTGACAGCATCTAATGTCACCTAGCGTTACTTTATGTATTTTTTCAGATAGGTCATTAAAAATATCTGAAGCACTACGTTTTTGTTTATTTAATTTTTTGTATGCAGACCTTATTTGACACTGCAACTCTTCGTAATCAATGACTTTACTTTTATCAAGATCTATAAAAATCTCTTTTATCTTTAGGAAATACGTGGTTACAGCCATATTGATATCGTTATATAAAATGAGATTTTCATCCGGATCGATTTTCTGGCTAATTTGTTTTGGCTCCATTGTGAAATTTGTCAAATCGTGATTCTTTAATTTACTTAATTTTGAAATAACTTCAATCAATCCTTGTTCTAATGTAAGATCGCTGAGTTCTAGCATATCTTCCATATGAATGGACAAGGATTTTTTATTCTTTTCAATAAGTTTTTTGTTTTGGAAGAGTTATCCATTTGATAAGTTGCAAAGCACTGAGGACACAGCGCAATGAGGTTTTTAATATTGTTATCTTTAGTTTTATCAATAAGGATAACTTCATATACGTCATTAATGTCTTGTTTATTTGAAACATATAATATTTTTCCACAACCGGGCATTGCACAGTGGTTATCACATTCTTTTAATAGGTATTTTCCATACTTGTTTTTATAACCAGTCGAACTGGCCAACTGTTTTTGAGCTTCAAGTTTGTCTTGAGAAGTCAATCCGGCTGAAGTTCTAATAATGTCAATAAAAATATCAGCTACAACTTCATTAACATTTGAAGGTGAAACAGATGGGTTATAAGGTCGAATATCATCAGCTAGTAACTTTAGTGCATCCTTAGGTTTACTATCAATTTCAGTAATGAAATCATCTTTATTTAGTCGGTAAACAATGCTTTGAGCCATCTTTTTGGAAAGGTTGCTTTTGGAATAATTTCTTAAAGTAGACTCTTTCACTCTATCAGTAGGATCTTTGGGCGCACCCCAATCCGATTCACTTAATTCAGTTATTGAAGAAATCAAATAACGCATGAAGCTTGGGACGTCCTCGCCATCACTGATTCTATTTTTTAATATTTGAAAAAATATCTTAAATTCCAAAGCATTCACCACCTTTTAACCACGAATAACCAAGTTTAACCAAACTGATACCAGTAAAAAATTTACTCATTATAAAATTTAACCACTAGGAAAAACTGCATTTATTTTTAAACATTATATTATTTTGCAGTATTTTTGGAAAAGCAGAAATTCGCATTAAAGATTTTTGCTTTGAAATTAAATAGAAAAGAGGTAAAAAACATGGCAAAGAATTTAAAACAGACTTCAAAGTCAGTTGCTTCCAAAGCAAGCAAAATACTTCGAGATGGACGCTACAGCAAATTATCAAAATCTGTAGCAGCAAGTGCATTAGCACAAACAAAAAAGAGTGGAAAGTAACCACTATAAAAAATAATCCTTAAACAGCGACTGATTTGAAGAATCAGCCTTAACAAAAAAATATATTTCAAAGCCTGATTAGCTATAGGGCGATGGGATACATCATATGGCACTCACAGTTTTATCTGTGGGGTGCTGTGTGAAGTACCTCTATTTTCCTATACCTAATTCTAGGCAAAGAGTCGGTACTTCACATAGTATCGGCTCTTTTTGTATACCGTCCCCTTACTGCAACAGACAGAAAGGAGATGGGATTTTTATGAAAATCCAATACAGAGTTGAAAATGAGTTCATGGAGTTCGATTTAGAACTAGAAGAAATCAAAAACTGGTTAAACATCGATATCTTAGATGACCAGATGGAAGAAGAAATTAAAGAAAAAGTTCAAGAAAAAATAAACAAAGAATATAACCGTCCCGAATATAACATTTACCATCGTGAAACAAGGCATATCGATCCAACGCCTAAGAAAAGAAAAATGGATGGTACAGCGGGATATATCTGTGCAAGTGAAAAAGATGATTCTTTTAATATCTTAGACTATTTAGGTTTTACGATCCGACAGAAGATTATATTAACAGTTTTTAATACGAGAGAATTTGTAGCCTCATCAGAAAACATCTAAAAAGAGAGCTTGTCGAAATAGTTATCTCCATTGTTTTGGATTATAAAAAGCCAAAGGAAATAGCAGAAGAAATGCTTAATAGAAAAAATTATTCAGAGAAGAAATTTAATAGTCTTATTGCCAAAGAGGCAAATAATATAAGCAAAAAGTATGGGATTAGATATTTTGGAAGTGGATGAAACAGAATATGTCATTGTAGAGTTAAAAGGAAGTGTTCCGGAGTGTATTCATAATGGTTGGAAATATGTAATGGAAGTATTTTTTCCTGAGCATGGATATGTTCATTCAGGAAAACCCGACTTTGAATACTACTATGAAGGTGATATGTATAGTTTTAACTATAAAATGGAGTTATGGATTCCAATATCTAAGGCATAAATCATAGTTTTAGAACTGAATACATTAATTTTAGACGGTAGAAATACCGTCTTTTTTATGCCTATATAAAAAGTTTCTGAGTATAGAGGAATAGTTTCAGAGTTCAGATAAAAAGTTTCATTGTATCAAATACGTCACGAAACTAGAGATGACTATACCGAATATGCTGCAAAAAGTTGCGCCTTATGCCTTCCAAGATATGTAAAATAAAGGACTTTAGAAAATATAAAAAATGAAATAGAAACGATGATGATCTAGCTAGAAATACAGCTAGTTTTTTGATTTTAAGGGGCTTTTTTACTTTTAGGGGGTTGAAATATCTATGGGGGTGCAATAGATATTCTTTGACTTAGTTTTCTCTTAGAGTGATGTATATACGAAAAAGAGGACACAGCTATTATGAGAGAAGTGTAGTAAATATTATAAGATGATACTTTTGTAAATTAATAAGGCTGGTCGATATATTGAAAAACTCAAAACGGGATCAAAACATAAAAGAAGATAGTAAAAAGATACAGTCGGTTGTGAAGTATGTTACTAGAGTATATTTAAGTTTTTGGAAGATATAAAAATATATACATTAGGTAAAAAATTATTGTTACGTTTTGTATATATTTTTGAGTTATAAAAAAATAAAAAAATAAAGTGGTTACTTTATTTTTTTCTAAGCATTTCGTTAAGATACATTCCGGTATAACTATTTTGATTTAAAGCTACTTGTTCAGGCGTTCCAGTAGCAATGATTTTACCGCCTTCAATTCCTCCTTCAGGTCCTAAATCGATAATATAATCGGCAGTTTTTATAACGTCTAAATTATGTTCAATGACTAAAACTGTATCTCCGTTATCAACAATTCTATTTAAAACTACCAACAAATTAGCTACATCATATGAATGCAGTCCTGTAGTTGGTTCATCTAAAACAAATAATGTTTTTCCTGTAGGCTTTTTTTGTAAATAGGTTGCCAATTTAACTCTTTGAGCTTCTCCACCCGATAAAGTCGTTGAAGATTGCCCTAACTTGATGTAACCTAATCCTACATCATGTAATGTTTTTAATTTAGTAATAATGTTGTTTCTTGCAGCAAAAAAATCAATTGCTTCATCAACAGTCATATTTAAAACATCATTAATGTTACGGTTGTGATATTTAATTTCTAATGTTTCACGATTATATCTAGCACCATCACAACTATCACAAGTAATATAAACATCAGGAAGAAAGTGCATTTCTATTTTGATAGAGCCATCTCCTTGACATTTTTCACATCTTCCCCCAGGAATATTAAAAGAAAATCTTGATTTGGCATAACCTCTTAATTTAGCTTCTTCTGCGGAAGCAAAAATTTCTCTAATATCATCAAAAACACTTGTATAAGTTGCAGGATTAGAACGAGGAGTTCTTCCTATTGGAGATTGACTAATAGGAATGATTTTATCTATTAACGAAGCATTTTTAAAACTTTTAAATTTTCCTACTTTAATTCCTATTGGATTTCTTGTTTGTATTTTTTTAAGTCCTTGAACAAGGATTTCATTAACTAATGTACTCTTTCCAGAACCACTAACACCAGTTACTGCAATAAATTTACCTAAAGGAATTTTAACGTCAATATTTTTTAAATTATTTTCAGCTGCTCCTAAAATTTCAACAACTTTGCCATTACCACTTCTTCTTGAATGAGGAATTTCTATTTTTAATTCGCCACTTAAATATTTTCCAGTAATAGAATTTTTTTCTTTTATTATTTCATTCAGTGATCCTTTAGCTACAACCTCACCTCCATGGACACCTGCTTTTGGTCCTATATCTACGATATAATCGGCTGATTTAATAGTATCTTCATCATGTTCGACAACTATTAAAGTATTACCTATATCAACCATATTTTTTAGTGCTTTGATTAAACGGTCATTATCTCTTTGATGCAATCCTATTGATGGTTCATCTAAAACATATAATACACCAGTTAAATTAGAGCCTATTTGAGTAGCTAATTTAATTCTCTGACTTTCTCCACCAGATAAAGTTTCAGCATTTCTATTTAATGTCAAATAATTTAATCCAACGTTATTTAAAAATGTTAAGCGATTAACTAATTCATTTTTAATTAAGGCAGATATAGTTTTTTGCTCATCAGATAAATTGAGATTTTCCAAGTTAATTAAAGCATCATTAACACTCATTTTTGCAAAATCGTTAATATTAAAATCGTTAATTTTAACGGCTAAAGCATAATCATTTAATCTTGAACCCTTGCATCATTTGCAAGTGAAAGTACCCATGAATTTTTTTAATCATTCACGAATTTTTTCACTAGAAGTTTCAATATATTGTTTTTCTACTTTTGTTAAAAAACCATCGATATATCTATTTCTTCTAGTTTTATTACCATTTACAGAAATTAAAACGTATTCAATTTCTTCTTTCGAACCATATTTAATTATTTCTAATTCTCTTTCACTTAAATCCTCAATTGGAGTGTTTAAATCAATATTGTAATATTTACACAATATTTCAAATTCTTGTCACTCTAAATTTTGTGTTCCTACTGTATTTTCAAAAATTTTAATAGCGCCTTGATTTATTGATTTAAATTTTTCTGGTACAAGAGCATCAAAGTCGGCCTTTAAATCTACTCCTAATCCCTTACAATGGTTGCACATTCCAAAAGGAGAATTAAAAGAAAAAAGTCTAGTTTCTATATTTGGCATTTCAAAATCTTTATGTATGCACGAATGTAATTTTGAAAAAGTTTTTACTTCACCTTCTAAAGTTTCAATTTTTATTAATCCTTTACTATATTCAAGACCTAATGCTATATCTTCAGCAATACGATTATAATTTT